>JAEDIN010000003.1 GCA_016292445.1 Oscillospiraceae bacterium | reverse complement strand
GACCGAGCCTGAGACCGAGCCTGAGACACCCAAGACCGGCGACAGCAGCATGCTGGGTCTTTGGATTGCCCTTCTGGCAGCATCCGGAGTTGGTGTGGCCGGAACCGTAATTTACAGCAGAAAGAAAAAATATTCTGCAAAATAATACCTGATTAGCACCAAGCCGGAGGCGGCGACGGCGCATTTGCCGTCGCCGCCTCTTCGTAACCTTGAAAGGCTGCTCAGCCGGAGCAGCTCTTTCTCCAAAGGAGCAGAAGCGTGTTTTGCTTTTTTGGAGAGCGTGATTCGTACGGTAACGATACACCGGAAGATACGCCTGCTATACACAGGAAACTGCCGGGACAGGAACAAATAAGTTCAACTCGCCGGACGGCTTCCCGTCATAACTCGACCTCCCGGCAGAGTTCCGTACACTCATCTGAACATCCGGTAAGCCGCACACAGCCTGCGAGAAAGCCGGGAATGTACCTATCCCCCATGCGTAACGCTGCAAAAAGACGCAGACAGCGCTGTCTGACTATTATAACTGTGATACTGACCGCTGTAATAATTCTCGCAATTATTTTGAGTGTCAAATCCTGTAGCGGCGGCGATGATCTGAAGGGTACATGGGATTTTGACGGTGTAACGGTATATCAGTTTGACGGAAATGGAAACGGCTCGCTGAATTTGCCCGGTAACACCTACCCGTTCACCTATGAAATAAAGGATAATGAATTGAGTATCGGCTTTGAAAGTGATTCCGCACGGGATGCTGCCTATACATTTACCATACCAGAAAGAAGAGTGAATTTATAGTTTTTCGATAAGCTGAGCAAAGCAACAAACGGTTGCTTTGCTTTTTTGCATATTAGTGCTATAATGCAAGCGAGGTGAGAAAAATGGAGACAAAAAACATTATACTTGAGCTGAGAACAAAGAACGGCATGTCCCAGGACGAGCTTGCGGAAAAGGTTTTTGTCACCCGTCAGGCGGTGTCCAGATGGGAAACGGGTGAAACTACACCCAACACAGAAACACTAAAACTGCTGTCTAAGCTCTTTAATGTCTCGATAAACACGCTTTTAGGCTCACCGCAACAGCTGTTTTGCCAGTGCTGCGGTATGCCGCTTAACGAAGACGACATTCTCAGCAGAGAAACCGACGGAACAATTAACGAGGAATACTGCAAATGGTGTTACCATGACGGAAAGTATACCTACAGCGATATGGACAGTCTGATAAACTTCTGCGCAGAAACCTTTGCAAACGAAAACTGGCCCGCAGAGGCAGTGCGAGCCCACATGTCCGAACTTCTGCCGAAGCTGAATTACTGGAAGAAGCTGAGCTGACATCAGGTTTTAACCTTAAAAACAGAATAATAAATCCGGATGAGCTTCAAAAGCCCATCCGGATTTTTCTTTGTAAGTATCAGTTGTCCTGATCTTTGCGTCGGGTTACGATGAGAATTATGACTGCGCACAGCCCTGCAAGACCGATGCCGACATACAGCCAAACAGCAAAATCGTCACCGGTTTTGGGACCGGACTGCTCAACAGGGAACTCCTCGACCTTGAATTGCCAGTCAAGATAGCCTACCGCATCCTGGAACTCATTATCCATCTCAAGCGGTACCATGAGGGTAACATTAAGGAAAACATCTGCGCCGGAATCAAAGGTGCCGAGGCATACCCAATCCTCAAGGGTGGCCTTTTGGTCGGCAGGAGCGGCAAAAAGTGTGGACTTGCCTTCCTGATTGACAATCAGGTGCATCTTTTCAAGAAACTCCTTTGAACCCTCATGAGCGCCGAGAGCGCGGAGGTAGAGCTTAACCTTGACATTTTTATCGGCGTCATTCTTGACCTGAATTCTCTGAATGATTTCATCGCCGGGCATAACGCTCTTGAAGTTCTCAAAAAGGTCGGTGGGGGAGTAGTCGGTGCCCGGGGCAAAGACGAACCTCTCTGCCTGACCCTCGTAGGTCACAGAGGATGCAAGTGCCGAAGGAGCGAGTCCCAGACACAGTGCAAGAACCATAATGAAAGTTAGCACTCTTTTTTTCATTCAGGGCACCTCACTTGCTTATCTTGTCATTGCTGTCAACAGTCACACCCCAGCTGCCGGAAACAGCATCTGCAGGTGTCGCCTGGATTGCCTGTGCTACGATTTCAACATGGAGAGTATATCCGTCTGCAGGAGCCTCGGCAATGACCTCACACTTATCAATGAGCATGCCGGTCTTGCTTCCTGCCGCAACGGGGGAATCCCAGTAGTAATAACCGTCATCAGCCAAAGTCCATCCATCATCCGTCTGGGTAAGGGTGTAATCCTTACCCGGAACGGGAGACTGACGGTATGTGTCGCCGTCCTTGTTCTGCCATGTGACAGCTATTGCGGCACGGATATACACACCGGTTGTACTTTTGTTGTCGATGTAAACATTCGACTTAACGGTACTGCCGATATGGAAATCCTCTTCGGTTTCAATATCAACGGTTGCAGGTGAAAACTGGTTGTTTACACCGCCGGAGAGCTTGGACAAAACTGCGAGAGTGATGCCGACTGACACCGCAATGACAAGAACGATTGCAAGTACAGAGAGGAGAAGCTTCTTGGCAGATCTGCATTTTTTGTTTTCATTCATGTCAGCTTACCTCCAAATACCGAATCTGTTATCAATGTAGAACTCATCTGTGAGCCACTTGATAATCTTAGGAACGTTTGTGAAGCTTGCGGTAGCAGTGCTTCCGTTAGTGAGTGTGCGTGTTACGGAGTCCTGTGCCTCGTACTTCCAAGACCAACCGCTCTGCTCGGAGACAGTATAGGTCTCGCCGACCGGCAGGTCTTTAATTGTAACAGACTCGCCGTTGGGAACAATAACCTTCAAGCCGCTGCCGAGCTCTTTCCCGGTCACGGTGAATATTGCAGTTTCGCCGTCCTTCATGCCGGACTTGGAGATAACAAGGTCAGTTCTCTGCCGGATGAGCTCACCGGCGATATTAACATTGCTATGGGGCATGGTTTTGGGCCATTCTATGCCACCCTTTGCCCAGTTGTCGAAATCATAGAAATCGGGAACAGAGATGTCAGGCTTTTTAACAGGCTGCTCGAAGTAGTACTCCTTCGAGTCGCTGTCATTGTAAGAAGCATCGTCGTCCTTAGTAACTACCCAATTGAGGGTGTACTGGTTACGGCTGAAGTATACCTTCAGTACGGTTGAACCGTCACCCTTAACGGGTTTCCTGATAATGTTGTTCGGGTTGTCCTTGTCGAATGTAAAGCCATCCTTCTTTTCATCACCGATCCAGTAAGCGGTGTCGGTTGTTACGCTGACTTCCGTGCCAATAGCTGCCTTAGGCGGCTGTTCAGTCTTGCTCGGTATTTCGGGGTATTTACCGTCAATACCCATGATGTAAGCCTCTATGGTGTAGCCTGCAACATCAAGCTTGTAGTAGAAGGTAATCACATTATCCTTGTAATCATTCTTTATTACGAGGGACTTCTCGGTGTTCTCGCCAACCAGCTTGTAATTGGTGATCGTGGGGGCGGTTTCAGTTACTGTAGAGCCGACGGTATTGTCCTTAACGACCTTTTTGTCGGCAACAGGTTCTGTTGTACCCTCAAGATAGTAGTGTACAACATACTGAGGATTCCACTTAGCGTAAACAACAAGGTTGTTATTTACGGGAGTGTTGGCTCTGTCATATTTCGTATCGGGGTCGCTTTCACGGGAGAAGTACCAGCCTGCGAATGTGTAGCCCTCGCGGGTGGGAACCCCGGGATCAGCGGCTATATCGCCCTTCTTTACATTGACTACCTTCCAAACATTGCTTATATCTGCCGTGTTTTCGTCTGAATCCGAAGCAAGATAGTTGAGGTCAAAGGTGACGGACAGGCCTTCGGTGGGCGTGAGTACCTGTTTCCAGATAGCGTACAGGTGAACCGCCCCGCTGTTCTTGCCCTCAGCGAGCTTGACCTCTATCTCGCGCCAGTCAAAATCACCGTTTTTCTCAGACTGCTTGTACTTGTCATAGGTGTAGATATCGTCGCCTGTGACATCTTCCGGGTCATGGTTAGGATTAGTGGACCAGCCTACGAACTGATAACCGGGGCAGAAGGGCTGAGTTGCCTTCGGAACAAGTCCGTCAATTCCGAAGAAGTACTCGGTCTCATCTATATTTTTCATGGACTGATCTGCGGGAATGTTGCTGACCAGCTTGTCGTTCTTGAGATTGGAATGATACTTGAGGTAGAAGCTGTTATTGCCTTCCCTGGTTTCCATCTCGTAGACGAAGTTTATACGGCCTTCATCCTCATAGACGGGGATGTCCTCAAGCTCATGCTCGACTGTCTTCTGTACCCAGCCGTTCTTGATGCTGTACAGCCAGTAGGAGGTTTTCCACTGATAACCGTACTTCCAGGTCTGACCGCCGATTTCAGCACCGCTTGAGCGCATATCGGCGTCGTAGTAGACGTTGTTGAGAGAGACCAGATTGAGACCTATGCCTGCCCTCTTGAAGGGTACCTTCCAGACCTTCCCGTTACTGTCGGTGTAATCATAGTAGCTGAAGTCGTAATGTCCCTTATCCTTGTTCTGGAAGTAAGAGGTCTTGAAACCCTTGTAGTCGCTGTAGAAGGTGTCGTTTGCGTTGCCGGTGCCTATCAGCATGGCGTTGGTATCGTCCTTGAACTTCCTGTGGACGGTACCGTCCTTTGTGCCGTCATTGATAAGACCGTACTGTGCGATGAGATACCAGTTCTTATTGTTCGAATAATCCTTGGAAACCTCAACACCGTAAATCTTGCGGGTATCCATCCAGTCGTGGGCGTAGACATGGCGACCGTTGGACAGGCGGACATAGTAGTCAACCGCAAGCAGAGATTCCTCAACTGCGCGTGCGTAGTAGGTGGCATTTTTCTCTGCCTTGCCTGTGAGCACGGGATCGCTGCTGATAAGCTTGCCGGTGGGTCTGCCCTGAGAGTCAAGGGCATTGCTGTCATACCAACCGATGAAGCGGTAACCATCATTTACAATTGCTTGGAGCTTGAATTCCTCGTAGGCATCGTATGTTCCGGTTATTTTCTTCTTAGCAATGAGGGAGCTGTCAATACTGTTAACATTGCCGTCAACAATCTTGATTTCCTTAATGCCGCCGCCGATAGTGTTATCGCCCTTCTTATCGCCGAGGGAGGGCATTGATTCACCCGTAATTTTTACAGACCAGCGTGCATAGACATCGGTATCTGCATAGAGCTTTTCAAGTCCATTCCACTTTACTGCGCTGTCATCGTTGCAGTCCTCGTCATAGTACCAACCCTCGAAGGTGTAGCCGGGACGGCTGGGAGCATCGGGCTTGTCGATAAGGGTAAGAGCGTGAGCCTTATCGTATGTCTTGGATTTATAAGTGTCGCCTCCGTCTCTGCCGTCGTTCCAGTGATAGGTGACGGTAATGCTGGTGTCATTTTTCTCCCAGATAGCGTACAGGCGCTCGGGGTTGAGAATAGTATTAGCCTGAACCTCAATCTGGCGGTTCTTGAAGTCCTCATTGCTCTGTATGGGCTTGTTGAACTTCTCGGGCGTCCAGATGTCTGCACTTGAAGTATCGCTCGGGGCATGGTTTCTGTTGGTAGACCAGCCGATAAAGGTGTGGCCGTCTCGTTTCGGCTGCATTTCCTCTGTAGCAAGACCGGCAACAGTAAACCAGTAGCTGTCGTATGCGAGATTCTTTTCAACCTGCATCTCGGGAACATTTTCTACACCGAGACCGTTGGCATAGTATCTCAGATAGAAGCTGTTGGTACCGGGCTTGGGGTTCTGCTTGTACAGGAAGTTAATGCGACCCTTATCGAGGGGAACGGGGATGCCCTCTTTAAAGGAGAGGGGGAAGGAGACGGGATGTTTCGTCTCAATCCATGTTCTGTTAACAAAGTCATATTTCCAAGTGGAATAAGTCCACTGGTAAGCGTATTTCCAGACCTGGTCATTTGCCTGATAGCGGACATAGCCGAGAGCGGCAATGTCAAGACCGACACCTGCTTTCCAGAAGTTGATACTTTCACCCTTGAGGTCGTAAGTACCGTAGTAGTACTTGCCGACCTTGTCGTAGTAGCTGTCTTTGGGATTTTTTGTGCCGACGGCCATTGCGTTTGTGTCGGTTTCGTCACCGAGGGTGCCGGTAATAACTATATCACGCTGCTTTGTGCCGTCGGAAATGAGGTCGTGACCGACAACAGCATACCAGTTGCGGCCGTTAACATAGTTCTTTGTTATGCCGGCACCGGTGAGGTTGATGCGGTAACTGTTCGGATCACCGTCAATGCCGTAGGCACAGCCGTAGAGACCGTTGCCCGCACGGTAATAGCTGTCAACATATAGTGGGTTAGTCTCAACCGCACGTGCGTAAAGGGTGACATCCGTCTGAGATGAGAGCGTTGCTGTATAGGTCTTATTTGTGCTGACAAGCTTGGCGGTCGGGCTGTTGCCGTCATACCAGCCTGCGAAGGTGTAGCCGTCTTTGACATTTGCAGTCATTGTGTACTTGGTGTTTACAAGAAAACGGGCGGAAGCGGAGTCTTTTTTGCTGACATCCTTGTCGTAGAAGCCGCCCTGAAGACGAACACCTGTGATGCCCACGCCGTTCTTGTCACCGAGACCTGCGGACATCGCTCTTGCAGTTACTGACGCAGTCTTAGGGTTGAGTTTAACAGTGTAGGTGTTGCCACTGGTTTCAACAGTAACATCGTACTGACTCTTGTCGTATCCGCTTACTACAATATGATCTTTGCTCATTTCTTTATCATTGAAAAGAAGATTGTTGTAGTTAGCTTTAACCTCGTATTGTTTGGCCTTATAGTTATATACCTGAAGCTGAACGTTCCTTGTTGTTGTGCCTACAGAAAATGTACTTCTCCTGGCAATCGTGCAGTAATTATTTGTCCCAATGGCCGTCGGGTGTGCAGTTATTTCCATAGCTCTGCTGCCATTCCTACCCATTTGGTTTGTGATGGCTCCCAGAGTAATACTATGTAAATCATTTGAATTTTTCATACGCAACTTTGAGTCTGGCTCAAGATTTGCTCTGTCATAACGATAAGAAACATGGTACCAGTATGCATTGTTCCACGAATCACAAACTATTTGAGTACCGGTTGCGCACTCATACTTTGTCGAAGTGCTTGCAAGTGTATTGCCGCTTTCATTCTTCATCGTCACCTTCATGCCGTAGCGTTCAAGTGCGGCCCAGGTTTGATACCAAACTTCTATTCCATTGTTATACAGAGTTCCTAAAATCTGTATATTTCTTGTGCTTCCATCCTTGTAAAACTCAACCGGCTCATTAGTGTCTCGCTGTTCACAGGAGTCAGAATGCTCAACTACAATAGCATCCGTCACTTTCATCACGAGCTGATGGCCGTCGGCAAAGGTGATGGTCAGTGTCTCCTCGGTAGTAAATGCCTGAAGAGAGGTGAGCAGCCAGTCGCCGCCCTCCTGACGCTCAACGGAAAGGAGAGTTTTGTCAGAAAATACAACGCTTTCAGCCTGCGTTGCGTCCTCATCGATTTCGAGCTGCTTGAAGACCTCAGAAAGCAGCACGGAGCTCATGCCCGCAATACTGTAGGTCTTGTCGCCGTTGTGGAAATCGACGGTGAAGTAGAACTCGGAAAAGCTATTGGTGGTAAACTCAATCGTGCCGTCCTTTGAAACGGTGCAGGGGATTAACTCGAACTTGGAATAGTCCGAGTTATCGTACATATGATATACATTGACCTTGCATCCGGGCTCGGCAATACCGCTTACGGTGACAGTAGTCGGAGCCTCTTCTTCGGCGTGGATATCGAAGCAGTAGGTCTCACGGGTTGTATTTGCGTCAGCCTGGGGGATTGCGAGGCCGTTTTCTATCTCGGAAACGGTCTTGTTATCGACGATATCAGCCGAAAGCTGAGCGTCGTCGGAATTTATGACAATATCTCCCTCGAGCTCAACGGCTTCGATAGGCGCTTGCTTTTCAACTTCAGTAAGAGTCCAGCCCTCGGACTTGACATAGCGGTACTCGGCAGCCTCCTCAGGCCAGCCGTTGCCCTCAAGGCAGTACCAGACCGTGTCAGCACCCTCGGTCTCCTCACAAACGGTGATGTGAGAGGGGAGGTCGCCGACGCTGACTTCTATGCACTCTTCGCTGTCAATACCCTTGTACAGGGAGACCAGAGCACCGTCAAACTGTGCTTCGCAGCCGACAGCTTCGCTGCCGCCGTTAATCATGAGCGTTCCCGCAACGCCAATGCCGATAATCAGGCATAGTGCGACAACGACTATGAGCATTTTGCTGTTACGTTTCATGATTAAGCCTCCTCCTCGGGCCAACCTATTGCATTCAATACATCGGACCCGTTATTTTCACTCTGCACGGCAGATGCGGCAACATTGAGAGTAAAGTGCTTGCCGAGATACTTGTTGTCTATATTGTACAGATCAAAGTAGACCTCAGAAAACAACTGTTCGGTCGTCTCACCGCTTTGCAGAGCACGGTAGTAATAGTAGTACCCGTCCTTTTCAAGCCAGCAGGAACGGTTGATGTTGATGTCAAGACAATCATCCGTAGTCAGCGCTTCATCGCTGACACCCTCCGTGAGCTTGACTCTCAGATAAAGCGGATGGTCGCCGGTGTTCTCAACAGTCACAATCTTGCTGACTGTATCGCCTGGCATGACGATTATTCCCTCCTTGGGGAAATCCTCTCCCGATGCGGTCTTCTCGTGAATCTCGAGCTTGATATTACCCGCACTTATCACATTTTCGGCGTTTTGCTCCGATGTGAAATAGGCAAGAGTCCCTACAGAGATAATGGCCAGGATAGCGATTATTCCGAAAACAATCGAGAGCTTCTTTTTCATATTATCCACGCACCTCCGGACTTAAGAGTAGTTTATAGATAATGCTTACAAGCAATTAGTTTACATAATTATCCCCGCATACGCGGTTTCCCGTTTGCCTCGGGCAGGCTGACAGGGCGTGTTTCTGTCAAAAAACACAGGAAAATCAAATATTTTCAAGGCTGCTGTGCGGAGGGAGACTAAATCTCCCTCCGCTTTGAAATTTTTTAGAGGATATTACTTGCCCCAGCAAGTGGCGAATGCTTCAACAGCATTGGCACCGGTGTGTTCTGCCTGAATTGCCTCTGCGAGGACGGAGAGCTCGAAGCTCTTGAGAGCTACCATGTCTTCAACAGTGAAAGCTGAGGGAATGGTAACGGTCTTAAACAGAGTTGCGCTTGCTTCGGGAGCAAGAACGGCATTGTAGTAGAAGGTGTAGGTGAGGGTGTCCTTCTCTGCGTCGTATACGGGCTCATCAATGCGAGTCCAGTCAGCAGCGACAAAACCGCCGAAGATGGTGGTGAGGTCGGTGATGTTGTGCTTTTCACAGGCGTCCATCCAATTTTTGGCGTTGGAAACGGTGACCTTAACACGCATCCACTGGTCGTACTTACCGGTGTTTGTGATGGTAGGATCCTTCTTCAGCTCATCGCCCGGCTTGATGTCGTCATAGACAAGGCCTTTGTCGGTCGGATTGCCGTCTTTGTCGGTCTCGGTTACAACAACGGAGAAGAGATCATCGGGATCGGTGATTTGATCTGAATCGGTAACCATGAACTTGTTGGTGATGGCATCGTCATCGCTGAAGAAAGCGAGGGTGCCGAGGGTGAGGATTGCTGCCAGGCAGATTGCAACCGCAGCAATAAGGGTTTTTCTTTTCATTGTTAAAAACTCCTGTGTGTATTGATATGTAAAGGTTTTTGCTGACTAATTATCATGCGGTCAGGTGCTTGCTTTGAAGCATTTGCTAAAAGTATCGGCTGCGTCTACGCCTGCGTTTGCCTGTGCCAGGTAGCCATAGAAGTCGATGTTGACAGTCTGATCCTTGGCAATGCCGACGGTGTCATTAACAACGATCTCGTTGTTCTTGAGAATGAAGATCTTATCAAGACCCTGAGTTTCATTGGTTACGATGATGGGATTCTTTGTTTCATCGCAGTAAACATAGACAGCACCGCCGTTTTTGCCGGTTACGCCATCGAGCTTTGCCCAGCAGTCAGCCATAGCATAGCTCAGGCCGGTATTTGCGAGTCCGTCAACGACCTCGACATACAGATATCCGGGAACTTCGGTCTTTTCGATGATGGTGATGAACGGATCCTTGGGCAGATTGGTTTTGGGCAGGACCGAATACTTGTTCGAATCAACTACTTTGTTGTCGTTGAGAGTATAACCGCCTTTGTCGCCCTTAACAGCTTCATGTTCCTTGAGAGTAACTGCCTTTGCGATGTCACCGCCACCCTGTGCAATAAAGGTGTTTTTAACTGCGCCGCTTTCCTTAGTGAGGAATGCGAGTGTTCCCATGACTGCGATGCAGATTACGAGCACAACAGCCATGATGGTGAGAAGAGTTTTTTTCTTGCTCATGGGGTTTGCCTCCTAAAAAAATATAAACTTATATATAAAATTGTTTACGACGAATCGCTAACAACTATATACCTCATTTAACTTGGTAGTCATCTTTCTTCTTTTGCGGCTGAAACAGTTCGGGGAGAATCCACATCAGAATCAAAACAAGAACACTGATTATTGCCACATACCGTCCGGTCTGACTTGCAACATAGCTGGACACATAGCCGAGCTTAGGCAATGAAAACTTCACAACGCCGAGAACATTCTCGTACAGAACGGGGTTGCCGTCACGGTTTTCGTTTGCATCGCCCTTGGTGTAGAACTTGCGCTCCGTGCGGTCAACGGCATCAACTCTGTGCGTAACCACCGTGGAGTTCTCATCGGCGACAAAGGTAATAACATCGCCCTCGGTGATTTGACCGGGGTCGGTCTTCTCAACATAAATGAGGTCACCGGGAAGATACTTCGGAGTCATGGAGGGGGAGAGAACCGCATAGGGCGTATAGCCTACAAGTCTTACTCCGACCAGTGCAACAGCCAGTAATACCACGGTAATGACCAAAAGAGTGGTAATCAGATTCCATATAACCCTAAAAGGGCCTTTTTTCTTTTTCTTGGCAGCCTTCTCGGAGCTTACCTCATTACTGCTTTCCTCGGCGGGCTTAACCTCGGTAACCTCTTCGGCAGGTGCGGCTGCAACTGCGGCTTCGGACTTTTCCGTTTCCTGCTTTTCATCGTGTTCCTTCAGATATGCTTCAAGCTCCGCAAGTGTCGGGCGGGGAATACTTGCCACTGTGCTGACCTCTCTTTATTTCAAATTGTTTACTATCGATTGCGTCTGCCCGAGCAGGGATTTAAGCTCATCGTGGGCGAGGCAATAATCGTCAAGCTTCTTCTTTAAATCATCCCAGGCCTGATTAGCCCTGTTTTTACTCTCAAGCTCAATTACCTCACAGCGAACTCTTGTTTCTTCCATGACCCTCGCTGTTTCATCCTCGAGGGATTGATACCGAGCCTTTACTCCTGCCAGATAATCATCGGCTGCCTTCTGTGCAGCCAGGAGCACACCGGAAACTTTGACGGCTTCCTCGGCAATTGAGCCGAATTCCCTCTGTTGGGGCTGAGCCTTTGAAAGCTCGTCCCTGAGCTTTTCGTTTTCACTTTTCAGTTGAGCCATTTCAAGCTCGGTATCTCGAAGCATTACGAGCAGGTCATGCTTGCTCAGAGCGTCAATATCAACCATATCCCAAACCTTTCCAAAATACGTGACAACATTTCAAGCCTATTTCACAGCCGAAAAACCGAACACCGTTAAAGAACATCAATGTCGCCATAGAGTGCGTAACAATTGTCTTACATTCTTTAATAAATTTGAAATAATTTATTACAAAAATACCACAAACACTCGCTAAATGCAACGAATTTTTTGAAAAAAAGTAATAATTTTTCATAATATAGGAAAATTGGCGCAGAAATATTACAATAAGTTAACATAACTGAATGATTATTGAGTTATGAAAAATGCTTGCTTTGATGGAAGTAGCACGTTATTATTAACGATGATTTACTGATAAATAATGGTATTTATTTTTATCCGTTATAAATATACAAATTATAAAAATGTGTATATTTTTTGAACCAATTTTCATTATCGGAATTAAAGAGACTTAGGTAAGTCCTTATATGGTAAAACAATTAAATTTTACTTATCCACAAAAAAACCTCTGCAGATACACAAGGATCTGCAGAGGTTGGATTAAATATTAGGTTTTATATATCAGCGTAGCCGTAAATCCAAGCAACGGGGAGGTAGCGGCAGGTTATCGCGGGGTTTGAGCATTTTGTTACATACTCGCCGTCGTACCACATAACGGCACTTGTACCGCCATCCATGTTCATCGCCTGATATGCGTCATAGCGCTGCATTATCTTTGTACATTCGGGAAGGCCTATGCCGAGAGAGCGTCCGACCAAACGACCCTCTACGACTAACATGAGCACATCGCCGTCTTTGGACTGGCCGAGCACACAGCGGGGCTGGATGGACATGAAGCCGGAGAGCTCGTCAATGAGCGGGACACCGTCAACGATGAGTGCAGGTCTGAACTCGACTGCGTCTCTTGTGCCGGGGGTAGTCTCATTTTTGGCATCAACAATGTAGAGCTTATCGTCGTTTCTCAGCTCCATACGCTTGCGGCTGTCGGTAAAATGCCTGCCGAACTCTTCTCCGCTGCACATAGCATAGCCCTTGATTATGCCGCCGTTGCCGACGCCGTCCTTATCGGAGAAGCCGCTGCCGTTGATACCGAGAACACCGTTGCATCTGGGAACTATACTCTCGAGCACCTCACCAATCGAACCGAGATACTGTGCAGGACAGCATCGCAGATCCTTAGCGTCCTTGAGTATAGCCAAAACGCCCTGATAGCCCGAGCCCTTGACACGCACGAGCATGAGCTTGTGCTTGCCATCGATCGCAAGCACATGATCCCCCTGCTTTGTGGTTATCGTCGTGCCATCGTCATTTATGCCGGCCTCGTTGATATATAGGTTCATCAGATTAGCCTGCTTGCACTCGGGATGCTCACTCAGATAGCTTTCAAGCGAGGCCCTGTCGAGCTCGTCGAACATGGCGTAAAAGTCATTTTCCGCCTTTTTGAACGAATCTTCCTTCCACTCGCTTTCTATGCCGACCTGCTTATCTTGGGCAGCGTGCATACGAGCCACTACCTCATCGATAACGGAGTCGGGGAAGAACCATTCTGCAAGCCACTGATGTGTCATCGTGGACATTGCGGTTTCTATGTAAGCGTCACGAAGATTCTTGATAAAAGGTATGTTGGTGTAAACTAAAAAAGTGTAGGCAGCGGCGAGAAACACAAGCACACTGACTATCGTCACCAGCACTTTTTTCACACTGCGCGGCTTTTTGGTCTTTGCCTTCCTGACATTGGCGGGCTTAATATCTTCTGCCTCAGACTCGGGGCGTTCGGCAACTTGTTGGGGAGCGGCCTTACCATTGGACTGCGGCATTCTGCTTGATTTTGAGCTGAATAGTTTTATGGTCGTTTCCTTCTTTCAAGGGTGTTGTCAATCATAATACCACAATAAGAACAGTTTGTCATCAACATAATACAATATCTAACAAAATTCTTCACTCAAAGTCAACTCCGGCACGACAAAGGTGGTCAATTATTGACTAATATTAAATAATGTAGGCATTTGTTTGACAAAGCCGAATTATGTGATATATTATGAACCTTATGGAAAATATAACTTCGAGAAAAAACAAGGTAATATGCCATCTTCGCTCGGTGGCAAACGACAGAGAATACAGATGTAACTGCCGAGAATATGTCTGCGACGGAATTAAAACCCTGCGTGAGGCTATGCGCTACGGAGCGGAGCTTGTCTGCGTGCTCTGGAAAGAGAAGGCGGAGGAACTCGAGCTGCCTGACGGTGTTGTTCAGTATACCGCACCGGCGGAGCTTTTTGAGTACGCTTCTCCTTTGAAGTCGAGCGGCGGACCGGTGTTTACCGTAAAAATGCCCGAGCATGGCGGCGGTTTCAAGCTTGAACGCGCCATCGTCCTTGAGAATCTGCAAGACCCGGGTAATGTCGGCACGGTGATAAGAACCGCAAACGCCTTTAACATTGACGCGGTCATACTTGTCGGAGCTTGCGCCGACCTGTATAATCCCAAAACCGTCCGAGCCAGTATGGGGGCGATATTCCGCCAGAGGGTGCTCACGATGAGCATAGCCGAGCTTGATGAGTTTACACGGGAGCACGCCCTGCCGCTTTTCGGCGCGGCACTGAGCGATAAAGCTGCCGACCTGCGCAATGTTGAAATTCACAGAGCGGCGGTAGCGATAGGCAGCGAGGGCAGAGGTCTGTCGCCGGAGCTGCTGGATATCTGCGGTGGAGAAGTGATAATCCCCATGAACCCGGACTCGGAGTCGTTAAATGCCGCGGTTGCTGCCTCAATCATAATGTGGGAGATGTCAAGATAATAAGGAGGGAACGGCGTGTCTGCTATCGAATACTGGCTCTGGCTTTCAACATCAGCGAAGCTCAGCCCGAGGGCAAAGGCCGTTCTGCTTGCGTATTACGGCAGCCCCGAAGCAATGTATCAGGCGCCTGAAGGCGAGATAACAAGGCTGCTGGGCAACAGATCCGAGGGAGCGGAGACTCTTGAGCGGCGTGATCTTTCCTCGGCAATGCGCATTATTGATATTTGCGACAGTCAAGGTATTGATGTGATATCAATTCAAGATGCCGAGTATCCCGTCAGGCTTAAAAACATCTACGCACCGCCTTCTGTGATATATGTCAAGGGTAAGCTCCCGAAGCTTGACGAGGAAGCGGCAATAGCGGTAATAGGAACGCGCAACGCAAGCCCCTACGGCACTAAGATGGGACTCAAACTCGGCTTTGAGATAGCGAAGTGCGGCGCAGTTGTAATATCGGGGCTGACAAAGGGCATTGACGCGGCCGGAGCAGAGGGCGCACTTCTTGCCGACGGCAAGTGTGTAGGCGTTCTCGGTGTTCCGCATGAAATGAGCAAGGGCAAGCTGTCCGAGGAACTGGCGGTAAGAGGCGCACTTGTCAGCGAGTATCCGCCGGGAGCCGGCACCTGCAGGCAGTATTTCAGAGCGAGAAATCGCATAAGTGCAGGCTTATCCGTTGGAGTCGTGGTGGTCGAAGCACCGTTAAAGAGCGGAACAAAGCTTTTTGTGGACGAAGCGGTGGAGCAGGGCAAGGAGATTTTTGTTGTGCCGGGCAATGCCGATAACGAAAACTGCGCAGGCAGCAACGCAATGCTCAAAGATGGCGCAAAGCCCGTCACCGATGGCTGGGACATAATGAGCGAGTTTGAAAAGCTGTTCCCGGAAAAGGTCAAAAAAGTCCGCGCCGAGCTGCCGACGCTGATGGAAAAACCTTCGCAGGGCGAAGAGACCAAAACCGTAAAACCAAAAAATAATACAAAAAAAGTCATTGACAAGCCCGAAAGCACGGAATATATTGACTTGAAGACACAACTGGAAAGCCTGAGCCAAACGCAGATAAACATAGTTTCGGTTATGGACAGTGCGGCGATGCAGGTCGATGAGATTATCGAGCGCACCGGACTGTCGCCGGCGAAGGTACTGGCGGATCTGACGATATTGCAGCTCAAGGGCTATGTAAGCCAGCAATCGGGTAAACGCTTTACATTGAATATAAAACGAAGTGAGGACAGCTAAATGCCAAGTGCAAAAAAGAATTTGGTAATTGTTGAATCACCTGCAAAGGCGAAGACCATTGAAAAATACCTCGGTACAGACTACAAGGTCGTAGCATCCATGGGACATTTGCGTGATCTTCCCAAGAGCACGCTGGGTATAGATATAGAAAACGATTTTGAGCCGAAGTACATTCCGGTCAAGGATCACAAGGATGTTATAGACAACCTTAAAAAGCTCAGCAAGAGTGCCAAGACCGTCTACCTCGCAACCGACCCGGACCGCGAGGGAGAGGCAATATCGTGGCACTTAAAGGAGCTTCTCAGCCTGCCGGATGCGAAGGCAAGGCGCGTGACCTTTAACGAGATAACCAAGAAGGTCGTTACCGAGAGCGTCAATAATCCCCGTGATATCGACAAGGACCTTGTCGATGCACAGCAGGCAAGAAGACTGCTTGACCGCCTTGTCGGCTATAAGCTGTCTCCGCTGCTCTGGAAGAAGATAAAGCGCGGCCTCTCCGCAGGTCGTGTCCAGTCGGTCGCAACAAGAATGGTCGTTGACCGCGAAAAGGAGATCGACAGCTTTGTGCGCGAGGAATACTGGCTGCTCGACGCGGTTTTGAACTGCGAAGATACCGATGCCGACTTCGTCGCGCGATACTATGGCAAGGGCGACAAGAAGCTTGAGCTTCACTCCGAGGACGAGGTTAACGCCGTTATATCGGAAACTCAGGATGAGCCGTTTGCCATCAAGACTGTCAAGCGCGGCAAAAAGCACCGCAGTCCCTCGCCTCCGTTTATAACCTCTACGCTTCAGCAGGAGGCATCACGCCGCCTCGGAATGACCCCCAGACGCACCATGTCCGTTGCCCAACAGCTTTACGAAGGTGTTGATATCGAAGGTCAGGGAACTGTGGGCCTTATTACCTACATGAGAACCGACTCTCTGCGCCTTTCCGATGAGGCACTCATGGCGGCGAAGAATTTCATTATCGAGCATTACGGCAAGGAATACTACCACGGCTCTTTCCGCGTATATAAGACCAAATCCGGAGCACAGGACGCTCACGAGGCTATCCGCCCCACGAATATCGAGCTTACTCCCGAAAAAGTCCGCAAGGATCTCACCCCCGAGCAGTACAGGCTGTATCGTCTGATCTGGGGTCGTTTTACCGCATGCCAGATGGCAAACTCGGTGTACGATAATGTCGTTGTCGATGTTGAGTCCAACGGCCACATTTTCCGCTCCAATTACTCCGAGCTCAAGTTCGCAGGCTACACTGCAGTTTACGAGGAGAGCAAGGACGAGGAGTCCGATGAGCTGCGCAAAAAGCTCCCCGACCTCAAAGCCGGTGAGCGGGTCTATCTTGAAAAGATGCTGCCCGAGCAGCAGTTTACCCAGCCCCCTGCACGCTACACCGAGGCAACCTTAATCCGTGCGATGGAGGAAAAGGGTATAGGCAGACCTTCAACCTATGCTCCGACCATTTCGACCATCACCTCCCACGAGTATGTAGTCAAGGACGGCAAGTACCTCAAGCCGACCAATCTCGGCATGGTCGTTACCGAGCTCATGATGGAGCGTTTCCCCGACATTGTTGATCTTAAATTCACCAACCATATGGAGGAAGGCCTCGATAATGTCGAGTCCGGAAAGCTGTACTGGAAGGAGCTGCTGCACGAGTTCTACGACGATTTCAGCGTTGAGCTTCAAAACGCGGAGCAGGCACTCGAGGGCGTGAGAATAAAAGTGCCCGATGAGCTCAGCGACGAATACTGTGATGTTTGCGGCAAGCAAATGGTCGTAAAATCCGGCAAATTCGGCAGATTTTTAGCCTGCCCCGCGTACCCGGAATGCAGCTTCACAAAGCCGCTGGTTATCGAGATGCCCGGCAAATGCCCGAAGTGCGGCAGCAGGATACTCAAGCGCACCTCCAAGAAGGGCTACACCTTCTATGCCTGTGAGCGCGGCTCAGACTGCGGCTTCATGACATGGTATGTCCCGACAAAGGACTATTGTCCGAGCTGCGGCAAAACGCTTTTCAAGCCCAGCGGTAAGGGACAGAAGAAGGCCTTCTGCATCAACGAGGAGTGCTCTGAGTTCGTTCCCGAGGAAAAGCGGGGCTACAAGAAAAAGACAACGGCAAAAAGCGGTGACAAAAAGACCGCCGCAAAGAAAAAGACTACTACCAGGAAAGCCAAGGAATAAGCGTTTATGAAAAAAGTCACGGTACTCGGCGCCGGACTTGCAGGCTGCGAATGTGCATGGCAGCTCGCAAAACGGGGCATTGAGGTAAGGCTTTATGAGATGAAGCCGAATAAAATGACCCCGGCGCACAGCTCGGAATACTTTGCCGAGCTTGTGTGCTCAAATTCCCTGCGCAGCGACGAGCTTACCAATGCCGTCGGACTGCTCAAGGCGGAAATGCGGAAAATGGGCTCACTGATAATGGAAAGCGCAGATAAAAACCGCGTTGCCGCAGGCGGTGCGCTTGCCGTTGACCGTGAGGGATTTTCCAAATACATTACCGAAAAAATCAAGTCGTGCCCAAATATCGAACCGGTATCGGAGGAAGCGACCGATTTCCCCGAGGGTGAGCTTGTCGTGGCGACCGGACCGCTTACCAGCGATGCGCTTGCCGAAAAGCTCGAAAAGCTCTGCAATTGCTCCGGCCTGCATTTTTACGATGCCGTAGCACCAATAGTCACGCTTGAAAGCGTTGATATGGACAATGCGTTTTTCGCTTCTCGCTACGATAAGGGTACGGCAGATTATGTAAACTGCCCGATGAACGAGGAGGAGTATAAAGCCTTCGTAAAAGAGCTTGTATCCGCAAAGGAAGCGCCCGTCCACGGCTTTGACGACGGCGGGGTTTTTGAGGGCTGTATGCCCGTTGAGGTCATGGCTCGCCGAGGCGAGGAAACGCTTCGCTACGGACCGTTAAAGCCGGTAGGACTGCGTGACCCGAGAACCGGCAAAGAAAACTATGCCGTAGTTCAGCTAAGGCGGGACAATGCCGACGGTACGATATATAATCTTGTCGGTTTCCAGACCCACCTGACATGGGGAGAGCAAAAGCGAGTTTTTTCGATGATACCTGCGCTGAAGAATGCGGAATTTGTCCGCTACGGTGTCATGCACCGCAACACATATCTCAACTCACCGCAGCTTCTTGACCGCTATTACAGGCTCAAATCCGACCCTCGCATAAGCTTTGCCGGACAGATGACCGGCGTTGAGGGCTATGTTGAGTCGGCGTCGTCGGGTATGCTTGTCGGCATTGAGACCGCCGCAAGACTGCTTGAGCTCGAGCCGGTGAATTTTCCGCAGGAAACCGCAATAGGAGCACTCGGACATTACATTTCCGGCGGCAGCGTGGGCGATTTTCAGCCGATGAACATAAACTTCGGCATCATAACGCCGCTTGGCTACCGCGTTAAGGGCAAGAGAAATAAGAATGCGGAGATATCCGCGAGAGCTCTTAAAATAATAGATGAGTTAATGGAGAAGGAGGTCTTCTGCCGTGAAAATAATCGTTGACGCAATGGGCGGAGATAACGCACCGGAAGCCATAGTAAGGGGTGCGGTATACGCAAGAGACAGACTGGGTGTTGAGATATGTCTGGTAGGACGCACAGAGGATATTGAAAGATGCCTTGACGGTGTTGACCGCAGCGGCATAAGCATAGTCGATGCACCCGAGATAATCACGATGGAGGACGACCCCAGCACGGCGGTTCGACGTAAGAAAAACTCGTCTATGGCGATCGCGCTTAATCTACTTAAAAACGGAGAGGGCGATGCCATGGTGTCGGCAGGCTCAACGGGCGCACTTCTTACCGGTGCAACACTGATCGTAAAGCGTGTGCACGGTGTTCGCCGTGCGGCGATGGCGCCGGTATTTCCGAGCCGTGAAAACGGACTTATGCTCATTGATTGCGGAGCAAACGCAGAGTGCACTCCAGAGTATCTTCTCCAGTTCGGCTACATGGGCAGCTTTTATGCAAAGCGGATCATGAACATAGATAATCCCCGCGTCGGACTTCTCAACATCGGCGTTGAGGAAACTAAGGGCGGCGAGCTCCAGCATGAGACCTATAAGCTTCTCAGGCAGGCAAAGGAAGCCGGAAGAATTAACTTTGTCGGCAATGTCGAGGCAAGCACCATGCTTATGGGTGGTGTCGATGTCGTAGTAGCCGACGGCTTTTCCGGAAATATCGCGCTCAAGACGGCAGAGGGCGTTGCAAAGTGGCTGTTTACGGAGCTCAAGGATGTGTTCAAGATGAGCACAAAGAATATGCTTGCGGCAGCCGTTGTAAAAAAGGATGTCAAGGGTCTTGCCAAAAAGATTGACCCCAACGAGGTCGGCGGGACCGCGCTTTTGGGCATCTCCAAGCCTGTCATCAAGGCTCACGGCTCATCGGGCGACGAGGCGTTCTTTGCCGCCATCCGTCAGGCGAAGAGCTTTGCCGAGTCAGGCCTGATAAACGATATAGCAGAAAATGTTGAATACATGCGTATTTCAGAGGAAGCGTAATACAATTGAAAGAGCTTGAGAGAAAACTGAATTACTGCTTTAAAAACAGCGAATTATTGAAAAATGCGCTCACCCACAGCTCATATGCAAACGAAAACAGGGCAGAAGGCTGCTCGAGCAACGAGCGCCTTGAATTTCTCGGCGACTCCGTTCTGGGCTTTGTCACCGCAAAGCACCTGTATTCCATGCAGCCAACGCTGTCCGAGGGCAAGATGACACGACTGCGTGCAGAGCTTGTCTGCGAGCAGAGTCTGTACGGTGTTGCACTCGACCTTGATCTTGGCAGATACCTGCGCATGGGTCACGGCGAGGAGAAAAACGGAGGCAGAAGCAGAACCTCGATTCTTGCAGATGCAGTCGAGGCGGTCATAGCTGCCATGTTTCTCGATGGGGGCATTGAAGCTCCCGAGAGCTTCATAAAGCGGATGATTTTAAGCCCCGAGAGCATTGAGGCGCACCATGCTGCCGACTATAAGACCGAGCTGCAGGAGCTTGTACAGCAAAAAAGCGGTCAGGTTTTATCGTATGCTCCGACCGGTGAGTCGGGGCCGGACCATGCAAAGGTGTTTTCGGCAAGCGTAAGTCTCAACGGTGAAGTCGTCGGCGAGGGCAGCGGACGAACAAAGAAGGAGGCCGAGCAGGCTGCAGCCTGTCAGGCATTAAAGAAGCTCAACAAATGACAGCAAAAAACAGTATTATTCCCGTTTTTGTGCCGCACCTCGGTTGCCCGAACGATTGTGTGTTCTGCAATCAAAGACGCATTTCAGGCCATACCGAGCCTGCGACGGCACAAACCGTAAAAAAAGCAATAGAGAACGCGGCCGCCTTGTCCCCCAAAGGGACAAAGCGGCAATTGGCGTTTTATGGAGGCAGCTTCACTGCGATACCCGTTACCGAGCAGATAAGCCTTTTTGAAGCGGCAAAGCCCTATCTTGACGACGGAACAATAAGCTCGATAAGGCTTTCGACAAGGCCTGATGCCATAGACGACGAGGTGCTTGCAAGGCTCAAAAGATACTCGGTGCAGACGGTTGAACTCGGTGCACAGTCGTTGTGCGATAAGGTGCTGTACCTCTCCGGCAGAGGTCATACTGCCAAGGAAGTTGAGGACGCGTCACGGCTTGTGAAGGAAGCCGGTTTTGAGCTTATTTTGCAAATGATGACCGGTCTCCCCGGAGATACCGATGAAAGCTGCCTTGAAACGGCAAAAAAGATCATCGCATTAAAGCCTAACGGAGTGCGGATATACCCAACGGTCATCGTGCGTGATACCGCGCTTTACGATATGTGGAGGGCAGGCAAATACACGGAGCATACCGTCGACGATGCGGTGCGTGTATGCGCAAAGCTGACAAAGCTGTTCGATTTGGCGGGAATACCCATTATTCGCATGGGCTTAAACCCCACGGAGGATCTCTCCGGCGGTGATGCTGTGGGCGGAGCCTATCATCCGGCACTCGGCGAGCTTGTGCGCTCACGCATGATGCTTGACAAAGCTTCGGCACTTTTAAGCGGCGTTAAGCCGGACAGCAGTGTGGTACTCGGGGTAAACAAGTCCGATGTTTCCAAAATGACAGGTCAGCACCGCTGCAATAATACCGCGCTTTGTGACAGATTTAAGCTTAAGTCGCTCAAAATCGTACAGGCGGATGTAAAAAACGGTGAAATTACCGTTATCAGCCTTGATTAAGGCGATAACTTGTTATAAAATATAGGGTACACTATTGTGCACATTTTGAATAGAGGTAAAGCATTTGTACTTAAAAGCACTGGAAATACAAGGGTTTAAGTCCTTTCCGGACAAGATTCGGGTAACATTTGAGAAGGACATTACCGCAATAGTCGGACCGAACGGCTCGGGCAAATCGAATATAGCCGATGCGATATTGTGGGTCATGGGCGAGCAGCGTTCCAAAACTCTGCGCGGCGGCAAGATGGAGGATGTCATCTTCGGCGGCACGGAGAAGAGGGGCGCATTAGGCTTTGCACAGGTATCGCTGATTATCGACAATTCCGAGCATATCTTTGATTGCGATAATACCGAGCTTATGCTCACGCGCCGCTATTACCGCAGCGGCGAGAGCGAGTATTACATAAACCGCGAGGCAGTTCGCCTCAAGGACATTAACAGCCTGCTTATGGATACCGGCCTCGGCAGAGACGGCTACTCTATCATAGGTCAGGGCAGAATAGCGGAGATAGTATCGAGCAAGAGCTCGGAACGCCGCGAGGTCTTTGAGGAGGCCGCCGGCATATCGCGTTACCGCAGCCGCAAGGAGGAATCCGAACGCAAGCTGCAAAAAACAGAAGAAAATCTCCTGCGAATAAAAGATAAGATAGATGAGCTTGAGCTTCAGGTCGAGCCGCTTAAAAAGCAGTCGGAGACGGCGAAGAAGTATCTCGTCATGCGCGACGAGCTCAGACTTCGTGAGATAAGTGTGTGGATGGCGACATTGGAAAAGCTGCGCTCACAGGCAGATGCCGTCAACAACGATTATGAGAACGCTAAGCGCGATCTTGACAATGCCCACCGCAGTCTTGAAGCGCTATACGCGTCGTCGGGCAACATTTCCGAGCGTATGCGTGAAAAGGATGTCGAGGCGGAAAACGCAAGACAGCGCCTTTCTGAGACCGAAGGAAGAGCATCAGTGTGCGATTCCGAGGCAGCGGCTTTGAGAGCCAACATCGCAAGCAGTCTTGATGCGACTGAACGCATGAAGAAGGACATTGCCGAGGCGGAGAGCCGCGTCGGTGAGATCGTTGCGCAGATTGAGGATAATAATGCGACGATAGACTCGCTGAGTGCGGTGCTCCACGAGCTTGACGATAAGCTCAAAAGCAATAACAATGTGCTTGACGGTGCACGCATGAAGCTCAGCTCCCGTGAAACGGCAGTCGGGCAGCTTGCCGAAAAGGTCAATAAGCTCAGTGTTGATTGCCGAAGCTTAGATGCAAGAATACATATGCTTTCCGAGATGGAAAAGGAATACGAGGGCTTTTCAAAGGCGGTCAAGACCGTCATGCGCGAGTCCGCAAGGGGCAACATAAGCGGAGTACACGGTCCTGTTGCAAATCTTGTCAAGGCGGATAACGAGTGCGCACTCGCAATAGAGACCGCTCTCGGAGCTGCGATGCAGAATATAGTTATCGACACGCAGAACGACGGCCGCAAAGCGATAGAGATGCTCAAGCGCATGGATTCCGGTCGCGCGACCTTCCTGCCGGTTGATACGGTCAAGGGCGGTGTCATGAAGGACGCGCCGGTAAACGACCCCGGTTTTGTCGGTGTTGCGTATGATCTCGTGCATTTTGATGCACAATACGAGGGTATTTTTGCAAATCTTCTCGGCAAAACGGTCGTTGCCGAAACCCTTGCCGATGCCGTGCGAATGTCAAAGGCAAACGGCAACCGCCTGCGCATAGTCAGTCTTGACGGACAGCTCATAAATGCCGGCGGCTCGATGACAGGCGGCAGTGCCGCAAAAGGCACGGGCATACTTTCAAGAGCAAACGAGCTTGCAGAGCTTAAAAGGCACAGAGTAAGACTCGAAACCGAGTTTAACAATGCAAGCTCCGAGCTTGACAGAGCGAGAAATGCGCTGTCCGGCTTGAGATATGAGCTCGATATGGCACTTGAGGATCAGGCGGAGATAAACCGCTCGATTGCCGCTAACGAGGCGGAAAAGCGAGCTACCGAGCTTGCGATAAGCCGGCTCAAGGTGCTGTTGGAGGCATTGTCGGGCGACAGTCTATCACGCCGCCGCGCAATCGAGCAGTCCGAAAACGAGCGTGGTCGGTTAGAGGACAAGCTGAAAGCGGTGCTTGACAAACGCAGCGGCATAGTTGCCGAGGCAGAGGGCATAAAAGCCGAGATAAACGAGATAAACAATAAGCGCCTTGAGCTTGAGGGAAGACGCACCAGGGCTGACAAGGACGCGCAGGAGAGAAACCGTGAGCTCCTTGAGCTTCAGAAAAACTGTGCTCGATTCGAGCAAAAGAAGATTGCCGCCGATTACGAGGAAAAGCAGATACTCGATAAGCTCTGGGAAAACTACGAGCTGTCGTATTCCGCGGCGCAGGAGCTGCGCCAACCGGTCGAGAATCTGCAAAAGGAAACAAGAGGCATAAACGACCTTCGCCGACAGATATCCGCACTCGGTACACCGAATATAGGCGCAATAGAGGAATACGAGCGCGTAAGCAAAAGATATGAGTTCCTCACCGGCCAGCGCGACGATATCGAGAAGGCAAAGACGGAGCTTTTGGGCATAATAAACGATGTAACAAGCGAAATGCAGGAAGTGTTCCTGCGTGAGTTCAGGCTAATTGACGAAAACTTTAAGCAGACCTTCATTGAGCTTTTCGGCGGCGGCAAGGCGTCGATTACGCTCGAGGACGAGTCCGACCCGCTTGAATGCGGCATTGAGATCAAGGTGCAGCCGCCCGGAAAAGCCGTGTCGAATATAAGCCTGCTGTCCGGCGGCGAAAAGGCGTTTGTTGCAATTGCTCTGTATTTTGCGATACTCAAGGTGCGCCCCACTCCGTTTTGCGTAATGGACGAGATAGAAGCTGCACTCGATGAGGCAAATGTTATCCGATTTGCCGAGTATATGCGCAATATTTGCGCCAAAACGCAGTTCATCGTCATAACCCACCGCCGAGGCACGATGGAGGAGGCAGACCATATCTACGGTGTTACCATGCAGGAAAAGGGTGTGTCGAAGATAATAGAGCTTGACCTCGAGCAGGCACAGCGTTCCATCGAAACGGATTGATGAAAAGGAGGCAGTGATGGGTTTTTTTGACAAGATGTTTTCGGGACTTACCAAGACCCGTAAGAACATAGAGGAGCTTGAGGAGATCTTCCAAAACTACGATATGGACGACATGGATTTCTATGATGAGCTTGAGGAAATGCTCATCATGGCGGATGTCGGCGGTGAGGCCACCGCAAAAATACTCTACGACTATAAGCGCATCCTGTACCGCAACAGAATAATGAAGGGCAGAGATGCAAAAAAAGCCTTTGTAAACTATATGCACGAAATGCTGGGCGAGATGGATACCGAGCTTAAGCTTGAAACCAAGCCCTCGGTCATTCTCATGGTCGGCGTCAACGGCGTAGGCAAGACGACCACCATAGGCAAGCTGTCGGCCCGACTGAAGGCAGACGGTAAAAAGGTGCTGCTTTGTGCCGGAGATACCTTCAGGGCGGCGGCAGGGGAGCAGCTGAATATCTGGGCTGAGCGTTCCGGTGCGGATATCGTCCGCCACGAGGAGGGCAGCGATCCGGCATCGGTCGTGTATGACAGCATTTGTGCGTCCAAGGCAAGAGATGTTGATACAATTATTATCGACACCGCAGGCAGACTGCACAACAAGGCAAACCTTATGAACGAGCTGAATAAAATCACCCGTGTCGTTACCCGTGAGCTGCCCGATGCCGATGTCGAGACGCTCATGGTGCTTGACGCAACGACAGGTCAAAACGGCCTTATCCAGGCAAAGCAGTTCCTTGAGACAGCGGGTATAACCGGCATAGTGCTTACAAAGCTTGACGGCACGGCAAAGGGCGGCATAGTCTTTGCAATAGCCCACGAACTCAATTTGCCGGTGAAATATGTCGGTGTCGGCGAGGGTATGGACGACCTCATTCCGTTTGACCCGAATGAATTTGTGGAGGCGCTGTTCAAATGAAGCTGATACTTGCAAGCAACAACGCCAAGAAGCTTAAAGAGCTTAAGGCAATATTGTCTGACATGGACATAGAGTTGTGCTCACAAAAAGAGGCCGGCTGCGACTTTGAGGTCGAAGAGACCGGCACGACCTTTGATGAGAACGCTTATCTTAAGGCGGCGGCGGTCGTTGCGGCGACCGGAATAGCCGCAATCGCCGATGACTCCGGGCTTATGGTCGATGCTCTCAACGGCGAGCCGGGAGTCTACTCGGCAAGATACGCTCCCGGCGGTCATGAAGCCAGCGACAGGGAGAAATACGAGTACCTGCTCAAAAAGCTCGAGGGTGTTGACGACAGAAGCGCGCGGTTTGTGTCGAGCATTTGCTGCATTTTCCCGAACGGCGATATTATCCGCAGCATGGGCAAATGCGAAGGCGAGATTCTCCGCAGTCCGAGAGGCGAGGGCGGCTTCGGCTATGACCCGGTTTTCATGCCTTCGGGCTACGAGAAGAGCATGGCGGAGCTCGGAACAGAGGTAAAAAACCGGATTTCACACAGAGCCAATGCGCTCAAAGATTTTAAGAAGAAACTGAGGGAATACAATGGCATTGACAAGTAAGCAGAGAGCCCAGCTCAGAGGGCTGGCAATGACCGAGGACACGATTATCCAGATCGGCAAGGGCGGAATAAGCGAAAACACCCTGACCCAGGTCAAGGATGCGCTCAAGGCAAGAGAGCTCATCAAGGGCAGAGTGCTTGAAAACAGCCTGCTGACCGCCCGTGAAGCCGCCGATGCTCTGGCAGAGGCCTGCGATGCGGAGACCGTGCAGACGATAGGAAGCAAATTCGTTCTGTATAAGAAGAACACAAAAGAGCCTAAAATAGCTCTTGTAAAAGATAAGAAGAAATGAGAATTGTATTTTACGGCGGCAGCTTTAACCCGCCGCATTGCGGCCATGTTGAAGCGGCGATGACAATATCCGAGCTCTTAAAGCCCGATAAGCTGCTCATTATCCCGTCAAATATCCCGCCGCACAAGGAGCTTGCCGAGGGCAGCCCCGATGCGCAGGAGCGGCTTTTACTCACAAAGCTTGCTTTTGCGGATGTACCCGAGGCGGAGGTGACGGATATGGAGCTTCACCGCGAGGGGAAGAGCTATACCGCAACCACCGTTGAGCAGCTTTTGGCGCAGTATCCCGAAGCGGAAATGTATCTTGCATTGGGAACGGATATGCTTTTAAGCTTTGAGGAGTGGTATCGCTTCAGATTTTTGCTTGAGACACTGACGCTTGCGGTGTTTATCCGCAGTGAGGGTGAGGAGGCGGAGATGCTCCGCCACGCAGAATATCTCAAGCAGCAGTACGGCGCAAGGATAATACCGCTGCGCCACGAGCCCAAGGCGATGTCCTCGAGGGACATACGCGATATGCTCTGTCGCAGAATGGGAGCGTCTTTTCTGCCGGAGGCTGTTTACGCGAGAATAATCGCAAACGGCGACTATGATGCAAAGCCCGAGCTTTACTGGCTGCGCGAAAAGTCATATGCACTTTTAAAACCAAGCCGCGTTGCCCATGTCGTCGGCTGTGAGAGCGAGGCTGTAAAGCTTGCAATGAAGTGGGGAGAGGACCCCGAAAATGCAGCAGAGGCAGCGATTTTACATGATATTACAAAAAAACTTTCTTTGTCCGAGCAATTGATATTGTGCGACAAGTATGGTATTATAAACGATACCGTTGAGGAGCATAATGTAAAGCTGTTGCACGCAAAAACCGGAGCGGCGATGGCTAAGGAGCTTTTCAACATCAGCAACGAAGTTTATGAGGCAATCAGATGGCACACCACCGGCAAGACTGATATGACGCTTCTGGAAAAGATAATATATATGGCCGACTACATAGAGCCAAACCGAGATTTTGAAGGTGTCGAAAGGCTGCGCGAGCTTGCGTATGAAAACCTTGACGCAGCGATGGCACTCGGACTCAAAATGAGCCTCGAAGACATAAGAAGCTATGGTCAGGAGCCGTATATTGCGAGCATTGAAGCATACGAGTGGTATAAGCCCTACGAAGATTAAGAAATACCAGTCCTTGTAAACAGAAGGGATCAAGAATATGAAGCTATTTGGCAGCAAAAACAGCAGCAGACGCTCAGGGGAGAGAGGCGTCTCCGGCAAAGAGCACAGCGGCGAAAAGGTACTGAAAAACGATACTGATTGGCTTGATGAGCTCACCCAGCCACAAGCTCCGGCAGCCCGAACCGAGCAGACAAGAAGCAAGAGTGTTGACGAGATAGTGGCGGCAAGAAATAAAAAAAGCAAGAAGAAAAAGACCGGCAAGGTCATTTTGATAATTCTGCTTGTTATTGCACTGCTTGCGGGCGGTGTCTATGTTGCTCTGGAGTATTTTATTGATCCTCCCGAGCAGAATGAAGAAGGCGTTAACAACAACAATGTCAACCATGTTGATGGCAGAAAAGACGGGGTTTATACTTTCCTTGTTGCCGGCACCGACCAGATAAGCAATAATACCGATACGATCATGGTCGGCAGCTTTGATACAGTCAACGGTAAGCTGAATATTGTGAGCATTCCGAGAGATACTCTTATAAACATTCAGCATGAGGTCAAGAAGGCTAATGCCGCTTACCACTATGCCAATTATTATAAGGATATCGAGGGTTCCTCCTACTACGGCACTGACCCGGTTACGAGCATGAGAAAAGAGCTCGTCAAGAGTATGCTCGGCTTTGATGTGGATAAGTATGTCCTTGTTAATCTCAAGGCAGCAGAGGAGGTCGTCGACGCCATCGGCGGCGTTGAATTTGATCTGCCCATCGACATGAACTTTGACTCGAAAAACCAGAACCTCCACATTCACCTAAATAAGGGCAAGCAGACCTTGAGTGGTGAGCAGTTCGTGCAGGTAATGCGCTTCAGAAGCTCTTACGCCGGCGGCGACCTTGAGCGTATCGAGATGCAGCATAAGCTGCTGCGCGCTCTTGCCGACCAGATGCTCACCCTCGGCAATGTTCCCAACATCTCCAAGGTGGCTCAGATAGTCGCCGACAATATGCAGACCGATATGAACACTGAAAACATCATTTATTTTATCAAGGAGTTCCTCAAGCTTGATAAGGATGATATACAGTTCTTGACCATGCCTAAGCTTAACACCGGCAGCGTTTTCGGCTACAGCTATGTTTTCACAGATATTGATGCATGGCTCAAGATGGTAAACGACAGTCTCAATCCGTGGACAACCGAGGTCACCGCACAGAATGTGGATATAATCACCTACAAGGACGGCAGCTTCTATTCAACGACCGGTGAAGTAAACGGCGGCGTTAAGTCCTTCCTGTCCTACAGCGACAGTGACCCGATGGCCTCTGCACAGATAGTCCTTTACACGGACAGCAATACAAATACTCAAAGTAAGGATGTAGATACTAATGATGCAGCCTAATGAAGTCGTAAAGATTGCCGCAAAGGCGTTGAGCGACAAAAAAGGTAAGGATATCAAGGTGCTCAAGACAGATAAGCTCACAACATTGTGCGATTATTTTGTCATCTGCACCGGCACATCGTCAACCCATATCAAATCTCTCACCGACGAGATAGACAAACAGATGAGCGAGGCCGGCGAGCCTCCTCTTCGCCGCGAGGGCTACCGCTCGGGCAATTGGGTGCTGCTCGATTTCGGCTGTGTGGTGGCTCATGTCTTCACCGAGGAAGCAAGAGACTTCTATAAGCTTGAAAGACTGTGGTCCGACGCTGAGGAGGTCGAACTCTCATCCCTTATAGGCCCCTGCTAAGGGGCGAACGGAAAAACAATAAACTATAAGGGAGTAAATTAAAATGAAATACGATTTTACGGCAATAGAAAAAAAGTGGCAGGCAATTTGGGATGAGACCAAGCCCTATGCCGCGATAACCGGCGATAAGAGCCGCCCCAAGTTTTACGGACTTATCGAGTTCCCGTACCCCTCCGGTCAGGGACTCCATGTCGGTCATCCCCGTCCCTTTACGGCTATTGATATAGTTGCAAGGAAAAAGAGGATGGACGGCTACAATGTTTTGTACCCCATCGGCTTTGACGCTTTCGGTCTGCCCACCGAGAACTATGCCATCAAGACCCATATCCACCCCACCAAGGTCACCGCTAAGAACATCGCGACCTTCACAAGCCAGCTCAAAATGCTCGGCTACAGCTTCGATTGGGACAGAGTTGTCGATACGACCGACCCAAAGTATTATAAGTGGACGCAGTGGATATTCCTGCAGATGTACAAGCACGGTCTTGCCTATAAGTCCACCATGCCCGTCAACTGGTGCACGAGCTGCAAGTGCGTGCTGGCAAACGAGGAGGTCGTAAACGGCGTCTGCGAGCGCTGCGGCAGCGAGGTAATCCGCAAGGAAAAGAGCCAGTGGATGCTCGCCATCACCAAGTACGCCCAGCGTCTTATCGACGATTTGGACGATTTGGATTACATCGAAAGAGTCAAGATCCAGCAGAAGAACTGGATCGGCCGCTCCACCGGCGCAGAGGTCACCTTTAACACCACCGTCGGCGATAAGATAGTTGTCTATACCACGCGTCCCGATACACTGTTCGGTGCAACCTATATGGTTCTGTCTCCCGAGCATGAGTATGTCACCAAGTGGCAGGATAAGATTGAAAACCTCGACGAGGTCAATGCTTATGTCATCGAGGCAGGCAAAAAGTCCGACTTTGAGCGCAGTGAGCTTAATAAGGATAAGACCGGCGTTGAGATTAAGGGCATTAAGGGCATAAACCCCGTAAACGGCAAGGAGATACCCATTTTCATCTCCGATTATGTTCTGGTTACTTACGGCACGGGTGCTATCATGGCAGTACCGGCACATGATGACCGTGACTGGGAATTTGCAAAGAAATTCGGCTGCGAAATAGTCGAGGTCGTCGAGGGCGGCGACATTGAAAAGGAAGCCTTCACACTCAAGGACGATACCGGCATCATGGTCAATTCCGAGTTCCTCAACGGACTCACCGTTAAGGAAGCCATTCCCGTTATGAAAAAATGGCTTGTTGATAACGGCATCGGCGTAGAGAAGGTCAACTACAAACTGCGTGACTGGGTCTTTAGCCGCCAACGCTACTGGGGCGAGCCCATCCCCATGGTAAATTGTCCGAAGTGCGGCTGGGTGCCCGTTCCCGAGGAGGAGCTGCCGCTGGTGCTGCCCGATGTAGAAAATTACGAGCCCACCGATAACGGCGAGTCGCCCATCGCAAAAATGCGCGACTGGGTCGAGACTACCTGCCCCAAGTGCGGCGGCAAGGCAGAGCGCGAGACCGACACCATGCCCAACTGGGCAGGCTCAAGCTGGTACTTCCTGCGCTACATGGATCCGCATAACGACAAGGAGCTCGTTTCCAAGGAAGCCGAGGAGTATTGGGGACCCGTCGATTGGTATAACGGCGGTATGGAGCATACCACGCTGCACCTGCTGTATTCGCGCTTCTGGCACAAGTTCCTGTACGATATCGGCGTTGTCCATACCAAGGAGCCTTACGCCAAGAGAACCAGCCACGGCATGATTCTCGGCGAGGGTGGCGAAAAAATGTCCAAATCCAGAGGCAATGTCATCAATCCCAACGATATCGTTGCGCAGTACGGCGCAGATACTCTGCGTCTGCACATCATGTTCATCGGCGACTTTGAGAAGGCCGTATCGTGGTCAAACGAGGCCGTCAAGGGCTCGAAGCGTTTCCTTGACAGGTGCTGGAATCTCATGGAGCTGGCAAGCGATTCCGAGGAATACTCCAAGAAGAACGAGAGCATTATCCACAAAACCATTAAGAAGGTCGGCAGTGATATTGATGAGCTGAAGATGAACACCGCTATCGCTGCTCTCATGACCATGGTAAATGAGTTCTACACCAACGGCTGCACCCGCGGAGAGGTCAAGACCCTCATCATGCTGCTCAGCCCCTTTGCCCCGCATATTGCAGAGGAGATGTGGGAACTGATGGGCTATGCCAGGTCCGAGGGTAAAATGGCAATGCAGATGTCATGGCCCAAGTACGACGAGACAAAGACCGTGGATGCCGAGCGCGAGATGGCGGTTCAGGTAAACGGCAAGCTCAAGACCACGATAATCGTTCCCGCCGATTCCGAGGACAGCGTGATAATCGAAACTGCCTGCGCGGATGAAAAGATAAAGCGCCTAATGGAGGGCAAGCAGCTTTTCAAGACTATTGTGGTAAAGAATAAGCTTGTTAACCTCATTATAAAATAATTTTTATTGACATTATTGATAAGAATGAGTATAATATCATTCGTTAAGCCAAGAATTTGGCCCTTAAAGCGTCGAAAGGCGTTAATGGAGGGAGTGAAATAAATGTCTGAAATCTATGTCAAGGAAAATGAATCTCTGGACAATGCTCTTAAGAGATTTAAGCGCAGTTGCGCAAAGGCAGGCGTTCTGGCCGACCTCAGAAAGAAGGAGTACTACCAGAGCCCCAGCGTAAAGCGCCGCAAGAAGAGCGAAGCAGCTCGCAAGAACAAGAACAAGAGATATTACTAATGCATAAAAATCCCGTACCGACAGGTACGGGATTTTTTCGTTTCTAATTTGTTTTATAGTTCGCTGAGCACGTCGTAAACTCCGTCGAAGGCTTTTTGGGCGGCAAAGCAGACATTTTTTTCAAAGCTGCCGAGACCGGCCTCGTCCTCGGTGTCGGATATCGCACGAACACAGTTAAAAGGCACACCGAGCAGGAAGCAGGCGTGAGCCGCCGCAGCGGTTTCCATATCGCAGCACAGCGGGTCAAACCTCTCGATAATGCTCTCACGACCGTCCTCGGCGATGAACACATCACCCGTAACCGTTCTGCCGCAGACCATTCCGGCAGCCTTACCGATTTCAACAACATCCTGTGCGCAGACAAAATCGGGGTCGATCTCGCCGGGGTGATAATCGATTATCAGCTGCGGCTGAAGGTCGTGATAAATGCAATCTGTTATCATCACGCAGTCGCCTATGTGCAGCCCCTTTGCGATAGCACCGGCCGCACCGGACATAATAATGCGGTCACAGCTAAGAGTGCGTATAAGCGTCGATGCGCCAATTGCGGCGTTAACCTTACCGATTCCGCAAAATAACACGGCTATTTCCTTGCCGCACAGTCTTCCTTCAATGTATTTTGCACCGCAGGCGGCTTTTACCTCGCCGCCGAGAGCTGATTTATACGGCTCAAATTCCGGCGCACAGGCGCATAAAATGCCAATCTTCATCAATCTACCTCCCACGGCAGCTCGACCACCGTCATATCATGCTCTAAAGCCGGCAAAAGCTTGCCCGTCATGTCCGAAAGCTTAAATTTCAGTGTGGAGGTGTTGATGCACGGATGGCAGCCGATGAAATCATCCTTGAGCAGGTCTGCGTCAACAAGCAGCCTGACCGCGTGTTCCTTGTCGTTGATAAGCCCAAGCACGCTCACAGAGCCCGGGGTGATGTCAAGGTGCTTTTCCATATGCTCTGCACTGCCGAAGCTCAGCCTTGCCGAGCCTATCTGCTTTGAAAGAAGCTTTGTCTTAAAGGGCTTGTCCCCGGGCATGAGCAGCAAATAAAAATCCGTCTGCTGACGGTTAGTCAGAAACAGGTTTTTGCAAATGCTTGCACCGAGGGCTTTTTCAATTTCATGGCAAGCCTCAATGGTGTCTGCGTGTTCGTGGTTTACATGCCAATACTCTATGCCAAGTTCATCAAGCAGCTCATAGCAACGCTGCTCCTTCGGCAGACGCTCGGCAAAATCATCGGGTCTGCCTTTGAATAAAATGCTTTCAGTCATGTTCTACCTCTTGTTTGACGGCAGCCAGATTTTTTGCTTTTCCGCCGCCTTAATCAGCTCATCTCTGAAATCGGGATGTGCAATGCTTATCAGTGCGTCGGCGCGCTCCCAAGTCGAGCGGCCTGCAAGATTGACAACGCCGTATTCCGTTGCAATGTAATATGCCTGGCTTCTCGGGGTGGTTATAATATCGCCGCTGAAGGTCGGCACTATGCGGCTTTTAAGCTCGCCGTCTTTGGTCTTAAAGCTGCTCGTCATGCACAAAAACGCTTTGCCGCCTCGGCTCTGTGACGCACCGGTTAGAAAATCAAGCTGACCGCCGGTACCGCTTATCTGCCGTGTACCGACGCTTTCCGAGCACACCTGACCGTAGAGATCGGCGGAAAGACAGCCGTTAATGGATATCATGTTATCATGCTGCGCGATGACCTGCGGGTCGTTGACATAGGAAAGGGGATAGCCTGCGATACCGGGGTTATCATCCACCCAGTCGTACAGCTCACGACTGCCGATGGCAAGGCCCAAAACTCCCTTGTTCTGATTTATCGTCTTTTTGCGGTTTGTGAGCTTGCCCTGCTTGAACATGGCAAGATAGCCGTCGGAGCAAAGCTCGGTGTGCATACCGAGATCCTTGAGGTCGGATTTTGCTATAAGCTCGCCGAGTGCGTTTGGCATACCGCCGATGCCGAGCTGAACGGTCGCACCGTCAACAATGTGTGGCAGGATATAAGACGCTATGCGCCTGTCCTCATCGCTGGGTGCAGGATTCGTCATCTCGTAGAGCGGCGGATTATCACTCTCAACGATAAAATCTACCTCGGAGATATGTATCGCCTCATCAAAACCGCCGAGAATGCGCGGCATATTCTCATTGACCTCGACTATCACGATTTTGCTTTTGTCGGCAATGCACTTTGACAGGCCGCAGGCACAACCGAAGCTGAAATAACCGTGCTTATCCATCGGCGCAACGGTCACCATGCAGACATCCGCTTCAAGAAAATTCTTATAGTACCAGCCTAAATTTCTGAAAATCATCGGCGTGAAAAACGCACGGTTCCTGTCGCAGAGCCTGCGCTCATAGCCTGAGCAGTGCCAAGTGTTGTACACAAAATGCTCCAGCGTCGGGTCGCACTCGGCAACATGAATCGGCCCGAACAGCAGGTCGCCCCTTATCTTGACATTGCGCAGCTCATCCCGCCTTTCGGAGAGGGCCTTGTCGAGCGTGGGAGGGTAGCCGAGATTGGAGGTGTATTCCACCCAATCGCCGCTTTTAACGCATTTAACAGCTTCTTTGGCAGTGCGAAGCTTTGATTTGTATTCGCTTAGATAGTCCATATCAAATCTCCTGTTAATAGTTACAAATATTATCGCATATTTCGCCCCGATAAGCAAGCCGATTGAAAAACAAATGAGGATATATTATAATATAGACATTAAAAATCAGAGGTGCAAGATGAAGATAAAGCTGTGTGACGCAAAAAGCCTTGATATTGAGAAAACCTTTGAATGCGGCCAGTGCTTTCGTTGGAACTGCAACGAAAAGGGCATATACACCGGCGTCGTGGGCAAATACCTTGCGGAGGTCTCAGTGGAGAACGGAGAGGTTTACATAACATCTGAAGCACCGCCGGAGCTGTGGTTTGATTATTTTGATCTTGACACGGATTATGCCGCCGTAAGCGCAGGCTTTGACGGCGACTACCTGCACAACTGTGTTGAGTACGGCTTTGGCATACGAATTTTGCGTCAGGACAGTTGGGAGGCACTTTGTTCGTTTATAATCTCCCAGTGCAATAACATTACGCGCATAAAGGGGATAGTTGAACGCCTGTGCGAAGGCTTCGGGGAAAAATTTGAGGCAAACGGCAAAATCTATTACAGCTTCCCGAGTGCCGAGCGTTTGGCAGACCTTGAGCCTGAAGACCTTGCGGTTATCAGAGCAGGCTACAGAGCGGAGTATATCATAAACGCAGCAAAGGCCGTCGCAAGCGGCGAGCTTGACCTCGATACCTTAAAAGTCTGCGACTACCGCGAGGCGATTAAAGCTTTGCGGCAGATACGCGGCATTGGCGAAAAGGTCGCGAACTGCGTTGTGCTGTTCGGGCTTTACCACATGGAGGCTTTTCCGATAGATGTCTGGATGAAAAGGGCGTTAAAGGAGAATTTCTCACCGGACTTTGACCCGTCGAGCTTGGGAAAATACGCGGGACTTGCCCAGCAGTACATCTTCTATTACGCGAGAAGCGGAGGGAAATGACAATGGAATATAAACTCCTTGCTGTCGACATGGACGGCACGGCGTTGAGCGACTCGAAGGAGCTCGGCCCGCGCACTGTCGAGGCTATGGAAAGAGCAATAGCAAACGGGAAAACGGTAGCATTTTCAACAGGCAGAAGCATAAGCCTTATAAGACCGTACATCGACATGGTTAGCGGCATGAGATACGCCGTGACCTCAAGCGGAGCATCGGTCATGGACCTTAAAACAGGTGAAAAGCTGCTGTATAAGACCATTGAGCCGGAGACGGTCAAATACATCATAGCGCAGGCAAGCGGGCGGCATGTGATGCCTGTCATGTTCATGAACGATGAAAGCTGCGGAACGCGTTGGTGCGTGGATAACTGCGCCGATTTCGGTCTTAAAGCGTACGAGCCCATCTACCGCAAATGTATGAACATCGTTGACGATGCTTTTAATTACTACATGGAAGACCCGAAACCCATTGAAAAGCTCAATTTGTTTTTTGCAAACGACCTTGAAGCCTTCGAGGTGCTCAATGCTCTGCGTGAGCTTCCCGTGACCTTCACCTGCGTGACGGAGCATTCTCTGGAGATAAATGCGAGCGGCGTCAGCAAAGCCGAGGGGCTGAAAGTGCTGTGCGCAAGGCTTGGAATATCAATGTCCGAGTGCATAGCGGCCGGTGACTCGGAAAACGATGAGCCGATGCTTGCGTGTGCCGGATTAAAGGTTGCAACGGCAAATGCAACGGAGCGCGTAAAGATAATGGCTGATGTCATTGCACCCGACTGCAATAATGAGCCGATAGCTCAAATAATCGACGAATATTTACTTGCTTAGGAAACCCAAGTGTAGTATAATAAACTGATAATCTATGTAAAGAAGTGGTTACAATGGATGAGAAGATATTAACACTGAAAAAATGGATAGACGAAAGCGACAATGTCGTGTTTTTCGGCGGCGCAGGCGTGTCCACCGAAAGCGGCATACCCGATTTTCGCAGTGTTGACGGCTTGTACAATCAGAAGTATAAATATCCCCCCGAGACCATTTTGAGCCATACATTTTTTGTCAGAAATCCCGAGGAATACTATAAATTCCACAGGGAAAAGCTCGTTGTTGAGAATGTCAGGCCCAATGCGGCGCATCTTAAGCTTGCCGAGCTTGAAAGGCAGGGTAAACTCAAAGCGGTTGTCACACAGAATATCGACGGACTGCATCAGGCGGCGGGCAGCAAAAAGGTGCTTGAGCTGCACGGAAGCATTTTGAGAAGCTATTGCTCAAGCTGCGGCAGACCCTATCCTGCGGATAAAATGAACCACGGCGAGGGTGTGCCCGGATGTATATGCGGCGGCGTAATAAGGCCGGATATCGTGCTTTATGAAGAGCCGCTTGATGACAGAATAGTAAACGAGGCCATAAAATGTATATCCGAGGCGGAGGTCCTCATAATAGGCGGCACCTCGCTGAATGTGTACCCTGCTGCGGGGCTTATAAACTATTACCGGGGAAATAAGCTTGCGCTGGTCAACTTGAGCAGCACCCCGTATGACAGCGAGGCTGATCTTGTTATCAATGAAAAAATAGGAAAGGTGTTCAGCCAAATTTGAACAGAGTAAATGTTCTGGGAGTCGATATTGACAACCTGACACTTAATGAAGCGGTCGATAAGGCGTTAAGCCTGATAAATGAGCACCGCTGTGCATACATGATCACGCCGAATCCCGAGATAGTCATGGCAGCGTGGGATGATCCGAAGGTCGGTAAGGCGATCGAGAATGCCGATCTTGTCATTCCGGACGGTGTCGGGGTAATGCAGGCGGCGAGAATACTCGGAACTCCGCTCAGGGAGCATATGCCGGGAATTGACGCGGCGACCGAGATATTAAAACGGCTTGCCTCCCGCGGCGGCTCGGTGTTTCTATACGGAGCAAGACCGGGCGTTGCCGAGAAAGCAGCCGAGCGCATGAAGCAGCGTTTCCCGGGACTTGTGATATGCGGCACTAACGACGGTTACGGCAATGACGACGGTGCGGTAGTTTCAAAGATAAATGCCGCAAAACCGGATTTCGTCATGGTTTGCCTCGGAGTGCCTAAGCAGGAGCTGTGGATGGCAAAGCATGCCGCGAAGCTCGATGCCGGACTGATGGCAGGTCTCGGCGGCACGATAGATGTTTTTTCGGGGCAGGCAAAACGAGCCCCGCTGATATGGCAGAAGCTCAGCCTCGAGTGGCTTTACCGCTGCTTTGAGGAGCCGAAGCGATTTAGAAAGATAAAAAGAATTCCGCAGTTTATCATAAAAGCGTGGCGGAAGAGATTGGGAATTTAAGCTCATGAAAAAAGGAAAGCTCATAGTATTTGAGGGCATAGACGGCAGCGGCAAATCCGCTCACTACAGGCGGGTATGCGAAAGATTGGAAAACGAGGGCATTGAGTATAACCACATTGTTTTCCCGAGATACGATAACGAAAGCTCGGCACTTATCCGTATGTACCTCGGCGGCGAGTTCGGCGAAAACCCAGCTGATGTCAATGCCTATACCGCATCGACCTTTTTCAGCGTTGACCGTTTTGCCTCATATCGCAAGGATTGGGGAAAGATATACAATGATGGCGGCTTCATTCTTTCCGACAGATACACAACCTCCAACGCCGTGCATCAGGGAGCAAAGCTGCCCGACGAGGAGCTTGAAGCGTTCTTCAAGTGGTTGTACGACCTTGAATATGTGAAAATGGGACTGCCTGTGCCTGACTTGGTCATATACCTTGATGTTGATGTCGAGACCTCACTTGCGAGAATGCACCACCGGCAGGAAAAGACCAACACCAGTGCCGATATCCACGAGAAGGATATAAAGTACCTCGAAAACTGTCTGAGAGTTGCCGATAAGGCGGCGGATTATTACGGATGGACGAGGATTTTGTTTAAGACCGACGGTGTTGAGCGCAGCATAGAGGACAAGCATGAGGAGATATATTCCATCATCAAATCGGCACTGTGACATTGCGAAGCAGAAGAAGCAGCTCCGAACAAAAAAGCGCATTGAGCTTGAGAATCTGCCTGAAAGCTATATAGCCGCGAGCAATGCCGAAATAGAAGCAAAAATGCTAAAAATACCGGAGTACATTGCCGCAAAGCGCGTGTTTGCCTATTGCAGCGTCGGCAGAGAGGTTGCAACGCAGGGCATAATAGCCCATGCGCTTTCCGTCGGAAAGCAGGTCGCGCTCCCTGTGTGCGGTGACGGGTTTCACATGAGCTTCAGAGAAGTTTTCGGTTTGAACGGTCTGAAGCCGGGCAAATTCAACATTCCCGAGCCGGAATGCGGCACACCCGGTCTAATACCGGAGCAAGGAGATATTATGATAATCCCTGCGCTTTGCTGTGATGAGCAGGGGAGTCGTCTCGGGCACGGAGCAGGGTACTATGACCGGTATCTGTCCGAAACCGAATGCTTCACTGTCTGCCTTTGCAGAAAGCTTTTACTCGAAAAGTGTCTTCCCACGGAGCCGAGTGATATTAAGGTCAGAATGGTTTTAACGGAATAGAAAGAGGTCCCCGAAGGGACCTCGGTATTGTGGCTTAGTTGCAGCCGCAGCCGCAGCCGTTGTCGTTAGTTACGCAGCCGCAGCCGTTGCCGCAGCCGCAGAACAGAATGAGAAGGATAATGATTATCCAGATGCAGCTGTTATTTCCGTTGCAGAACATAGTATAGACCTTTCTCCGCACAAAAAAATTCCGTGGCCGGTGTCCGGTGCGGCGGACATTTTGACGCGACAAATCAGAAGCCAATACACAGAAAACCTGTGTCTGAAACATAATATGCAAATCAGTAATTATCGGTTACAGTGCGCTAAACCTGCAGTGACCGCAAGAAGGGGAACCCTATGAACGAAAAAAAGTTTGATAAAGAAAAGAAGGATGCAAGCGGCAAAATGAATGTCAAGATGTCCTCCGAGACCGGTCATGCTCAGACCCCGGTAAATAATACCGGTAAGAAGACCAGGTTCAACGGACTTATGTATTTCATTTTCGTTGTCAGTGTAAGCGTCATTTTTGCATGCCTTGCGTGGTCGGCAGCGACCGATGTTCTTGCGCTTAAGTCCGATGATGTCGAGGCTACGGTCGTTCTTGCGAAGGACTCCTTTGAGTATTCCGAGGTAAAGGTCAAGGATGATGACGGCAAAGAGACCACCAAAAAGGTCCACACCGCCGACATCGGCTATGTTGCCGATAAGCTCAAGGAGGCCGGAATTATCAAATATAAGTGGCTGTTCAAGCTCTACTGCGGCTTCTCAAATGCCGACGAAAAGCTTGACCCCGGCACATATGAGCTCAAGTCCGGCTACGATTACCGCGCACTTGTCATGAAAATGCAGACCGGCTCCGGCGCGATGGTCGCTCTCAAGATAACCTTCCCCGAGGGCTATACCATGCACGATATCTTCAAAAAGCTCGATGCAGAGGGAGTATGCGATTATGACGAGCTTATGGACGCGGCGGCGAACGCGACCTTTAACTATTCCTTCCTTGAGGGAATTGAGAAGGGCGATGCCAGCCGGCTTGAGGGCTTCCTGTTCCCGGATACCTATGAATTCTATGAGGGAATGCCTGCATCCAGCGCGATAAACAAGCTGCTTGAGACCTTCCACTACAAGATGACGGCGGAAATGCTCGAATGGCAGCAGGAAAGCGGCTACAGTATGCGCCAGATCATCACAATCGCGTCGATGATTGAGAAGGAAGCGTCCGACAATGCCGACCGCTATAAGGTCGCATCCGTAATCTACAACCGCATCAAGAAGGATTGGCCGCTTCAGGTTGATGCTACCTCGCTGTACGAGTACCCCGACCACGAGGGCGCACCCACCAAGGATATGCTCCAAAAGGATTCGCCTTACAACACCCGTATAAACAAAGGACTTCCTCCCACACCCATCTGCTCGCCGGGCATAGCGTCGATTAAGGCGGCACTCAAGCCGGATAAGACGAATTATATGTACTATGCGCTCAATTCGTCCACCGGCAGCCACGAATACTTCACCAGCAGCAGCGCGTTTGAAGCCTTTGTCGCAAAGCAGGATTATGATTAAACAAAAGCCTGAATTACTTGCCCCGGCCGGGGATATGGAGCGTCTTGAAATGGCGCTCCATTACGGCGCGGATGCCGTTTACCTTGCCGGTACGCAGTTCGGCATGCGTGCCGCAGCGGGCAACTTTACATTCGATGAGCTTAAGAAAGCGGTAAAGCTTGCGCACGAAAAGGGTGCGGCGGTACATATGACCTGCAACACTCTCCCGAGGGAAAATGAGCTTGCCTCCCTGCCCGTGTTTCTCGAGCAGGCACAGGATGCGGGCGTTGATGCGTTTATCATCGCAGACCTCGGTGTAATGGCGGTCGCAGCAAAATATGCACCCATGGTGTCGCGTCATGTCAGCACCCAGCTCGGCGTTATTAACAGCGCGACCGCCAATGTTTTGCATGACATGGGGGCCGACCGCGTTGTGCTGGCCCGCGAAACGCCAATGGAGGATATCTGCAAGATACGGGCAAACACCCCCAAAGAGCTTGAGATTGAAGCGTTTGTCCACGGTGCTATGTGCGTTTCTTTTTCCGGACGCTGCCTGCTGTCAAACTATTTGACCGGCAGGGATGCAAATCGCGGAGCCTGCGCCCAGCCCTGCCGCTGGAAGTACCACCTTGTCGAGGAAAAAAGACCCGGTGAGTATTTTGAGATAAGCGAGGATAATGGGACGCACATCATGAATTCCCGCGATATGTGCATGATAGAGCATATCCCGGAGCTTATAGATGCCGGGGTGACGAGCTTCAAGATAGAGGGCAGGATGAAGTCGGCGTACTATGCCGCCGCCGTCACCAATGCCTACCGCCACGCGATAGACTATGCAGTAAAGGGTGAGACTCTCCCGCAGGTTTGGATTGACGAGCTTAACAAGGTCAGCCACAGACCCTATTGCACCGGCTTTTACTACGGCGAGCCGGGTCAGCATTACGCGGAGGCAAGTTATTTTTCCGATGCCTATGTATGCGCGGTCGTTGAAGCCTGCGATGATGAGGGCAATGCACTCCTGACGCAGCGCAACCGCTTCTGCGTGGGCGACACGGTAGAGCTTTTGACAAACGAGGGGGAACCCGTTGCGTTTACGGTCACGGAGCTTTTTGACGAAAACCTTGAGCCTATCGAAGCGACACCTCATGCGATGATGAAGTTTAAAATGCGCCTGCCTGTAAAGTGCAGCGCGCTGTCTATACTCAGAAGGATAAAGTAGGAGGAGATATATATGAAAGCATTTGGACTTAACGAATTAAGAGAGATGTTTCTCTCGTTTTTTGAAAGCAAGGGTCATAAGCGTTTGCCAAGCTTTTCGCTGATACCGCATAACGATGCGAGCCTTTTGCTCATAAACTCCGGCATGGCACCCATGAAGCCCTATTTCAAGGGCGAGCAGGTTCCTCCCAGCAAGAGAGTGTGCACCTGCCAGAAGTGCATTCGTACCGGCGATATCGAAAACATCGGTAAAACCGCACGCCACGGCACTTATTTTGAGATGCTCGGCAACTTCTCCTTCGGCGACTATTTCAAGAAGGAAGCAATTGCATTCAGCTGGGAGTTCCTGACCAGTCCCGACTGGGTCGGCATAGACCCCGACAGACTGTATCCCTCCGTCTATGTCGATGACGATGAGGCATGGGAGATCTGGAACAAGCAGATAGGTATTCCCGCCGAGCGCATCTTCCGCTTCGGCAAGGAGGATAACTTCTGGGAGCACGGGGCAGGCCCCTGCGGTCCCTGCTCGGAGATCTACTATGACCGCGGAGAAAAGTACGGCTGCGGCAAGCCCGACTGCACCGTCGGCTGCGATTGCGACCGCTATATCGAGGTCTGGAACAATGTTTTCAGCCAGTTTGATAATGACGGCGAGGGTCACTATTCCGACCTTATCCAGAAGAATATCGACACCGGCATGGGACTTGAGCGTCTTGCGGTCGTCTGCCAGGGTGTTGACTCGCTGTTTGATGTCGATACCGTCATGAACATCACCCACAAGGTTTCCGAGATAACGGGAGCATTCTACGGCAAGAGCGATAAGATGGATGTATCCCTGCGCGTCATCACCGACCACATTCGAAGTGCAACCTTTATGATTTGCGACGGTGTTCTGCCTTCAAACGAGGGCAGAGGCTATGTCCTGCGCCGGCTTCTGCGCAGAGCTGCACGCCACGGCAAGCTGCTGGGCGTAAATAAGCCCTTCCTGTATGAGGTCGTTGACACTGTTATCCACGAAAACGAATGCCAGTATCCCGAGCTTCGCGAGAAGCAGGAGTACATCACCCGCGTCATCAAGAGCGAGGAGGAAAACTTCGCAAAAACCATCGATGCCGGTATGCAGATTTTCGCCTCCATCCTTGCAGAGCATAAGGCAAAGGGCGAGAGTGTGTTTTCCGGCGCAGACGCCTTCAAGCTTTACGATACCTACGGTTTTCCGGTTGACCTCACCTCCGAAATGGTCGAGGATGAGGGCATGACGCTCGATACAGATGAGTTTGAGCGTCTCATGCAGGAGCAGAGAGTTCGCGCAAGAAAGGCTCGCGAGGCTCTCGGCGACCTCGGCTGGGCAGGCATCGATCTCGGGCTTGACACCACTCCCACAGAGTTTACCGGCTACGACAAGACCACGGATTCGGCAAATGTACTTGCACTTGTATATGCCGATGAGCTTGCCTCCGAGATCCCCGAGGGCTGCGAGGGCATAGTCGTTCTCGATAAGACCCCCTTCTATGCCGAGATGGGCGGTCAGCTTGCAGACCAGGGCGATATCGGCTTCTGTCTTGACGATATCACCGAGGGTAAGTTCACCCGTTTCGAGGTCACCAATGTCAAGAAGGACAAGGGCAACAAGTACCTGCACTACGGCATTATGAAGTCCGGTACCTTGAATGTCGGAGATGAGGTCGTTGCAAGCATCGATACAGACCGCCGCAAGGCAATATCGAGAGCTCACTCGGCAACGCATCTTCTGCACAGTGCGCTGCGAGAGGTGTTGGGCGATCATGTCCATCAGGCGGGCTCTCTTGTCGATGCCGACAAACTGCGCTTTGACTTCACACACTTCAATGCCCTCACTCCCGAGGAGATTGGCAAGGTCGAAAGCTCCGTCAACGAGGCGATCCTCGAGGGCATGGATATCAGCATAAAGGAAATGAGCATTGACGAGGCAAAGAGCCTCGGTGCAACCGCACTTTTCGGAGAAAAGTACGGCGATGTTGTCAGAGTCGTCACAATGGGCGATTACAGTATGGAGCTGTGCGGCGGCACTCATCTTGATAATACCGCAAAGGTCGGACCTTTCCACATTCTCAGCGAAAGCTCCATTGCAAGCGGTGTTCGCAGGATCGAAGCCGTCACCGGTAAGGAGTTTCTGCGCATGGCAAATGAGGCAAACCTCAAGCTTGCAAGAGCCGCCGAGCTTCTCAAGACCAAGCCCTCCGAGCTTATTGCAAAGACGGAAGGCTTTGTGTCCGAAATGAAGGAAATGCGTCAGAATGTCGAGCGTCTTAAGGATAAGCTTCTGTACGGTGATGTTGAACGCTTCCTGTTTGCAGCAAAGCAGATAGGCGGTTTGAGTGTGCTGACAGCCACACGCACCGACCTTGACTCAAACGACCTCAGAAAGATAGGCGATTTCCTGCGCGATAAGAACCCTAAGGTGGTCGCAGTTCTTGCAACCGCAACCGAGTCCAAGGTGACCTTTGTTGCTTCCTGCGGCAAGGATGCCGTTGCACAGGGGATAAAGGCCGGTGAGCTTGTTCGCGCCGTATCCGCCGTCGCAGGAGGTAAGGGCGGCGGAAAGCCCGATTCGGCAATGGGCGGCGGCAGCGATGTTCTCAAAACCGATAATGCCCTTGCGGTTGTTGACGATTTTGTTGCAGAAAAGCTCGGTATTTGATTGAAAGGAGAAGCCATGAACGATTGTCTGTTTTGCAAGATAATAGCAGGGGAGATACCCTCGACCAAGGTCTATGAGGACGAATATGTCTTCGCTTTCCGCGATATAAATCCCCAGGCACCCGTGCATGTTCTTGTACTGCCCAAGGAGCACATCTGCTGCGCGGATAAGATAGATGAGACTAACTCCATGCTCGTTGCAAAGTGCTTTGAGGCGGTTGCAAAGATAGCAAAGGCAGAGGGACTCACAAACGGCTACCGCGTCGTCAACAATTGCGGTGCCGACGGCGGTCAGACAGTAAAGCACCTGCATTTCCATATTCTCGGCGGCAAGAAGCTCGACGAGACGATGGCGTAAAATACAAAAAAGCAGAAAGCCCTTTGACTTTCTGCTTTTTTATGATTAGATAAAGCAGCAGTGGAGACAGAGACATGAGGAGCGTAAGGAAGCTGGCCGCCCTTTCTATTGGATACTGTTTTTCCGTATTTGCAGCGCACTATATATTGCCATATAATTATCTTCTTCCTACCGCCGCAGCTTCGATAGGGCTGGCTTTATGCAGTCTGCTTCTGAAGGGAAATACAAGAAAGCGCGTTTTACTGGCGGCACTTGCCGCCGCCATAGGCTTTTGCGGATATAAATACCATTATGATAACACAGTCTCATCGTGCGAAAAACTTGTCGGCAAGACCATGACTGTTCATGTGCAGGTGCTTGAATACCCCACACGCTACGATTACAGCAGCCGTATATATGTTAAGCTGACGGAAGAGGAGCTGCCGCAGGTCAAGGCGGCACTGTTTGCATATAATGACTGTCTTTCGGCTGTGAAGCCCGGAGATATTCTTCGTGCTGAGATTCGCTTTCGTTCAGCGGTAGAGAAGTACGGCGAAGAAAATGACAATTACATATCTGACGGAATTTACTTAAACGGAAACATTGAAGAATCAAGGCTTGTTTCAGGCGGCGACAATTCGTTGGCATTTTTGCCGCAGGAACTCGGCCGTGTCCTGCGCACTCAAATCAAGGATATATTTCCGCAGAACGCGTCACCGTTCATGCTTGCGCTTTTGACCGGTGACAGGAATGATTACTATAAAGATGAAGCCCTTCACTCCGCAATGGGTGTGTCGGGCATGGCCCATGTCGTAGCCGTTTCGGGAATGCATGTATCGTTTCTCGTTGCGCTTTTGCAGCTTGTCTTGGGCAAGAACAGACGCACCTCGGTTCTGTGCCTGTTGCTGATTTGGACATTTGTCGTCATGTCTGGCTCATCGCCGTCTGCGGTGAGAGCGGGAATAATGCTATCCGTCTTTCTTATGGCACCCGTATTCGGCAGGGAGAACGATCGAACGACCTCGCTTTGCTTTGCCTTGGCACTCATTCTTGCCGCGAACCCCTTTGCCGCAGGAAGTGTTTCGCTTCAGCTGTCCTTTGCGGCGATGGCAGGAATCTATCTTTTTGCTCAGCCGATATACGGATATCTCGATAAGCTCACACCGGGCAGAGGCAGCATCAGACGGTATATTATAGGCTCGCTGTCGAGCTCGCTGAGCGTCACCGTTTTTTCCGTACCGCTCATCGCTGTGCATTTCGGTTATGTTTCGCTGCTCATGCCGATAACGAATATACTCTGCCTGTGGGCGGTATCTATTTTGTTTGTCGGCGGTTATGCACTGTGTATCTTGAGCTTCCTGACAAAGCTCACCGCGACATTTTTCGCGGGATTACTGGCGTATCTTGTGCGATATATTGCATTTGTGGTTAAAACCGTTGCCCGACTTTCATTTTCGACCGTATATACCGAAAATATGTACGCCGTTTTGTGGATAGTGTTAGTCTATGCCGTTTTTGCCCTGTGGCTGATAGGCCGCAAAAAGGGCAAAAGGTTAAGCCCATTGATACCGACAGTCCTATGTGCACTTGTACTTGTATGTGTATTTGCAAAGACAAGGGCGGATATGCTTGCCGACAGCGGAACACTTGGTGTTATGGATGTCGGCAGCGGACAATGTATTGCACTGACCGAGGGTAGGCATACCGTGGTTATTGACTGTGGAAGTAAAGGAACATTTACAAATGCCGGCAGCGAAGCGGCAAAATACCTGCGAGGCAGAGGGAGAACGAAAATCGATTGCCTTGTGCTTACACATCTGCATTCCGACCACATTAGCGGAGCGGCAAGACTTATGAACACCATGCAGGTAGAAACTCTGATTTTGCCCGGGTATGTTGACTATATTAATGACGGAGAGCTTGCCGACCTGATAGATGCCGCCCATGAAAACGGAGTGAGGCTGATGTACATCTCTCACGATACCGAGTTTGACGCCGGTGGGATAAGCCTACGGTTGTACGCGCCGTTTCCTAAGGGCGATAAGAACGAAAGAGGTATTATGTTAACCGCAGAGGTCGGTGACGAAAGAGTGCTGATAACCGGAGATGTGGCAGGAGCCACTGAGCGCAAGCTGGTTGCGGCGCAGGATCTTTCCGATACGGACATCCTCATTGTCGGACACCATGGCTCAAAGTACTCGACAAGCGAGGAGCTATTGCTGGAAACAGAGCCGGAGATTGCGATAATATCCGTTGGCTATAATAACTACGGTCACCCTGCGGAGGAAGTGCTCGACAGGCTGAGAGAGCACGATGTAACGATATACAGAACTGACGAATGCGGAAGAATACTGATTAGTACCGGTGATTAGATGGCTAAGAAATCAAGAAACGAAGAAAAATTCAATTACGGCGAAAGCATCCGCCGATTAAGGCAGGACGGCCCTCAACGGCTGTATCTGATCTGGGGACCGGAGGATTATCTTGCCGAGCAGTACCTTGCTGAGCTCAGGAAGCTATGCGTGACGAACGAAGCGGACGATTTCAGCTACCGCAAGATAGGTGAGCGCGATTTCAGCGCACTTGCTCTTACCGAGGCTATTGATTCCGTACCTTTTTTGTCGGAAAGAAGTCTTGTCGAGGTTCGCGGAGTGGATCTCAATAAGCTTGAACAGGCTGACGATGTCATGAAGGCGATAAGCGACATCCCCGATTATTGCACGGTCGCGTTTTTGTGTGAAGCAGGTTTTGAACCGGATAAAAGGCTCAAACTGTTTAAGACCTTTGCAAAGTCCGGCGTTGAGATTCATGTGACGGCGCAGCTCAGCGATGCGCTGATAAAATGGATCGTCAAGCGTTTTGCTGCCCAGGGCAAGAGCATTGAGCTTAGCGCCGCACAAAGGCTTATAACGGTCAGCGGAGAGCTCATGAGCAGGCTTATTCCCGAGATAAACAAGATAGCGGCTTATGCCAAGGGTGAGAAGGTCACGGTAGAGGATGTTAACGCCGTTGCCCATCACATACCCGAGGCTGTCGTTTTCGATATGACCGAGTGCATGGCAAGGGGCGAGTATAATGCCGCCATGTCACTTTTAGGCGAGCTTTTGGACGATAAAAACAACGAGCCCATTATGATACTTGCCGTTCTCGGCAACCAGATGCGCCAGCTTTACACTGCCTCCGTAGCGGTGCAAAGCGGTCTTGGCAAGGATTATCTGATGAAGACCTGCTCGATAAGATACGATTTTGTAGCCTCAAAGCTGATAAACAGCGCAAGAAAATTCAATCAGGCGCAGCTCCGCCGTGCGGTCGAGCTCTGCGCTGAAACTGACTACGCCATGAAAAGCAGCAGGACAGAGCCCAAGGAGCTTTTAAAGGAGTGTATTATGCGGATAGCCGCAGATGAGATTTATGAATAGAGTTTCCGAAGTCATAGTCGTCGAGGGCAAATACGACAAAAACACGCTGTCGCAGGTGGTCGATGCCGTGATAATCGAAACGAGCGGCTTCGGAGTGTTCAACAACAGGGAAAAGCAGCAGCTTTTGCGCACTCTTGCCGAAAAGCGCGGTATGATAGTGTTCACAGATTCCGACGGCGCAGGTTTTGTCATTCGCAATTTCATAAAGGGCTGCGTTGACCCAAAGTACCTCAAGCACGCATATATTCCGGATATTTACGGAAAGGAACGCCGAAAGGCGAAGTCATCAAAGGAAGGCAAGCTGGGTGTCGAGGGCATGAAGCCCGAAGTGCTTCTGGGTGCGCTGATTGACGCGGGAGCAACCGTTGACGGGGTCAGTGCGGATAAAAAATCCCGTATAAGCAAAGCTGATATGTATGCCAAGGGCTATACCGGAAGGGAGGAAAGCTCAAAAAAGCGAGCCGAACTCTTAAAAAAACTCGGGCTTCCCGAAAAAATGACGGCTGGTGCATTACTTGATGTACTCAATGTGCTTATGAGCCGTGAGGAGTTCTTGAGCCTGTAAATTAGTGTAGCATTATCTGATATATTGTGTTATAATGTATCAAATAATGCTACATAGTGTTTTTCAAACAAAATTTGAGCATTCGGAGGAAGCACAGATGAAATGTCCGTTTTGCGGATTCCTTGAAAGCAAGGTAATCGATTCCCGCCCTGCCGAGGAGGGCTCCACTATACGAAGACGCAGAGAGTGTCTTGCGTGCCAGAAGCGTTTTACTACATATGAGATAATCGAGCATTTGCCGTTGGTCGTTGTCAAGCGTGACGGTTCACGCCAGACCTTTGACCGTGTAAAGCTCATAAACGGCATGGTGCGTGCCTGCGAAAAGAGGCCGGTAACACTTGCCCAGCTTGAAAAGATAGCCGATGAGATAGAGCAGGAGCTCCAGAGTGCGCTTGAGCGCGAGATAAGCACCGTGGATATCGGCGAAATGGTCATGAGAAGAATGAAAGAAGTCGATGAGGTCGCATATGTCCGATTTGCCTCGGTCTACCGCAGCTTCAAGGATATAAATACCTTCATGGAGGAGCTCACAAAGCTTTTGAGCGATAAGTGATCAGAAAATGCTGCCGAAGCTGAGATGCTCGATAGTTATCAGCGATTTCAGATGAGCGTCAAGCTTACGATAGCTGCCTGCGGCACTTTCGGCATCCTTTGAAGCAATGTCCGAGAGCATATCAAAAAACGCATCCGTCGCCGAGTCTATCTCTGTGTGACGGATGAAAATGTGCGTGTATTCATCCATGCCGAGCCAGTGTTCAGCGGCTGAGCGCAGCTGCGAGTCGGCTTTTTCAAAGTCGCCTGTTTGTGCGCTGCCATAGGCGGACTTTACCTCACTGCGAAGACTGCCTATCTTAACATCCATCACATGGATGTTATACAATGAGCCCAGAAACATGATGAGCAGCAGTGTGTAAGCGGCTATTTCCCGTTTCAATTCGCATGCTCCTTTCGCTGACAGAAGATTTTCCCCGATTCGGTAAGCGTCAGCAGATAGACCTCCTCGGCGGAGGCTGCACCCTGCCGCTTTATCTCCTTGTCAAGCCAGAGCCTGTCCCTGCCGAGCAGGCGCAGGTTGTTGTCTAATATCCTGCCCTCATTTATGATTATGTGCGCATAGCCCTCGCTGTCGGCCTTTATGCCGAGCTGTGAGGGAGTGACGGGTTGTTCAGACTTCTGAAGTATGACATTAAGCTGACCGTTCGTCTCGAGCACGGCATATTCTATCTGCGTCGTGTCCGAAAGACCCTGATTTCTGAGCTCCTGCATGAGTTCATCAAGCGTGAAACGGTTTTTACGCATTTTTTCGCTGTCTATTTTGCTGTTTTCTATGATAATTTCGGGTTTTCCGAACACAAGCTTTCGCACCTTTAAGCTACGCATTGAAAGCCCCGCGATGATAATTTCGAGCGCAAACAGCGTGAAGATGGGCACAAGACCGTTTAACAGGGGAGTTCCTATATCCTGCAAAGGTGTGGCTGCGAGATCTGCAATCAGTGCGCCTACGATAAACTCCGAAAGCTCCATTTCGCCGAGCTGCCGTTTACCCATTATGCGCATTGATATAAGAATGGTAAAATATAATAGAATTGTTCTGACAAAAATAATGGCCAAAAAAATCGCCTCCGACTAATAGCTTTACCAAGTCGAGGCGAATTATAAAGGAGGCGTTAAAATATGAAAATAATTGTTGACAGCAAAGAAACGATAAATAAGCTTGTTTCATCAATGGTGAGCGAGCTTGTCGCAAATAAGCCCGATGCCTGCCTTGCTTTTGCGGCAGGTGAAACCCTCAAGGGTGTTTTTGCAGAGCTTTCAGCCGAAAAAGCCGCGGACTTCACCGGCTGTGAGGTGTTTAATATATGCGAGTATATAGGTGCCGATGAGAAAAGCACCTGCACCTATCAGCTAAACAGCGAGCTGTACTCGAAGCTGGGCATTACGAAAACCCACACGCCCTCAGAGCTTGAGCCGGAGAGCTACGATGAGGAGATCGAGACGCACGGCGGTCTTGACCTCGTCGTTCTCGGCATAGGGCTTAACGGACATATCGGCTTTAATGAGCCGGCAACGCTGTTTGATACGCACACCCATGTTCAGCAGCTCACCGACAGCACAAAGAAAATGAAGGCGGAGCACTTCGGCGGCATTGAGAATGTGCCGGATATGGGCGTGACTATGGGGCTTAAAACCATATGCAGCGCGAAAAATGTCATTCTCGTTGCCTTCGGCGAGGAAAAAGCGGAGATAATACATAAGCTTGTTTACGGCAAAACCACAACCTATGTGCCGGCGGCGATGCTTCAGATGCACATGAATATGACCCTATGTCTTGATAAAGAGGCGGCTTCAAAGCTCGATTAAAGGAGATAGTAATGGGAAAGTATTTTGGGACTGACGGCTTCCGCGGAGAAGCAAATGTTGATCTGACCGTTATGCACGCGTTCGAGATAGGCCGCTACCTCGGCTGGTATTACGGTAAGGACCACAAGGCAAGAATAGTGATCGGCAAGGACACTCGCCGTTCAAGCTATATGTTTGAATCCGCGCTGTGCGCGGGGCTCACGGCTTCGGGTGCGGACGCATATCTTTTACATGTCACCACGACTCCCAGTGTGTCGTATATAGCAAGAGCCGATGATTTCGACTGCGGCATAATGATATCCGCAAGCCACAACCCGTATTACGACAACGGCATTAAGCTCATAAACGGCCGCGGTGAAAAGATGGAGGACGATATCCTTGAAGGTATCGAGGAATATATCGACAAGACAGCCGCCGGAGATCCGGACAGCCTGCCGTATGCGACCGATGACAAGATAGGCAGAACGGTTGACTATTCGGCAGGCAGAAACCGCTATATCGGTTTTCTTATCTCGCTTGCCACGCGTTCCTATAAGGGCAAAAGGGTCGGGCTTGACTGCGCAAACGGCAGCACTTGGATGATGGCAAAGAGCGTGTTTGATGCTCTCGGCGCGGATACATATGTCATAAGCAATACCCCCGACGGACTGAATATCAATGTCGATTGCGGCTCGACGCATATCGAAAAGCTACAGCGGTTTGTAATCGAAAATGGCCTCGATGTGGGCTTTGCATTTGACGGCGACGCCGACCGGTGCCTTGCGGTTGATGAAAAGGGCAACATTATAACCGGTGACCACATTTTGTATGTTTGCGGCAAATATATGCAGGACTGCGGAATTCTGGGCAATAAGAGGATAGTGACCACCGTCATGTCCAATATGGGTTTGTACAAGGCACTTGACGAGCTCGGCATCGGATACGAAAAGACCAAGGTCGGCGACAAGTATGTTGCGGAGAATATGCGTGCAAACGGTCATATTCTCGGCGGTGAACAGTCCGGACACATTATTTTCGGCCGCCTTGCAAATTCCGGCGACGGTATTTTAACGGCTATAAAGATAATGGAAGCCATGTGCGAGGGCAAGCAGCCGCTTTCGGTTTTGGCAGCGCCCGTTGTCATGTATCCGCAGCTTCTTAAAAATGTTGTTGTTGACGATAAGGATGCGACCCTTGAGTGCGCAGAGGTCAAAGCAGCGGTCGGGGAGGTCGAGGAAAGGCTCGGCTCGGAGGGCAGAGTTTTGCTGCGCAAGAGCGGCACGGAGCCTGTCCTGCGCGTAATGGTCGAGGCTACGGACTACGCAAAGTGCGAGCAGTGCGTTGACTATATCATAGATGCAATGCGCAAGTGCGGAAGGCTTGTCAAGGTGAAATAAATGCTGAAAACGGAAGAACT
>JAEDIN010000098.1 GCA_016292445.1 Oscillospiraceae bacterium | reverse complement strand
AAGTCCTGAAGCCAGAGCGACGCCCTTTTGCCGACGGTGACAGGCTGCGCCGGCTGATAGTGGGTGTAGCCGACTGTGGGCAAAGCCTTGAATTTTTCCGCAAAATCCGCAAGTGCGGAGATGGCATCGACCAAGCCGCGGCGCAGGTATTTAAGCCCGTCGCGGTAGAGGATAAGGTCTGCGTTATCGGTGACATAGCAGCTCGTTGCGCCGAGGTGAATTATACCGGCGGCCGTGGGAGCTGCCTTGCCGTAGGCATAGATATGCGCCATGACATCGTGGCGAATTTCCTTTTCCTTGGCGGCAACGACACCGTAGTCAATATCCTCGATGTGCGCTTCAAGCTCGGCGACCTGCTCGGCGGTGACGGGAAGCCCCAACAAGCACTCGCTTCTGGCAAGCTCCGTCCACAGCCTGCGCCATGTGCGATAGCGCATATCCGGCGAAAACAGGTGCTTCATGTAATCGGAAGCATAGCGCGAGCAAAGCGGCGATTCGTAAGTGTCCTTCATTTTATTCCTTTCAGCGCACTATGCAGGCGTCACGCTCTGCGCCGACCGAGACATATTTTATCCTGCAGCCGATACCGGCCTCGATAAACTCGACATATTTCTTTGCGTTCTCGGGCAGCTCGTCCCATGTGCGCACGGCTGAAATATCGCAGCCCCAGCCGTCGAGATACTCAATGTGCGGCTTTGCCGATACAAGAGCCGAGGGGAAGGGGAAATCCTGCGTGAGCTTGCCGTCTATCTCATAAGCGGTGCAGACGGGAAGCTTCTGCATATAGCTTAACACATCGAGCTTGGTAAGCGCAATAGCCGTTGCGCTCTGCAATCTCACGCCGTAGCCTGTTGCGACAAGGTCAACGGGGCCGACTCTGCGGGGTCTGCCGGTCTTTGCACCGTATTCAAAGCCTGCCCGGCGCAGCTTTTCGGCTTCCTCGCCTAACCACTCGCAGACAAAGGGACCTTCGCCGACGCAGGTGGAATAGGCCTTTACAACGCCGACCACCTCGTCTATCTTCGCACCGGGGAAGCCCGAGCCGATGGGAGCGTAGGCGGCAAGGGTGTTGGAGGAGGTGGTGTAAGGGTAGATGCCGAAGTCGAGGTCACGAAGCGCACCTAACTGCGCCTCGAACAGTATGCTCCTGCCCTCGGTCTGTGCCTTGCAGAGATATGCGCCGGTGTCACGGATATAGGGCTTAATCCTCTCTCCGTATTCGTTTATCCACGCCATCAGCTCATCCATCGTGCAGCCTTCTGCGCCGTAGACCTTTTCGAGGGTGAGGTTTTTCCACTCGAGCAGGTCTGCAAGCTGTGCCCTGAGATACTCCGGGTGCAGCAGATCGCCTGCCATCACGGTCTTTTTCTGATATTTATCCGAATAAAACGGGGCAATGCCCTGCTTTGTCGAGCCGTACTTTTTGTTCTTAAGCCTTTCCTCCTCCAGAGCGTCGAGAATTCTGTGCCACGGCAGGAGCAGGGATACTCTGTCGCTTATCATGAGGTTTTCCGGAGTGACGGAAACACCCTTGGAGGCAAGGTCGTCAATTTCCTTGCACAGGTTTTCGCAGTCGAGCGCAACGCCGTTGCCGAGAATGTTCATAACACCCTTGCGGAACACGCCCGAGGGCAGAAGATGCAGCGCAAACTTGCCGAACTCGTTAACAACGGTGTGGCCTGCGTTGCCGCCGCCCTGATAGCGCACGACTATATCATAATCCTCTGTGAGGAGGTCAACCATTCTGCCCTTGCCCTCGTCGCCCCAGTTGATGCCTACAATTGCACAGTTTGACATTTTAATACCCCTTATGCTTCTTCTTCGTAAACGGCGATGCCGCTTCTCTTATGCTCGCTTCTTGCGTGGAATGCTTCGATTATCGCCTTGTCCTCGTCGCTTGCCTCGCCGGTCGCGATATAGCGGTCAACGGCGGCGTAGCTCACACCCATTTCACCCTCGTCGGTCTGACCGTCAAACAATCCTGCCGACGGAGCTTTTTCAATGATGCGCACCGGAGCTTCCAGCCAACGCAGAAACTCGTAAATTTCCGTGACGGTGAGGTCGGCTATGGGGTTAAAGTCGTGTGCTCCGTCGCCCCACTTGGTAAAGTAGCCCATGTACGCTTCGCTCTTGTTGCCCGTTCCGGCGACAAGGCGGCCCTCGCTTGCCGCGACGGCGTAGAGCGTTGCCATGCGCAGTCTGGGCGCGATGTTTGCAGCCGCGGCATCCGTAAGCTCGGTGACCGCGCCGAGGGAGGCTATCTCCGCTTCCCTCACGGGGGTTAAATCAACGGTGCGTGTTTCGATGCGGTAATGCTCTGCGACTATCGCAGCGTCGCGGGCATCTATCTCATAATTGCGCTTTGAGCCGCAGGGCATGATAAGTCCCACGGTGTTATTGCAGGCTGCTTTGCACAAAATTCCGACAAGCGCGGAATCCTTGCCGCCGGAGTTGCCGTAGACGATACCGGCCGCGCCGCTTTTCTTCATCAGCTTTCTTATAAACTCTACTCTGCCTTCAAATTCCTTTTCGTAGTCACGCATAATATCACTCGCTTTCAAGTGCCGCCCTTACAAAGCCGTAAAACAGCGGCTGGGGCTTATTGGGTCTGCTCTTAAATTCGGGGTGGAACTGCGCTGCAACAAACCAGCGGTTTGCGGGGTTTTCAATCATCTCGACCAATCTGCCGTCGGGTGACAGACCGGCGAGCTTTAAGCCCTTTGCGCAAAGCTCCTCGCGAAAATCGTTGTTTACCTCGTATCTGTGGCGGTGACGCTCGTAAATCGTCTCCTCGCCATAGAGCTTAAAGGCTTTGCTTTCCTTGTTCAGCGCGCAGGGGTACTGACCGAGGCGCATCGTGCCGCCCTTTGCGGTGATGCCCTGCTGCTCGGGCATGAGGTC
>JAEDIN010000097.1 GCA_016292445.1 Oscillospiraceae bacterium | reverse complement strand
CAAAAATCCTGCACGAAAGTGTGGGATTTTTACTTTTTCACTCTCCACTAATCCGCAGAATCTTTGAAAGTAACGGGCAATAGTGAATAGTGAAGAAGTATTTTTTGCTTACAACTCTTTCGCGGATTGTTTAGGAGGTATGTTATGAGCGATCTATCTCGTTTTATCACCGCGCAGGAGCGGTCGTATGATTCTGCGCTTAGGGAGATCAGAAGCGGCCGCAAGAGGACCCACTGGATGTGGTACATCTTTCCCCAGATAGCCGGTCTCGGCTTCAGCCAAACCGCGCAGTACTACGCCATAAGCTCCCTGCAGGAGGCCAAGGACTATTACGCTCACCCGGTTCTCGGCAAGAGGCTTGTTGAGATATCCGAGGCTTTGCTTGCGCTCGACAGCTGCGACGCGACCTCCGTCATGGGCTATCCCGACGATTTGAAGCTTTGCTCGTCTATGACTCTGTTTTCGGTTGCAAGCGGCGACCCCGTTTTTGCAAAGGTACTCGACAAATTCTACTCCGGCAGACAGGATGCCAAAACGCTGAGCATTCTCGGTCTGTAAATCACCCTTCGCGCCGTTTTTTATTGCGAAATTGTGAACTTCTTGTTGACTTTATGCTTTTCGGCGTTTATAGTCTTAATGTTTGTTGTTTTTAATTCTGTATTAGGAGAATCAAAAATGGAAAAAATCTTTAAGCTAAAGGAAAACGGCACTACCGTCCGCACCGAGATAATCGCCGGACTGACCACCTTTATGACGATGGCTTACATCATCGCCCTTAACCCCAATCTGCTGACCAATTTTGCGGGCGGCACTCCCCTGTGGAACGCGGTGTTTATGGCGACCTGCATTGCCTCGGCAATCGGTATGCTCGTTATGGCTTTTGCCGCAAACAAGCCCTTTGCGATGGCTCCGGGCATGGGACTTAACAGCTTTTTCGCCGTCGTTGTCGGCAATATCGCCGCTATGGCGGGCATCAGCTATGAGGCGGCATTCCCCGCGGCAATCTGCATCATCCTTGTCGAGGGTATTTTCTTCGTTGTCCTGACCGTTTTCTCCATCCGTGAGAAGATAGTCGATGCAATCCCCTACGGTATACGCATCGGCATCACCCCTGCTATCGGTCTTATGCTTCTCAACATCGGCTTCGGCTCAAACGCAGGCATTTACAGTGAAAATGGCGGTCCGTTCTATGTTCTGTCAACATTCTTCGGAAGTCTGACTCCCTCGGTCGCTCAAAACACAGTCGGCAGCGCATACCCCCAGATGGTGCTTTATGTCGTCACCATGCTCGTAGGCGTGTTCGCCATCATCATCCTCAACCACCGCAAGGTCAAGGCATCCGTCATCCTCGGTATGTTCATTTCCTGCATCGTCTACTGGGCCGGCAGCTTCATTTTCCTCGATGTCAATCCCTTTGCTTCTCTGCAGGGTGCGTCCTTCGTGCCTCCTCTCAAGGACATGCTTGACACTACCTTCTTCAAGTTTGATTTCAAGACCTTTATTGATATCGGCTGGTTTACAGCGCTGACCTTGATCATCACCTTCTGCATGATCGATATGTTCGATACCATCGGCACTCTCGTCGGCACTGCGGCAAGAGCGGATATGCTCGATAAGGACGGCAAGATGCCCAAAATGAAGGAAGCTCTGCTGGCTGACGCTGTCGGCACTGTTGCAGGTGCATGCACCGGTACCTCCACCGTCACCACCTTCATAGAATCCGGCTCCGGCGTTGAAGCAGGCGGTCGCACGGGCCTTACCGCTTTGACCACAGCAGTAATGTTCCTTGCCTGCATGTTCATCGCTCCTATCGCCGCACTCATCCCTGCACCGGCAACGAGCGCAGCTCTGATTTATGTAGGTATTCTGATGATCGGCGGGCTTAAAAAGGTCAACTGGGACGATATACTCGAGACCGTTCCCGTCGCGCTCATGCTCATATTCATGCCCATCACCGGTTCTATCGGTCACGGCATCGGCATGGCACTTATCTCCTACACCGTTATCGCGGCGTTCACCGGCAAGGCAAAGAAGGTCTCCGTTCTCACCTATGTGCTTTCCGCGCTCTTCCTTGTCAAGTTCTTCGTAGTCGTATAATTGTAATATGCTTTCTATCCGCCGTCTTTTTTGACGGCGGATTTTTTATGACGGAGGCAGACCGAGTGCCTCGGGAGTCAACACCTCACTGCCTATCAAAGCGGCGCGCTCCGGGCGTGTGAGCTCATCAAACAGCGCGTCAAAGCAATCACTGCACACAAACACACTCCTGTACCCCTCTGTCCACGAATACATCTCCTGCCACGGCTCAAAAACAGCTCCGCATTCCTCGCAGCGCACAAGTTTACGCCTTGTCCTATTCATTTACATCACTCCATTGCGGAAAAATTATGCAATTGCGTCTTGTGTTTATGATAATACTCTCATTTGCATAATTTGTCAACGAATAATTATGTTAAAAAAATAATTCTTTTTTCTGCTGATTTAAAATTTTAAATTGTTGTTGTGAAAAGTTACCTAATCTTGGTCTTATTCTTTAGAACTTCTCACAATTGTAAGTTGTATCAAGTAGGAATAAAATCTTCACGATAGGGAAATGAATCCCCGAGAAAGTATCAATTTTTTCATAGGAGAGAAAAAAGAAATGATTACTAACGAGTATCTTCAGCGCGTCCTTGCTGACGTTAAGAAAAACCATCCCGGTGAGCCCGAGTTCCTTCAGGCAGTCGAAGAGATCTTCGAGAGCCTCCAGCTCGTCGTTCCCAAGCATCCCGAATGGGAAGCAGCCGGCCTTATCGAGCGTTTCGTAGAGCCCGAGCGCGTTATCATGTTCCGCGTTCCCTGGGTTGACGACAACGGCAAGGTTCAGGTCAACCGCGGCTACCGTGTACAGTTCAACTCCGCTATCGGACCTTACAAGGGCG
>JAEDIN010000096.1 GCA_016292445.1 Oscillospiraceae bacterium | reverse complement strand
GTGCCGAAGCGGCTGTCGGTGCCTGCCGCCGTTTCACTCATGATGGGTACAAGCTCGTACTTTTCGCTTAAAGCCCCAAGCTCCTTAAACAGCTTTTCGTATGTGCAATAAGAGCCGCACAGTGCAAGCCCCACTCTTTTTTTACTCATGCTTTTCCTCCCTCAATATGTTCCGTATCGCCTCATGGATGAGCTCTGCCGCCGATATCGGCGCATACCTGCCCGGAAGCCCCGGCGCGCCAATGCAGCGAAGACCCAATTGTTCTGCGCGCTCTCTGTCGATACCGCCGGGAGCGGACGCAAGCTCGAGCAGCAGGCAGCTTTTTTTAAGAGCCTCCAGCGAGGGTATGACCATTGCCGGCGCGGTGTTTATGACAGCGTCAAAGGCGGAGAACACGGCACTGTCCGCCGTCGGTGAAACGGCGTGCAGACCCATGCTCTCGGCAAGCGCGCGTGACTCGGAGTTTCGCGACAAAACATAGGTCTCGGCATCAAGCCCACGGAGCTTGTGCGCCAAAAGCCTGCCTATCCTGCCGTAGCCGATGACCAGCACGCTGCTGCCGAAAAGCGTCGATTTCAGGTTATCGGCAAGCAGCGAGACCGCTCCCTCGGCGGTCACGGCGGCATTCCCGACCGTAAACTCGGGCCGCGTCATGTAATCGCGCAGTCTCAGATTTTTCTTTTCCGCCGCTTCACGCAGCTTTGGCGAGAGCTTTCCGCCGCAGACTAAAGACCCCTGCTCAAGTGAGCTTAAAATCTCATATATCGAGTGAGTTTTCGCCGAAAACGGCGCGTTGAGCGTGCCCGCAGTTTTGCCCTCGGCAGGCAGCGGCAAAATCACGCAGTCGGCGTTATCGAGCATTTCCGTGTGCTGCGCTCCCTCGGGCAGCTTCGCCATATCGAGCGCATAGCATTTGACCGTATTTCCGTCATCAAGCAGCATTTTTGCAAGATACAGCAGCCTGTCGTCGCCGCCTATTATCAGATAATTCATCCTTTCACCTCCCTCGCTATTTTATTCTTCTGTACAGCGAGTGGTGATTATGGTATAATGGCTTAATATTATTTTACGAGGTGGAAAAATGAGCAGAGCTGATGAAATTTTTATCGCAAACTGCAAGGATATACTTGAAAACGGCGTTTGGGACACCGATTTGAATGTCCGCCCGAAATGGGACGACGGCGAGAGCGCGCACACGGTCAAAAAGTTCGGCATCGTAAACCGCTACGACCTTTCCGAGGAGTTTCCCATCCTCACGATCCGCCGCACTTTCTGGAAATCTGCTATCGACGAGCTTTTGTGGATATGGCAGAAAAAAAGCAACAATGTTCACGAGCTGAGATCCCATGTGTGGGACGCTTGGGCGGACGAAACAGGCTCTATCGGCAAGGCTTACGGCTACCAGCTCGGCGTGAAGCATCGCTACCCCGAGGGCGATATGGATCAGGTGGACAGAGTGCTGTTTGACCTTAAAAACAATCCCGCCTCGCGCCGCATTATGACCAATATCTACAACCACGCCGACCTCAGCGAGATGGCGCTTTACCCCTGCGCATACTCGATGACCTTCAATGTCAGCGGCAACAAGCTAAACGCGATACTCAATCAGAGGTCGCAGGATATGCTCACAGCCAACAACTGGAATGTCGTGCAGTATGCCGCCCTGACCTGCATGATGGCGCAGGTGTCGGGTCTTGAACCGGGCGAGTTCATGCATGTCATCGCCGACGCGCACATCTACGACCGCCACATTCCGCTGGTCGAGGAGATAATCGCAAATGAGCCCAAGGCAGCGCCAAAGTTTATAATCGACCCCGCGGTCGACGATTTTTACAAATTCACCGTGGACAGCTTTAAGATGGAAAACTACGAGTACAGCGATTTCAACAAGAAAATCCCTGTCGCTGTTTGAGGTTGGCGAGGTATACTGAAATGGACGCAATAGTAGCGGTTTATTCCGATTGGGGGATCGGTGCAAAGGGTACGCAGCCCGTTGTATTAAAGGCCGACCGTGCGCAGTTTAAGCGTGTTACGGACGGCAAAACGGTCATTGTCGGCAGGCGCACTCTTGCCGATTTCCCCGGCGGCAAGCCCCTTAAAAACCGGCGCAACATAGTTGTGACGCGGCAGAACATTGAAATCGACGGTGCGGAGGTAGCGCACAGCGTCGGCGAGGCCGTCGCACTGTGCGGAGACGATGAGAGCATTGTCATCGGCGGCGCAAGCGTTTACCGCGATTTTTATCCGCTGCTCAAGCGGGTTTTCGTCACGAAGATAGACCTCTGTCCCGAGTCGGATTCCTATTTTCCGAACCTTGACGAGGCTGAGGACTGGCGCGAGACCGACTGCGGCGAGCAGCTTTTTGAAAACGGCATAGGCTACCGCTTCACGGTTTATGAAAGGAAGTAAAAAATGAAAAAAGCGGCGATTTTTTTGCTTGCACTTATGACGCTTTTTCTCGCTGCCTGCGGCGATACCGGGGAGGAGAAGAAACCCGAAAACACCCCCGTTGTGCTGTCAAAGGGCGAGGGCTTTGAGATAGCGATGCTGCGTGACGACAACGGAGAAAAGTACTCCTACACCGTCAAAACGCATGACGGCACGGTCATTGAAAGCGCCGTCTGCGCACAGCAGCCGCAGGTCAAGCCCCTGAATGAGGATCTTCTCGGCATTCGCTTTTACACCGATAACGACAGCTTTGTGCGCTACTACGATCTGAAGTCCGGCAAAGCGTCGGTTTCCTACTTCGGCGCATTCTGGGATAACGGCAAGCTTCTTGCGTACAACGATTTTGAGCGCAGCGGCAAGCTCGTCGTATGCGACATTTTTGACGACGGCGGCTACCGCTATGAAAAGGAGATCGAAAGCGACGCCATGGAGCTCACCGTCACGAGTGCCGAGGTAAACACGGACGGCGACACGCTTGTTGTCAAATACAAGCTCGGCGAACACGGCTATGAG
>JAEDIN010000002.1 GCA_016292445.1 Oscillospiraceae bacterium | reverse complement strand
GCGGCGGTCTCCAAAACCGTAGGCCGAGGGTTCGAAGCCTTCTTCCCCTGCCAAAGCATTGAAGTTCAAGGGTTTTTCGACCCTTGGACTTTTTTTGCCTAATATTTTTCTTTTCATGGGAAATGCTATTCTATGCCGGAAACAAGCGCAATAATGTAATACCGACATTGGAGGAATTCATGAAAAGACTGTCATTAAACACAATTTCGTTTCTCATCGTTGTAAGCCTGCTGGCGTCTATCGTTTTCACATATCTGTGGGCAACGCTGACCGCACCGACCTCAACCGTGTTTGCTGTGCTGACTCTTGTCGCCGCCGCAGTATTTGTTATCTCGACAAATCTTATTACAAACCGCTGAAAAAACTTCCTCTGCATCGGCAGAGGAAGTTTTTTAGAAAATATCGATAAATTTTTTCTTCGCCTCGGACAGATTTCCTGCATCTACCCAGCAAAGGTCAAGCTCCCTTACGGGAAGCGGCTCGTCAAGCTTGAGCTCAAACAGCTCGCCGTCAATGGCAGCAAACTCCCTTGTTACGCAGGATATGCCGAGGTTTATCCTCGCAAAGTCCACCAAAAGGTCATGACAACCGAGGTCTATCTCGGGGTTTAGCGCAATGCCGGAGCGCATGAACTCTTCGTCAATGGACCGCCTTGTGTTCGATAGCTTTTCGAGCATGATGAGTGGATACGAGCAAAGCTCCTTTCGCGTGATCGTCTTGCCTTTTAGTTCCGAAAACGCATTGCCTGCGATGAAAACATCGTGCAGCTCAAGGCATTTTTTGACAGAGAATTTACTTTCGTCAACGGGTGAATTTACAAAGGCAACATCGAGCTTGCCTGCCGATAATAGCGAGAACGCCTCTGTACTTGTGCGATTAACGACTTGAAGACGCACACCGGGGTGCAATTCGTTCCATCGCTTGAGATAGGGGAGCAGAAAGTGCCTTGCAACGGTGTCGGCAGCTCCAACGCGCAAAAAGCCCTCCTGAAGCCGTTTGAAGCGCTCGATTCGCTCCTCTGCCTCGCAGATCGTGCCTATCGCCGGAGCAATCATCGCGTATAGCTGCCGTGCCTCGACCGACGGCGTCACCGCACGCTTTCCGCGCAGAAAAAGCTGTACGCCGAGCATTGTTTCAAGCTGCTTGACCGATTGACTTACGGCACTTTGCGTGACAAAAAGCTGCCTTGCAGCCTCAGAGAAAGACCGTTTTTCATATACGGCGGCGAACACACGGTACAGGTCGAGGGAAAAGTTTTCTTTCATATGCAATACCCATAAGAATTACTAATTAAAACATCAAAAAAATTAACTTGGCTTATGAATTGTATTGTATTATAATGTTGAAGCAAAAGCAAGCGATTTCTCTGAATTTTCTATAATAATCAGCCGACAGGCAGAATGGAGAACAGCAATGGAAAGAACTATCGGAACAGTTGTACGCGGCGTTAGAGCTCCCATCATCCGTGAGGGAGACGATCTTGCTCAGATCGTCACCGAAAGCGTTTTGAACTGCATCGCGGCAGAGAACATAACCATTGGTCATAAGGATGTCATCGGCATTACCGAGTCTATCCTCGCAAGAGCACAGGGCAACTATGCTTCCGTCAGCGACATAGCAGAGGATGTCAAGGCAAAGTTCCCGGGCGGTCATGTCGGCGTTATCTTCCCCATACTCAGCAGAAACAGATTTGCCATCTGCCTGCGCGGCATTGCACAGGGCTGCAAGAAGATCACCCTCATGCTCAGCTATCCCTCCGATGAGGTCGGCAATCACCTGTTTGATGTTGATATGCTTGACGAAAAGGGCGTTGACCCCTACGCCGATGTTCTCAGCGAGGAAAAGTATCGCGAGCTGTTCGGCTATGTTAAGCACCCTTTCACCGGCATGGACTATGTCGCATATTACAAAGAGCTTATTCTAAGCTGCGGCTGCGAGTGCGAGATCATTTTCGCAAACAAGGCTGCCGCCATTCTTGACTACACCAAGGATGTGCTGTGCTGCGATATCCACACCAGAGCACGCACCAAGCGTCTGCTGAAGAAAAACGGTGCAGAGACCGTCTACGGCCTTGACGACATCCTCACCGCACCCGTAAACGGCCGCGGCTACAACGATTTCTGCGGTCTGCTCGGCTCTAACAAGGCCACCGAGGACACCATTAAGCTGTTTCCGGTAAACTGCCAGGAGTTTGTTGAGCGCGTTCAGAAGCTCATTCTTGACAGGACCGGCAAGACCGTTGAGGTCATGATATACGGTGACGGCGCATTCAAAGACCCCGTGGGCAAGATCTGGGAGCTGGCTGACCCCGTGGTTTCTCCGGGCTACACCTCCGGCCTTTGCGGCACTCCCAACGAGCTCAAGCTCAAGTACCTTGCCGACAACGAGTTTGCAAATCTCTCCGGCGATGAGCTGAAAGCGGCAATCTCCGAGAAGATCAAGGGAAAAGACGGCGACCTCAAGGGACAGATGGCTTCCGAGGGTACTACCCCGAGAAGGCTCACCGATCTCATCGGCTCGCTGTGCGACCTGACCTCCGGCAGCGGCGATAAGGGCACCCCAATCATCTACATCCAGGGCTATTTTGATAACTACACCAAGTAAATGCGGTGATAACAGACCGGCTGATATCTTGTATATCGGCCGGTTTTTCATATTTTTGCGATTTCGGCAAATAATAGGTGTATGACAAGTGAGGAACTCATCGTAAAAATGTGCTCGCCGACGCTTATGGGACTGAAAACGGGAAGTATGTTTTCGGCGAAATACCGCTCGGCGGCAAAGGTCAAGGCGGAGCTGCGGCGGTTAAATGAGACGCTTAAACCCAAGGGACTGCTTATAATGCCTCTGCGCTTTACGGAAAACAGGGTGCTGCTGTATGTATGCCGAATGCAGTTGCTTGAAAGTGACCTGTCCAAGCCTAAGGTGAGCTTCATGCTCAAAAAACTGGGCTATCCCTGCGAAAGCGCGGAGCACAGCCTGCTGCATCTGATGCGGAGGATGCGCACTTCGGCGGGCTTTCCGCATGAGGTGGGGCTGTTTCTCGGCTATCCGCCTGAGGATGTTCTCGGCTTTATTAAAAACAAGGCGAAAAACTATAAGGCAATGGGTGTGTGGAAGGTGTACGGCGACACCGCAAAGGCGCAAAAAAGCTTTGACAGCTTCAAAAAATGCTCCGAGGAGACTTATCGACGCTTCAAAAACGGCGCAAGTCTGGAGCAGCTTATTTAACGGACAGGCGATAGAGCTTCGACTCCCGCCGGCTTAAGTGAAAGGAAGAGAAAAATGAACAAGGTTGCAGTGGTGTACTGGAGCGGTACGGGCAATACGGAAATGATGGCGAATGCAGTAGGTAAGGGGGCAAAGGACTCCGGCGCGGAGGTGGAGTTGTTCAAGGCAGCCGAGTTTAACGGCGATATGGTCGATGACTTCAACGCAATAGCCTTCGGATGTCCGGCAATGGGTGCCGAGGAGCTGGAGGAAAACGAGTTTGAGCCGATGTTTGAAAGCTGTGAGCCAAAGCTTGGCGGCAAGACTGTCGGACTATTTGGTTCATATGGCTGGGGCGGCGGTATATGGATGGAGCGCTGGATTAATAACTGCCGCGGTTTGAGCGCCAGGATTGCTGCCGACAGTGTTATAAGCTGCGGCGCACCCGACGGCGAGGTTTTAGACCAGTGCAGCATCTTGGGCAGAGCCTTGGCACAGTAAGCTGATTCTCGGCTTCTCCGCTTGACGGAATACCCGGCTTGTTCTATAATCAGGGTATCAAATCAAAGGAGAAGCATTATGAGAGAATGCGAGATTTGTCATAATCGTATACCCGAAGGTATGAAGATATGCCCCCATTGCGGCAAGCTGCCGCCAACGCTTTATCCGCACTTTTTTGTGTATCTTGCGTTGACGCTGGTAGCTATCGGTGCTGCGGTATATTTCCGCCCCTTCCTTGACGGACCTGCCTCGGGGCAGGTGGTGAGCGGAGTGCTTTGGGCGGCTTTTACCGTATTCGTGTTTTTCACGATAATTTTTGTATGTGTGTGTATCATCGTCGCAAGGGATTACTCGAACAGAAGCTTTAAGGAAAAGCTCACCAAAGCAGAACGCATTCGGTTCATCAATATGAAGCAGCATATTGAATCCCACCGTCATTTCTACGACAAGGGCGAATACTGCACCGTGTGCGGACATAAAAAGACCGGCAGACAGACCGGGAAAAAGTGATAACAAAGCAATATGCAGGAACCGGCATAGCCTGATCAAACGGGGTATGCCGGTTCGCTTTGTTATTTTGCAAAAATTCGTCGATGGCTGTACCTGAATTTACACTCGCAGACAACAGCACCGCCAATGATCAGGACCGCACCGAGAATTTGCAAAGGCAGCATTTGTTCTTTTAATACGAAAGTCGAAAGCATTACCGCAGACAGCGGCTCTAAATAACCGCAAACCGCCACAGTCTGAACCTTTAGCTGCCCGATGGACGAAAAGTAAAGATAGCAGCCGACACCTGTATTTATTAAACCGAGGATAAGTGTCGGCAAAATGTTCCCTGTCGGTATTTTTATATCATAACCCTCGGTTGTCCCGATGAATATTGCGGCTGTCAAAAAAGCGGTAAATAGCTGCAGTACGGAGTTTTCAAATCCGACAACATCCTTTGCTTTCTTGTTGCAGATAAGCATAAGCGCATATAGTGCGGCAGAGGAAAAGCCGCAAATGATGCCGAAAACATCTCCGCTGCCGGAAAATGCGTTTTCGTTGAGCATCGCAATTCCGACGAAAACAAAACCGAAGCCGGTCACTTTTACTGCCGTCAGGCGTTCATTGAATAACATCGGCGACAGAGCCATTACGATGATAGGACCGCAATAGTACAAAAGCGACGCTATGCCGACGCCTATGCGAGTATATGCTTCAAAAAGAAACATCCAGCTTGCGCCCATAGCCACGCCTGATATCAGAAGAAGAAAAGACTGCTTTTTATGCTTATAAAAAGTGAATTTCCTGCCGCTCAGCAAAAATACAAAAATCAAAAAAATGCTGCCGATTAAAGCGCGCAGCAACACGATTTGACTGCTGCTAAGATCAATATAGCTTGCGACTGTTCCATTTGAACCGAAGAGCAGCAAAGCGAATAAATACTTGCAAAAGTCGATTTGTTTCATATCACACCTCGTTGAACTTTGACTTGAAAAAACAGCATTTGTATTGTATCATCATGATGATGATTACAAAAGCGAATGTTTATCATGTTTCAAATCACAATTTCAGATATAAGAGGTGATCTCCGTGGATATGAACATTCAAAAATTCATGGCATTCGTGAAAACGGTTGAATACGGCAGCTTTACAAAGGCGGCTGAAATCCTCAACTATTCGCAGTCGGGCATAAGTCGTATGATAAATGATCTTGAAAAGGATTGGAAAATCACGCTTTTAGAACGCAGCAAAGCCGGCGTTAGACTGACAAGCGACGGAGTAAAGCTATTGCCGTATGCAAAAAGCGTTTGCAAGGAATACGAAAAGCTTTTAACTCAGGTCGATGAGATAAACGGACTGCAATCGGGGCTTATTCGCATCGGCACCTTTTCGAGCGTTGCCGCTCATTGGCTGCCGAATATCATCAAGGCGTTTCAAGACGATTATCCGAATATCGACTACGAGCTGCTGCTCGGCGAATACTCTGAGATTGAAGAATGGATATTGGAGGGGAGAGTGGACTGCGGCTTTCTTTGTCTGCCAACACATAACGGCTTGGAAACGGTTTTTTTGGAGCAGGACAAATTCCTTGCCGTTCTCCCTGAGAATCATCCTTTGGCGAAGCTTGAAAGAATACCGCTTTCTGCTCTTTGCAGCGAACCTTTTATGCTGCTTGAAAAGGGCAAAAAGACCGAAATCTCCGAAATATTTGAACGGTGCGGCTTGACGCCAAACACGCATTTCACGACAATTGACGACTATGCCGTTATGTCGATGGTCGAGAGCGGCTTGGGTGTAAGCATCTTGCCGCAGCTTATACTCAAGCGTGTTCCGTACAGAATCGTTACAAAAGAGCTGGATGTGCCGGTATACCGAAATATCGGACTTGCACTGAGAAATAAACAAACCGCCTCGCTGGCGGTGAAGCGATTTATAGAATATTTGAAATACCGTTAGATAACAAAAGACCGCGGTTTACACCGCGGCCTTTTTTCGCCGTTCTCAAAGGCTACGCCTTTTGAGAACGCTCAAAAAACGCCACATTTTTCGTAAAATCCTTTACGAAAAATCTCGCTTTGCTCGTCAAAAAGCCTGATAAAGCAGGCGTTTTTGATGGCTATTTATCAAATTCGAGGCGGGCTTTGCCCCCTCGAGCTCCCCCCCACGGCTTCAAAGGACAGGATTGTATATATGATTTATGTGCAGTAAAACAAAAGACCGCGGTTTACACCGCGGCCTTTTTTCGCCGTTCTCAAAGGCTACGCCTTTTGAGAACGCTCAAAAAACGCCACATTTTTCGTAAAATCCTTTACGAAAAATCTCGCTTTGCTCGTCAAAAAGCCTGATAAAGCAGGCGTTTTTGATGGCTATTTATCAAATTCGAGGCGGGCTTTGCCCCCTCGAGCTCCCCCCCACGGCTTCAAAGGACAGGATTGTATATATGATTTATGTGCAGTAAAACAAAAGACCGCGGTTTACACCGCGGCCTTTTGTTTTGAGAAAAGAATAGAGAGGATGTATAAGGAGAAGAGAGATGGCTTGTTATAGGTCACGAGCCAAACTGGGGGTGGCTCGAAAGACCGGATTCATTGACACCGTTTGAGTCGGTGTTCGGCTTGGATTCATCGAAGGTCACCTTGAGCGTCGTATAAGTGCCGCTGCGGTAGACCGTGATATCTGCAGTGTCTCCGGCTTTGTACTGCCGGATAGCGGAGTCAAGGTCGTTAAAGCCCTTGACCTCCTCATCGCCGAGCTTGGTGATTATATCGCCTGCGGACAGGCCGCATTTTTCGGCACAGCTTCCTTTTTCAACATTGAAAACATATGCGCCCTCGGGCATCTTGTAGTAATTAGCGTAGACGGAGTTGTATCTGTTGTCGATGTTAGCACCCAGATACGCCTTGCCGGTGACATAGCCCTTGGTTATGAGGTCGTTTGCAATATCGATAGCATCGTTGATGGGAATTGCAAAGCCCAGACCTTCAACGCCGGAGGAACTGTATTTGGCGGTGACGACACCGATGACCTCGCCGTTGGAATTGTACAGAGGTCCGCCGGAGTTGCCGGAATTGACGGCGGCGTCAAACTGGAACATACTGATAGCTGAGGATTTTTCGCTTGTAACTATGCTGCGGCCAAGTGCACTTACATGACCCGTGGTCATGGTGAAGGCAAGCTCGCCGAGGGGGTTGCCGATCGCATAGACCTCTTCGCCGACCTGGATGCTTTCACTGTCGCCCACATCAATGGGGCTAAGCCCGGTGGCATCGATCTTCAAAACAGCGATATCGTTGGTTTCTTCAACGCCGACGATGGTGGCCTCATAGGTCGTGCCGTCGTAGAACATCACGGAGACCTTGTAATTATACTTATACGCATATTCGATGACATGGTAGTTGGTGACTATATATCCGTCGGCGGTAACAACAAAGCCGGAGCCGGAAACCGCGCTGGAGCTGGTCTGACCGAACCAGTTGGTGGTGGTGACCTCGGTAGTAACACCAACTGCCTGCTTGCAGCCGAGAGAATAGATGTCGTTTTTATCGTTTGCCTTACTGCTTATGGCAGCACCGCTCGTGCCGGTGGAGATGGGCTTGTCGGAATTTGACTGAGCCTCGGTTTTGCTCTCCATGACCTTCCATGATACAACGCCTCCGACAGCACCGCCTATCAGCGCACACACAAGGCAAGCACATACATACTTGACAAATCTTTTCTTTGCTTTTGAAATAACCGTTTTGCCCTTGGGTTTTTCTTCCTTGGGCTTTTTCTCCGCGGGGACATAGTACTTGGGAACCTCGGTATCTTCCCCGCAGGGAACAAACTCGGCATCTTCGTACAAATTCTGCTCGGGCTTTATAAAGTGGTATTCGCCGTTATCGGAGAAAGACGGAGTCGAAGAATTATCTTCGGTTTCGGGATTGTTTTCGATATCGGTATTCTTTATTTCATCATTACGGTCTTCCATGTTTGCCTCCGTCAGCCTTGTTGCTGTGCCATTATAATACCCTGATAATATGACAAAGGCATGAACAAAAAAGGAATTATTTTTAAAGAATAACGGCCGCCGATTTACGGCGGCCGTTATTCTTTAAAATGCAAGGTCTACATCAAGATTTGCCTTGATCCATTTAATGCACTCGGTGCAGTCCGGGTCTATTTCAATGATCAGATTATCGTAGGTTTCTTCTCTGATGCCCGCTTCGGGAGCCTTCACAAGATCGATGCGGACATAGGCGCAATTGACGGTGTCTGTTATCATCTCGCCCGATTGCGGCGCAACGGGCTTCTTCGCGCCGTTTTCGATGTCCGTCATCAGCGCATTGCGGTAGAAGTCAACCACCTGCTCCGGCGTAAGCTGTATAGTCTGTATATCGCCGGTGTCGGTCGTATACTCAAACCAGGCCTCGTAGACATTCTGCTCGGTGACCTCGATACTCGGCGTAAAGTGCGACTTTATGACTGCCGTTGAGCCGAGCACCGCGTAATAGGCCTTGTAGTTATCGTCCTTGTACATAAGGTAGTCGCGGCTGACAACACTGCCGTTTTTTAGATAATAGCTTATGCTGATATAACCGATGTCCTCGGAGTAAGGGTCATCGATATTCATATATTTATCGCGTTCGGCAATTACCGCTTTGTTGACCTTGAGCATTGCCTCGATATCCGAGCGCTCGGTTAAATCGTAGCCGAAGCCGTCGGCGGAGCAGGTGACGGACTGAATATCGTCGGCGTCGGGCAGCTTTGACGAAAGATCAAGCAGGTCTGTTACGCAGGCAAAGGCAAACACGACACACAGGATTGCGACAATGATATATCCCTTCCAGTGGCCGCTAAACACATGTAAGCTCTTTTTAAGCAGCATTTCCGAGGCAAAGTAGCCGATGAACGCGCCGATAAGAAGACCGACGGTCAGAACGAGCAGCGATGCGGAAAGGCTTGAAAACAGTGAGGAAATTATTACATAGAACAAAAGTCCGAAGCACAGTGATGCACAAGCAGTGACGCAGTATTTGAAAACCGGTTTGAGGCACTTGACGGCGATGACATCGCCGGCGGTTTCCATTCTCCTCTTGCGGTACAGCAAAAGCGCCGCGGCAAAGAGCGCTACCCCGATAAGGCAGTAGACGATAAGCGTATTCCAGCCGGAGAGCACGATTTTGTCGGCAGTCGCGGTCAGCTTGATATGGTCGGTAAAGTATATTATCGGGCTTGTAAACTCCAGAGAGGAATTCAAATGCTCGTTAAAGCCGAAAACGAACATACCGTAGAGGGTTTTGATGATAAATTCCATGCCGACAAACACGAAGTTGAAGATGATGTAAAGCACCGGCAGGGCAACGATATTAGCTGTCAGCATGGCGATAAGCGAGGCAAGGGAGAAGAATACAAGGTATTCCATCGAGCTTACGCCGAACAAGATTGCGTTAGCTTTGATGATATAGGGTACTGTGACCACGCTGCTTGAGGTAAACAGGGCGTTCAGCACGGCAATCAGCAGATTTGCGGCGACTACCGGCAGCAAACCGGCAAGAAATGCCGAGCAGAAAACGGCCTCACGGCGAACGGGTGCGGAGGCTATCATACCTGCGCTGCGTGAGTTATACAGGAAGCTGAAAACCGCCATTGCGGCAAGCACCGCCATGAGCGCAGCCGAGATCAGGGACATATCGAGGCTCATGTGTACTCTTGAAATAACCATGTTGACGGCGATGTCGTCGGGCTTCTGAAGCTTACTCACAAGAGAGGGAAGCGGCAGGCTCATAAACCAAACGACAAAATACGCCGTCCACATGGGCCAGAAGCGTTTGAGCATACTCTTAAATATGCCGGAGTTAAAGAACGATATCTTTGACTTCATAGTCAGCACCTCCCAGCTCGTAAATAAATATCTCCTCGAGGGTAAGCGGCACGGCGTCAATAAATAAGGGATTTGCGACCTTTAGCTTTTGCGTAAGCTCCTCTTGAGTACCGTGCATGATGAGGGATTGGAGTCTTCCGGTGTTCGATTTGTGGAGAATGTCAAGGCCCTCGGGAAGCGTTTCACCGTCGGGCAGGGCAAGCTGAATTTTTACGATGTTCTCCTGAAGCTCGTTCAAGCTGCGCTCTATCATGATTTTTCCCTTGTTCATGATTCCTACGCAGTCGCAGACATCCTCAAGCTCACGCAGATTGTGCGAGGAAACAAGCACCGTAGTGCCGTTTTCGGCGACATCCGCCATGATGATGCTCCAAATCTGACGGCGCATAACGGGGTCAAGACCGTCAACGGGCTCATCCAAAACAAGAATGTCGGGTCTGAGCGATACAGCTATCCAGAACGCCGCCTGCTTCTGCATGCCCTTGCTCAGCCTGCGCATCTGACGCTTCGGGTCAAGCTCAAACACCTTGCCGAGCTTCTTAAAACGCTGTTCGTCAAAATGCGGATAGATGCTGCGGTAAAAATCCATCATTTCACGAATGCTTGCGTTTGAATAATAAAAAATATCGTCGGGGATATATGCGATGCGGCTCTTGACCGCCGGATTTTCAAATACCGGTTCGCCGTCAACACTTATTTCGCCGGAATCCTGACGGTAAATGCCGGTGAGATGGCGAATTATGGTGGATTTACCTGCGCCATTGGGACCTACAAGGCCGTAAACCGAGCCCGTCGGCACTGTCATGCTCAGATTGTCAAGAGCACGAAAGCCGTCAAATTCCTTGATGACATTTCTGACTTCTATCATAGGCTTATTCTCCTTTCAGTCGCTCGATAAGCTGCGGCTTACCGACGCCGATGTAGCCGAGCTCGGTCACAAGCTCGTCAAATTTTCCGAGCAGCTCCTTCTGCCTTGCAAGGTCTGCCTCGCTCCTGGTGCAGACGAAGCTTCCCTTGCCGGGGACGGAGCAGATATACCCCTCCGCTTCAAGCTCGCGGTATGCACGCTGAATCGTGCTGGGGTTTATCGCAAGGTCGGAGGCCATCTCACGCACCGAGGGCAGCTTACTGTCAACCGGCAGCAGCCCCGATACGATAAGACGGCGCAGATTGTCCTTTATCTGCTCGTATATCGGGCGAGGATCTCGGAAGTTTACGCTGATCATGTTTTATACCTCCAAGTGTTATTAACTGTATGCTTTGTGCTCATACAGTTAATATACACAGTTGCATTGCAGTTGTCAACACATTTTTTTGCGGCGGAATTTTTCGTTGCAAAATAGAACAAGAAATGATAAAATACAATGTCTGATTATACTATAATAGGATTGGTATACAGTTATGTGGCTTTCGGATAAATGGCGGGATTTTGAGCTTCTTGATTGCTCAAAGGGAGAAAAGCTTGAACGGTGGGGCAGTTATTACCTTGTTCGCCCCGATCCGCAGGCTATATGGGATACTCCACGCACCGATGAGCGGTGGAATTGCCGTGACGCACGCTATCGCCGCAGTGAAACCGGCGGCGGCTCATGGGACAAGGGCGGACTGCCCTCGAGCTGGAAGATAAATTACGGAGAGCTGACCTTTAATGTTAAGCCCATGAACTTTAAGCACACGGGCTTATTTCCCGAGCAGGCGTGCAACTGGGATTACGCCATGGACAAGATCCGCAAAGCCGGCAGACCGATAAATGTTCTGAATTTATTTGCCTATACGGGAGCTGCATCCGTTGCCTGCGCAAAGGCGGGCGCAAGTGTTTGCCATGTCGATGCGGCAAAGGGCATGGTGTCGTGGGCAAAGGAAAATGCCGCTGCTTCGGGGCTTTCCGATGCACCTATCCGCTGGATAGTCGATGACTGCGCAAAGTTCGTCGAGCGTGAAATTCGCCGCGGCAGAAAGTACGACGCCATCATTATGGATCCTCCGTCCTATGGCAGAGGACCGGGCGGCGAGATATGGAAGCTGGAACAGAATTTGTGGCCCTTCGTTTCGCTGTGCGCCGGAGTGCTTTCGGATGATCCGCTGTTTGTGATAATCAATTCTTATACAACGGGTCTATCCGCATCGGTGCTTTCCTATGTCACCGAGAGCATTTTCACAAAAAAATTCGGCGGACGCTCCGACAGCCGTGAGCTGGGACTTCCCGTGACCGACAGCGGACTTGTCCTGCCTTGCGGAGCAACCTGCCGCTGGGAGAAATAATAAATGAGTTCAGTAATTAAAATAGAAAACCTGCATTACACCTATCCGGGTGATGAGTTTGAAAGCCTTAAGGGTGTGAGCCTTGAAATTGAGCGCGGCAGCTTCGTCGCGATACTCGGTCATAACGGCTCGGGAAAATCGACCCTCGCAAAGCACCTCAATGCCATACTGCTCCCCTCGGAGGGAAGCGTTAAAATAAACGGCATCGACACCTGCGACGAGGATAGTCTTTTGACTATACGCAGCACGGTAGGAATGGTGTTCCAAAACCCCGACAATCAGATAGTCGCGAATGTTGTTGAGGATGATGTTGCCTTTGCACCGGAAAATCTCGGTGTGCCCTCGGCGGAGATACGCGAGCGAGTGGACAATGCGCTCAAGGCGGTCGATATGTACGAATTCCGACTTCATGCACCGCATCTTTTGTCCGGCGGTCAGAAGCAGCGTGTTGCGATAGCGGGCATAATCGCCATGCAGCCGGAGGTTATAGTGCTCGACGAGCCGACCGCAATGCTCGACCCCAAGGGAAGGCGCGAGGTCATTGACACCGTGACGAAGCTGTGCCGCGAAAAGGGCATAACCATCGTTTTGATAACCCATCATATGTCAGAGTGCATAAATGCCGACAGGGTCGCGGTCATGTCAAACGGCGAGATCGTTGCCGACGGAACTCCGCAGGCGGTATTCTCGCAGGTGGAGCTGATGCACAGCGAGGGACTTGCCGTTCCGGCGACTACCGAGATAATGTGGCAGCTCAACAAAAACGGCTTTGCTCTGCCGCTTTCGGCACTCGGCATCGCCGATTGCGCAAAAGAAATCGCAAAGGAAATAGGATAATTAAACTATGTCAGATATAAAAGTGAGCGCTCTGCGCCATGTTTACAGTGCGGGAACGCCCTTTGAAAAGGTCGCGATAGACGACATAAATATTGAGATTCCGCACGGTCAGTTCGTGGGGCTTATCGGCCACACCGGTTCGGGCAAATCGACCTTTATCCAGCATTTAAACGGTCTGCTCAAGCCAAGCTCCGGTACCGTGACGGTTGACGGCGAGGATATAAACGCCGATAAGCTTGCAACGAAAAACGTCAGGAGCAAGGTGGGACTGGTGTTCCAGTACCCGGAGTATCAGCTTTTTGAGGAAACGGTCTATGCCGACATCGCCTTCGGCCCTAAGAACATGGGGCTTGATGATGCACAGATTGACGAGCGCGTTCGCGAGGCGGCGCACTTTGTCGGTGTCCCCGATGAGCAGTTTGACAAGTCGCCGCTCGAGCTTTCCGGCGGTCAGAAGCGAAGGGTTGCGATAGCGGGAGTTATCGCAATGCGCCCCGGCGTTCTCATCCTCGATGAGCCGACGGCGGGACTTGATCCGGCAGGCTGCAAGCAGATTTTGCGCAATATCTGCGATTACCGCGAAAAAACCGGCTCAACGGTCATAATAGTCAGCCACAGCATGGATGATGTTGCATGCCTTGCCGACAGACTTGTCGTTTTCAATCACGGAGCCATACGCTTTGACGGAACTCCCGAGGAGGTGTTCTCGCAGCCCGAGGAGCTGCGGAGCATCGGACTTGCAGTTCCGGCGGCAACGGAGCTAGCCATGGAGCTTAGGCGGCTCGGAGTACCGGTGTCGGGCTCTATCTATACCAACAAGCAGCTTGAAGACGCCCTTTTGAAGCTGAAAAGGGGGGCCGAGTAATGCTTAAAGACATAACCTTAGGTCAGTATTTCCCCGGTGACACCATAGCCCATCGCTTAGACCCCAGAACAAAGCTGCTGCTTGTCATCGTATACATTGTCGGACTGTTTAACGCCGTAGGCTGGTACAGCTATGCCTTCGTCATTGCGGTCACCGGTATGTGTATGCTCGTTTCAAAGATCCGACCTGCGGCGGCATTCAAGGGCTTAAAGCCCGTTATATTCATAATCGTGCTGACGGCGCTTCTCAATATTTTCTACACCGACGGCACACCCGTCATTGAGGGCTGGATAATCACATGGGAGGGCATCGCCAAGGCGGTCATGATGTCGGTGAGAATAATCCTGCTCATCGTAGGCACGTTCCTGCTTACCTACACGACAAGCCCGATAGCCCTCACAGACGGACTTGAGCTTCTGTTAAATCCGCTTAAAAAGATAAAAGTACCCGTCCACGAAATGTCGATGATGATGAGTATGGCACTGCGCTTTATCCCCACGCTCATCGAGGAGACGGATAAGATAATGTCGGCGCAAAAGGCAAGGGGTGCCGATTTCGAGACCGGAAACCTCATGCGCAGGGCAAAGGCACTGCTGCCGATTTTGGTGCCGCTGTTCGTGTCATCCTTCCGCAGAGCCGACGAGCTTGCCATAGCCATGGAGAGCCGCTGCTATCACGGTGGCGAGGGCAGAACGAGAATGAAAACCCTTAAAATGCAGGGCATAGATTTTGCTGCATTGCTGCTTGGCGCGGCATTTTTGGCGATTATATTTATAATGAAAAGATTCGGACTTTAAGCTATGAGGAATATCGCTCTGAAAATCAGATATGACGGCAGCAGATACCACGGCTGGCAGGTGCAGAAAACGGATGTGTCCGTCTGCCGGACTGTGCAGGAGGCCTTGGCAAAGATATGCGGTCACGGCGTTAAGCTCACCGGCTGCGGCCGTACCGATGCCGGCGTTCATGCGCTCAACTACTGCGCGAATTTCCGCACCGACTGCCGCATTCCGATAGACCGCTTTGCGCTGGCGGCAAATTCGCGCCTGCCGGACGATATTGCGGTGCTCGATGCCGTCGAGGTTCCCGACAGCTTCAACGCGATATCCTCCTGCATAAAAAAAGAGTACATTTATAAAATCTATAACAGCAATATCCGCGATCCCTTTCTTGAAAAAAGAGCGTGCTTTTATCCCTCGCAGCTTGATATAGAGCTTATGAAAAGAGCGGCGAAGGCGTTTGAAGGAACTCACGATTTTGCCGCCGTAAGGTCGCTCGGAACGGAAACAAAGACCACCGTTCGCACCGTGTATTGGTGCAAAGCTGAGAAGGAGGGAGACCTCATAACCGTCTCCATCTGTGCCGACGGCTTCTTATACAATATGTGCAGGGCGATGGTAGGAACGATGGTGTATGCCTCCTACGGCAAGATATTGCCCGAGGATATTCCCCACCTGCTTGAGATAGGCGACCGCAGGCTCACAGGACCAACAATGCCTCCCCAGGGGCTTTACCTAAACCGCGTCTGGTATGACGGCCCTGCCGGACAAATGATGATAAAGGACTTAAAATGAAGAAACTTACTTGCTTTGCCGCTCTCACACTGTGTCTGCTTTTGACGGCGTGCGCCTCAGCGAAAAAGGTTGAAAGCTACTATATCGCAACGGGTGCGCATCAATGCTATGCCGCGGCGGGCGACAGTCTTTTCTCCGCAACGAGCACAGGCGTCACGGTTTACGACGCAAACGGCGAGGCAGTCATTCAACAATCGCTTGAGCTTAAATATCCTGCCGTGTGCGAAAATGCCGATAATGCGGCGGTGTACGATATAGGCGGCACGCAGGTCGTGTTCCTTGACGGCAGCGGCATAGAGACTAAGAACAATATAATCTGCGCCGACCTTTCCGACAGCGGCCATCTCGCGCTGTGCACCGAGGAGGCAGGCTATAAGGGTTCGGTCACGCTGTATTCGGCGGATAAAACAGAGGTGTACAAGTGGTATTCCGCCGATAGCCGGATAGTCAAGGCATCGGTCTCACCGGAGGGTGAGTATCTTGCAGTGCTGGTGTCCGGCGAAAAGGGCAGCATTGTTAAGCTGTTTGCGCTAAACAGCCCCGATGAGCTTGGCACATTTTCCGAAGAAAACACGGTTTTCGACGACATTGGCTGGCTCGGCGGCAGAATTTGCTGCGTCGGCGCGGATAAGCTTTGCTTTATCGACGAAAACGGCAGGGCAAAGGGCGAATATTCCTTTGACGGCAAGTATTTAGGAGGCTATGCTTTCTGCGGCGAGGAGATAGTGCTTGAGCTGCGCGCGCACAGCTTCGGCGGAGCGGGGACGCTCGTTGCCGTGGACAATGCAGCCGAGCAATGCGGCACTGCACAGCCGGAAGCGGAGATAGAATGCTTTGACTACTCCGACGGTAAACTTCTTGCCCTGACGCAGGATAAGCTGCTATGCTTTGAACGAGGTCTGAAGCTCTGTTGTGAAACCGAGCAAAGCGGCGCGCAAAGAGCACTTCTCGGAACGAACGATGCTATGCTCATCTCCGGTGCGGAAGTAAAAATTTCACGCCTTAAATGATGACAGGCGGATTTGGCAATAATCTTAGAATAGACATTCACCACCCTGAAAAGGAGGAAAAACCATGCAAGTTAAAATGTGTTCACGCTGCGGCAAAAATGTAGCAGTTGTGTTTATTACGAAGATGGAGGGCAACGAGACCAAAAACGAAGGCCTTTGCCTTAAGTGTGCCCGTGAACTGCACATAAAGCCCGTAGAGGATATGATGGATAAGATGGGCATTTCCGATGAAGATCTTGACAGCCTTAGCGGTGATATGATGAATGCCCTCAACGGTGTTGAGAGCCTGATGGATATAAACGGCGAACCGGATGATTCCGAGGACGACGGCAAGACCGCGACCTTTCCGTTTCTCAACAGACTGTTCGGCGGTCAGAACGGACAAAACGCAAATCCGCCGGAGGGTGGTGCAGATGCTGCCAAGGAGAAGAACGGCGGCAGACCGGCAAAGAAAAAGTTTTTGGACAACTACTGCATTAACCTCACAGACCGAGCCAGAGCCGGCAAGCTTGACAATATGATCGGCAGGCAGGAGGAGCTTGAGCGCGTCATTCAGATACTCAACCGCCGCCAGAAGAATAACCCCTGTCTCATCGGCGAGCCCGGTGTCGGCAAGACGGCGGTTGCCGAGGGGCTTGCGCAGCGTATTGCCCTCGACCAAGTGCCGTATAAGCTGCGCGATAAGGAGGTCTATCTGCTTGACCTCACCGCACTTGTTGCTGGCACACAGTTCAGAGGCCAGTTTGAAAGCCGCATGAAGGGGCTTATTGAGGAGATACGCAAGCAGGGCAATGTCATTCTTGTCATTGACGAGGTGCATAACATTGTCGGAGCAGGTGATGCCGAGGGCAGCATGAATGCGGCAAACATTCTTAAACCCGCGCTCTCCAGAGGCGAAATTCAGGTCATCGGCGCGACAACCTTTGCCGAGTACCGCAAGCATATCGAAAAGGATACCGCGCTTGAACGCCGTTTCCAGCCGGTGACGATAAACGAGCCGTCTATACAGGACAGCATCGAGATTCTAAAGGGCATTAAGCATTATTACGAAAACTACCACGGCATCGTCATCTCCGACGAGATGTGCGCCGAGGCGGTCAAACTATCCGAGAGATATATAACCGACCGCTTCCTGCCCGATAAGGCAATCGACCTGATAGACGAGGCAAGCTCGGATGTAAACCTCAAGGATAAGAATATAATCCGCCTTGCCGAGGCAAGGAAGGATCTTGACGATCTGCGCTATGAGCGCGAGGCACTTATGAGTGCAGACGCGCCCGACGGCGGTGAGCTGACCGACGAGGTGCTTGACAAACGCTACGAGCGCATTGCGGAGCTGCGAAGCAAGGAAATGCAGCGCGAGCAGGAGATAAGCTCGATAGAGCTTCAGGGCAAGCCGGAGCTTACGATAGATAATCTTGCACGCATAATCGAGCTCTGGACGAAGATACCCGCGTCCTCAATAAGGGAGGATGAGTTTGAACGCCTTGCCGCTCTGGGCGACAGACTGCGCGAGCATATTGTGGGGCAGGATGAGGCGGTCAACGCCGTTTGCGCAGCAATAAAGCGCAGCCGCATCGGTCTTAAGGCAAAGCGCAAGCCGACGAGCTTCATTTTTGTCGGCGGCACAGGCGTTGGCAAGACCGAGCTTGTAAAGCGGCTTGCCGCAGACCTGTTTGACAGCCCCGAGTCGCTTATAAGGCTCGATATGTCCGAGTTTATGGAGAAGTTCTCAGTTTCGAGGATAATCGGTTCACCCCCGGGCTATGTCGGCTACGACGAGGCAGGTCAGCTCACCGAGAAAATTCGCCGCAAGCCCTATTCGGTGGTGCTTTTTGACGAGATCGAAAAGGCGCATCCGGATGTTTTGAACATTCTTTTGCAGATACTCGATGACGGCAGAATAACCGACGCACAGGGCAGAACGGTCAATTTTGAAAACACGGTCATCATCATGACCACAAACGCCGGCAGCAACACCAAAAGCGGCTCACTCGGCTTCGGCGGCAGCTTAAACGACATGGGCAGGGAGCGTGCGCTCAAGGCCCTCAACGAGTTCCTGCGCCCCGAGTTTATAAACCGTGTTGATGAAATAGTCTACTTTAATCAGCTCACGGAGGAAAACTTCCGTGCCATAGCGCAGCTCATGCTCACAGAGACTAAGGACGCTATTGCCGAGCGCGGCATAGTAATGACATGGAACGATACGCTTGTTGACTACCTTGTAAAGCATAGCTATTCCGTAACCTACGGTGCACGCAATCTGCGCAGAACGATACAGAAGGATGTCGAGGACGCGATTGCCGAGAAGATAATTGAGCGCAGAGGCGAAAATGTTGCGCGCATAAAGCTTTCTGCTGTCGGTGATAAGGTCAAGGTCGAGGTGAGGAAATCATGATAAGATTTGAAAGCGACTACCTCGAGGGTGCGCTGCCGCAGATAATCCACCGTTTTACGGCGACAAATTTTGAGCAGACCGCAGGCTACGGAAACGATCCGTACTGCGAAAATGCCCGGAACATGATAAAAAAGGAGTGCGAAGCTCCCGATGCGGCGGTACATTTTCTGGTTGGCGGCACACAGACGAATATGACCGTCATTGCCGCCGCACTGCGACCCCATCAGGGAGTGCTTGCAGCGCAGACCGCGCACATCGAGGCGCACGAAACAGGCTCGATAGAGGCGACCGGACATAAGGTCATAACGCTCTCGAGCGATGACGGAAAAATAAACGCCTCGCAGGTTGAGGAATATGTCCTGCGCCACCGTGCCGACGAATCGTTTGAGCATATCGTTCAGCCGGCAATGGTGTACATATCCCAGCCGACCGAGACGGGTACGGTCTATTCCCTCGCCGAGCTTGAGGAGCTGTCCGCCGTCTGCCGCAGACTGGGCCTTATGCTTTTTGTTGACGGAGCAAGGCTTGCCTGCGCACTTGCCTGTGACGCAACGCCGAGACTTCCCGACCTTGCAAGACTGTGCGATGTGTTTTACATCGGCGGCACAAAGCATGGCGCACTGTTCGGCGAGGCGGTGGTCATATTAAACGACGCACTGAAAAAGGATTTTCGCTATATCATCAAGCAGCGCGGCGGAATGTTTGCAAAGGGCAGGCTGCTCGGTCTGCAATTTGAAACGCTGTTTTCAGACGGACTCTATTACGAGGTGGGCGAAAATGAGGTGCGCCTTGCGCGAAAACTCAAGGCCGCCTTTGAGAATAAGGGTATTGAGCTTTATTACGACTCACCGACAAACCAAATCTTTCCGGTTTTGAACGATGAGCAGATTAAAAAGCTTTCGGAAAACTACGCCTTTTCGATACAGAACAAGGTTAGCGGCGGCACGGTCACGCGCTTTTGCACGAGTTGGGCAAGCACCGAAGCAAATGTGGACAAGCTTATCAAGGATATAGAGGGACTTTGAAATGAAAGACAGAATTGAAATTATAAAGGGCGATATAACAAAGCAGGCGGTCGATGCCATCGTGAATGCCGCGAATTGTTCGCTTTTGGGCGGTGGCGGAGTTGACGGTGCGATACACCGGGCGGCAGGTCCTGAGCTTTTGGCGGAGTGCCGCACGCTGGGCGGCTGCAAAACCGGAGAAGCGAAGATAACCGGCGGATACAGACTTCCTGCAAAGTATGTTATCCACACCCCCGGTCCCGTGTGGCACGGAGGAAGCAAGGGTGAGCCGGAACTTCTGCGCTCCTGCTACCGCTCCTGCCTTGAGCTGGCAAGCGAGAACGGCTGCAAAACCGTTGATTTTCCGTCAATATCCACCGGCGTTTATCATTTTCCGCTGGATAAAGCGTCGCACATCGCGATAAAGGCGATTGCCGAGTATCTTTTCGAGCATCCCGAGATAGAGCGTGTGCGCATGGTCTGCTTTGACGAGCGCACAAAGGAGTATTACGAGAACGCACTGGAGAGCCTCAAATGAAAAGACTGTTCAGACTTCAATATAACTCACCGGTGGTTCTGACCTTTGCGCTTATATCGCTGGGTGCGCTGCTGCTGGGCAAGCTCACAGACGGCTGGACGACCAAATATCTGTTCAGCGTTTGGCACTCCTCCCTTGCCGATATACTCACATATCCGCGCTTTATCCTCCATGTGCTCGGTCACTCCGATTACAGCCACTACATAGCCAACATGATGATGATACTCGTCGTAGGTCCCGGACTTGAGGAAAAGTACGGCAGCAGAAACCTCCTGAGCGCAATCATCATAACGGCACTGGTGTCGGGACTGGTACATTGGTTCCTGTTTCCGGGCACGATGCTTTTGGGAGCATCGGGCATAGTGTTTATGATGATAGTTATGGCCTCGCTCGCCGGTATGCGCGACGGCTGCATTCCCATAACGCTAATACTCGTTCTTGTACTGTACCTCGGCAACGAGATAGTTGACGGAGTGATGATGAGTGATAACATCTCGCAGCTTACGCATATTATCGGCGGCATTTGCGGTGCCGTTCTGGGGCTTAGAAAACGATGAAGAAGAAAGCACTTATATCTGCCTGCCTTTTAGGCGTTGATTGCAGATATGACGGCGGCAATAACCGCATGAGTGATGAAAAGCTCGAAAAGCTCAAGGCAGAATACGAGCTGATACCGGTTTGCCCCGAGGCATACGGCGGCTTGACTACGCCGAGAACACCCTCGGAGAGACTTGACGGCATGGTACTGTCAAAGCTGGGTGCAGATGTCACGGCGGAGTTTCAAAAAGGCGCACAGGCTGCACTTTATCTTGCAAAACTGTTCGGAGCGGAGCTTGCGATACTAAAGGAGAACAGCCCGTCATGCGGCAGCGGCACGATATATGACGGCACATTCAGCGGAACGCTTACACCCGGCGACGGCGTAACGGCGGAGCTTCTCAAAAAACACGGCATAGCCGTCATTGGTGAAAGCAAGATATAAGAGACCCGATCGGGTCTCTTTTTTCGTTTTCGGTCATAGTCTTATACAAAAAGCAAAGGAGTATGGACTATGGCATACGAGGAAAAGGTAAAACCGGCCGTTAAGGCCCATTCGCTTAGCATGGACGACAGATGCAGACTCACGGTCACGGGAGTAGACGATGTTGAGAGCTTTGACGAAGCGACAATTGTTATAAACACCTCGCAAGGCAACCTGATTGTTCGCGGCAGCGGCCTGCATATAGGCAAAATAAGCCTTGATGTCGGCGAACTGAAGGTAGAGGGCATGATAACCGACCTGAGCTATGAGGAAAAGGCGCAGTCGGGCGGCTTCTGGTCAAGACTTTTCGGATAAATGGAGATAGATGTATCACAGCAGCTTTTTCAGCTCGGGGCATCGTGGCTTTCGGGCTTCACCGTAGGTGGTATCTACGACGTTTTCAGAGTTTTAAGGCGAAAACTCAAAGCCTCGGCACTGCTTGACGGACTTTTCAGTATTGCTGCACTTTGTACACTGTTCACTCTCGGCATGGATGCAGGCGGCGGCTCGCTGCATATTTTTATGCTTGCCTTTTTTGCCCTTGGCTTTGCAAGCTATATGCTGCTTTTAAGTGATATTGTTCTTAAGGTGCTGAATAAAACAGCGGAGCTTATAGCTGCGGTGCTTGCCCCGACTGTAAATACTTTAAAAATAATCGCCCGAATCATCAAAAAGCACTTTTCAAATGCAAATATATGGTATATAATGAAAGCGGAGAAAATGAGAAAGGGTAGGAAAAAGGCAGTTGAAAAGGACACATTGCATAGCGGGGATAGTGCTGACCGTGCTGGTCACATATGCTACCCTGAGCCTCGTGACCGTAATGGGCAGCTTAAACGAGGCCGAATCGGCAACGGCGGAGCTCAAGGCGCAGCTTATGCAGGCACAGGCGGAAAACGAAAAGCTCAAGACTGATATCGAAAGCCTCGGCAGCGACGAATCAACCGAAGCACTCGCAAGGGAAAAGCTCGGACTGGTCAAGGCGGACGAAATCGTTTTCATTGACATGAAATGATTTGACGCGTTCCTTGCAAAAAGCGTTGTACAACACAAAAAAACGGTGCATCATTATGAAGTTTGGAACTAATTGCGGCGGCTCGGATAAATTTCGGGCCGCTTTTTCACGCCAAAAGCTGAAATTTCAGCTTTTGGCAAATGCAAGCACGAATAAATGCCCAAAAACATCGGAGAACAGTTGTGCGGCTTTTTCTGTACGGATTTTACGAAAATACTCTTACGAAGTTGAAAAACAGCCTGCGAAAATGCACGATGTACTTGCAAAATGCTGAAAAAATGCAAGAAAAATGCATGGTTTGACAGCCAAAACTTGCAAATGAAATTTTAAGCCTGCAAAAAATGCAAGCCGCGCTGCAAAAACGAATAGAAAAAATTGCATTTTGACCGGTGCTTTTGCCGCCGTAAATGCCGAAAATGAATAATGCAAATGGTCAGGCTTCAAAATGCAAAAAGGGAAAAGTGCAGTTTTGAAAGATGTCAGAATTAAACTGCAAATACCGTTAAATTGTGCAAAGTATACAAGCGCACTTGTGAGAAACCCACAAAAAAGAGTTGATTTTTCCTAAAAACAGACTATACTGAAATTGCAAGCAGGGAAAAACCTGAACATGATTTTTTGAAAGGGGATCTAAAAAATGATAGCAGGACTCGGAGTTTTCGGTGCAGCATATTTTGCAGGTATGGTTTGGATGACCGTTAAGGGTATGGACTGATCAATTGATCCTTTATTGAATATAATTACGAAAAGGCAACCCGATGGGTTGCCTTTTTCTTGCGTTAATGAATAACTGCGTGTATACTGGGAGACATGAAAGAATTAACGATAAAACGAAATGACTCAGGTCAAAGACTTGACCGCTTCGTGGCTAAGGCTGTGCCGCTTCTGCCGGAGGCCTTGCTGCAAAAATACATCAGAATAAAGCGCATAAAGCTCAACGGCAAGGGTGCAAAGCGTGATACCCGTCTTGCCGAGGGCGATGTTCTGAGCCTGTATATAAACGATGAGTTTTTTGAAAAGCCGAGGGAGGAAAACTCCTATCTCAAGGTGGGAACACCGAAGCTAAACATCGTTTACGAGGACGAGAATGTTCTGCTTGCCGACAAAAAGCCGGGTGTTCTGTGCCACAGTGCAGGTCAGTGGGATTACAATACCCTCATTGCTAATATCCAGGCTTACATGGCACAAAAGGGCGAGTGGCGGCCCAAGGAGGAAAACTCTTTTGCTCCGGCACTGTGCAACCGCATAGACCGCAACACAGGCGGTATAGTCATTGCAGCGAAAAATGCCGAGTCATTGCGGATACTCAACGATAAGATAAAGATGCGCGAGATAGAAAAGCTCTATCTGTGCGCCGTGCAGGGCAGACCCAAGCCCTCGCGGGGACGGCTTGAAAACTATCTGTTCAAGGACGCGCAGAAAAATCAGGTCTATGTCAAGAACCGCCCCGAGCCGGGCGCAAAGACGGCGGTGACCGAGTATCGGACAATAGCCTCAAAGGGGGCTTTGTCGCTTGTCGAGTGTAGGCTTCTGACCGGTCGTACTCACCAGATAAGGGCTCAGATGGCGCATTTCGGCTGTCCGCTGCTGGGCGACGGAAAATACGGAAGCGAGCGGTTCAACAGGGGCTACGGCGAAAAGGGGCAGGCACTGTATTCATATAAGCTGCGCTTTACCTTCCCGACGGATGCAGGCTGTCTTGAATATCTCAGAGGCAAGGAATTTTGCGTGAAATCCGTAGATTTTGCCGAAAAATACTTCGGTATTTCCGAGCTTGAGTCATTATAAGAAAAATTAAGACGAAATTATGGAATTTTTGTTGACTTTCCAAGGGATTGTCTGTATATTGTATTCGTCTGCAAAGGACGCTCCGGAAGCAGTTTCGGGGCGTCTTTTATTATTAAATAGAAATGGGGGAGGATAAATGTCCAAAGAACTCATTCGCCTTGTGAATTGTCAAATGGCGTTTGACGACGAGATCGTTTTAGACGATATTAACCTGTACTTCAATGATAAGGAATTCCTCACGCTTTTAGGCCCCTCCGGCTGCGGCAAGACCACCACGCTGAGAATCATCGGCGGTTTCATTAAGCCCACAAGTGGAGATGTGCTTTTTGACGGTGTGAGGATCAATGATGTCCCGCCTCACAAGAGAAAGGTCAACACCGTTTTCCAGAAGTATGCGCTGTTCCCGCACCTTGATGTGTATGAAAATGTTGCCTTCGGGCTTCGCCTTGCAAAGCTGCCCGAGGAGGAGATCGACGAGCGCGTTACGGAAATGCTGGAGATAGTCAGCCTGAAGGGCTTTGAAAACCGCAAGGTTTCGCAGCTCTCCGGCGGTCAGCAGCAGCGTGTTGCCATTGCCAGAGCTCTTGTCAACAGACCCAAGGTGCTGCTGCTTGACGAGCCTCTCGGCGCACTTGACCTCAGACTGCGTAAGGATATGCAAAACGAGCTTAAGCGCATTCAGCAGGCGATGGGCATCACTTTTATATATGTCACCCACGACCAGGAGGAGGCACTCTCCATGTCCGACACCGTTGTCGTCATGGACAAGGGCCGCATCCAGCAGATAGGCACTCCGGAGGATATCTACAACGAGCCGAAAAACGCTTTCGTTGCCGACTTCATCGGTGAGAGTAATATTCTTGACGGCGTTATGCTTGAGGATAGGCTGGTCAAGTTCTTCGGACGCAAGTTCAAATGCGTTGACGCGGGCTTTGAGAAAAACGAGCCTGTCGATGTCGTCATCCGCCCCGAGGATATAGACATCGTTCCTCCCGACGACGGTCACCTTTGCGGCACGGTCACGAGCGTCACCTTCAAGGGTGTTCACTACGATACCATAGTTGACTTCAAGGGCTTCAAGTGGCTTATCCAGACCACGGATTATAACAAGGTCGGCTCGTATATCGGTATCCGCCTTGAGCCGGAGGATATCCACATCATGCACAAGAGCGAGTATTCGGGAATGTTCGGCGATTACAGCTCCTACTCTGCCGAGTACGATGAGATGGACGACCCCGAGGTCTACCTCGAGGGCAGCTCCGAGGAAGCGGAGGAATCTGCGGAGGGCGGCGAAGATGAAGAGTAGAACGCTTGCCGCACCGTACCTCGTGTGGATGGCACTGTTTACAATTGTGCCGCTTGCCATAGTAGCCTACTTTGCCTTCACCGACTCTCAAACGGGTGAATTCACTCTCAAGAATATTTCAAACCTCGGCAACTATATGCCGATACTTATAAAGAGCATATGGCTTGCGCTGATATCGTCGGTTATCTGTCTGATAATCGGCTACCCCGTTGCCTATTATATTGCCGGCTGCAAGGAGACCACCCAGCGGTTTTTGTATATGCTCGTAATGCTGCCCATGTGCATAAGCTTTTTGCTGCGCACCCTCGCGTGGGTCGCGCTTACCGAGGATACGGGCATCATAAACAATCTCATAACCGCCCTCGGCATGGAGCCGCTGCCGCTTATCCGCAATAACGGAGCGGTCGTACTCGGCATGGTGTATAACTATCTGCCGTATATGATAATGCCGCTTTACAGCGTTATCATGAAGATAGACAAGCGGCTTATCGAGGCTGCCGAGGATCTCGGCTGCAATGGTGCAAATGTCTTTAAGCGCGTGATACTGCCGCTTAGCGTGCCGGGCGTCATCTCGGGCTTTACCATGGTGTTTGTGCCTGCGGTGTCCACCTTTTATATCTCCCAGAAGCTCGGCTCATCGGGCACAACGCTCATCGGCGATGTCATCGAGAGCCAGTTCAAGACCGCGTATAACCCCAATCTCGGCGCAGCTCTCAGCCTCATTTTGATGGTCATGATATTTATCTGCATCGGAGTTATGAACCGCTTCAGCGATGATGAGGAGGTCATAACGGTATGAAAAAATTCAACAGGGTATTCACCGTCATAGTCCTTCTGTTTCTGTATACACCGATGATAGTGCTGGCAGTTGCATCCTTCAACAGCGGTATGGATATTGCGGTGTTCAAGGACTTTACCTTCGATAACTACGGCGAGCTGTTTAAGGACGGTGTGCTTCTGCCGCTGCTTTTAAACTCGGTGATAATCGCCGTCATCTCCTCTCTGATCGCCACGGTGATCGGCTCTGCCGCCGCCATCGGCATTCATTCGATGGGACCCAGACTTCGCAGCTTTACCATGGGCGTAACCAACATTCCGCTGACAAACCCCGAGATTGTTACCGGTGTTTCACTTGCTTTGCTGTTTGCCTTTGTCGGAACTATGATGAAGATAAACAACATTCTCGGCTTTGCAACGCTGCTTATTGCGCACATAACCTTTAATCTGCCGTATGTCATTTTGTCCGTAATGCCTAAGCTCCAGCAGATGGATCCCCACCTGAAGGAGGCGGCGATGGACCTTGGCTGCACACCGGCGCAGGCATTTTTCAAGGTAGTTATCCACGAGATAACCCCGGGCATAGTTTCCGGTGCGCTCATGGCGTTTACGATGAGCCTTGATGACTTTGTTATCAGCTATTTCGTCTACGGACCGAGATTTGTCACTCTGCCCGTGGAGATCTATAACTACACGAAAAAGCCGCTCCAGCCTAAGATTTACGCGCTGTTTACGCTGCTGTTTGCGGCGATACTGCTCGTGATGGTAGTCATGAATCTCCTGCAGGAGCGTGACGAAAGGCGCAGCCGTGAAAACCGCCGTGCCTTCCGCAGAAAGCAGGTGAATGTATGAAAAGACTGCTTGCTTTCGCCCTGTGCCTTGTTCTTGTACTCACCGCCGTTCCTGTGCAGGCAAGCGCAGAGCCCGTGACCATAAATGTCTACAACTGGGGTCAGTATATATCCGACGGTACTGACGGATATATAGATGTCAACAAGGCATTCACAGAGGCAACGGGTATAAAGGTAAACTACATGACCTTTGACTCGAACGAGACCATGTACACCAAGCTAAAAACCGGCGGCAGCACCTACGATGTCATCATTCCCTCAGACTATATGGTAGCACGACTTATAGCGGAGGATATGCTGCTGGAGTTGGATTTCTCGAACATTCCCAATTATAAGCTGGTCGATGAGGCATACAAAAACACCGCCTTTGACCCGGACAATAAATATACCGTGCCGTATACTTGGGGTACCGTTGGACTTATCTACAACAAGAAGTATGTCGACGAAGCCGACCTCGGCTCGTGGGATCTGCTGTGGAACACAAAATATTCCGGCAAGATCCTCATGTTCGATAACCCCCGTGACGCCTTTGCGATCTCCGAGCTGCTCCTCGGTATAGACATAAACACCGAAGATCCGGATGAGCTGCGCAGCGCAGCATATAAGCTCATCGAGCAGAAGCCTTTGGTGCAGAGCTATGTCATGGACCAGATCTACGACAAGATGGAGCGTGAGGAGGCGTGGATAGCACCCTATTATGCCGGCGACTATCTGCAAATGGTGCAGGAGAATGAAAACCTCAGCTTTTTCTTCCCTAAGGAGGGCTTTAACCTCTTTATAGACGCCATGTGCATCCCGAAAAGCTGCCAGAACAAAGCGGCGGCAGAGGCATACATCAACTTCCTGTGCGGAGCTGAGGTAAGCGGCGAAAACCTCGACTATCTCGGCTATTCAACGCCGATATCCGCCGCAAAGGAGTTCATGGACCCCGACACCGTTGCAAGCGACATTGCCTATCCCAGCAGCGAAACACTTGCAAACGGCTCTGCCTTTTCCTTCCTCGACGAGCAGACAAACCAGCTCATGGATTCGCTTTGGCTCGAAGTCAAAACTCAGGGCAGCGTAGATACCTATGCGATCGTTTGCATGGGAGTCGTTACGGCAGGTCTTGCGTTATATTTCATAATTCACGGCATACGCAAGAAAAAGCGTATTGCAAACCGCTGCAAGAAGTGGAAAACCGAATAATTACAAGAAAAACCGACTGAATTTTCAGTCGGTTTTTCTTATTGCATCTGTTTTATCATTTCGCGCCTTAAACGCACGATTATTCGCTTTTCGAGGCGGCTTATATAGCTTTGCGAAATACCCATGAGGTCGGCGACCTCCTTCTGCGTAAGCTCGTTTTTGCCGTCCAGACCGAAGCGCAGGACGATTATGTTCCGCTCACGCTCGTTCAAAGTTCGTATCGCCGCCGTGAGCATCTGCTTATCCGCATCATCCTCAAGCGGTCTGCAAACCTCGTCGTCATCCGTGCCGAGAACATCGGAAAGCAGCAGCTCGTTGCCGTCCCAATCGGTGTTTAAGGGCTCGTCAAAGCTCACCTCGGTGCGCTGATTGCTCACCTTGCGCAGATACATGAGTATCTCGTTTTCAATACAACGGGAGGCATAGGTAGCAAGCTTTATGCTTTTTGCGGACTTGAAGGTGTTTATCGCCTTGATAAGCCCTATCGTCCCAATCGAAATCAGATCTTCGAGGTTAAGCCCCGTGTTTTCAAAGCGCCTTGCAATGTACACGACAAGCCGCAGATTGTGCTCTGTGAGAAGCTGCTTTGCCTTTTCGTCGCCGGCTTCCATTGCGAGTATCGCCTGTTCCTCCTCTTCACGCTCGAGGGGTGCAGGGAGAATATCGCTGCCGCCTATGTAGAAAAGCTCCGACGGAGCGGGGGCAAAATGCTTTTCAAGCCAAGCCTTGATTTTTTTTAATAATTCCATGCCTTCTCCTTTCAAATGATGCAGTCGAAGCCGTCGCCGCTGATCGGCGTGGGGGACACGGCAACAACTATGTCGTCACGCGCAATTGCGTCAATGCTGAGCTTATCGGGCTTAAATGCCGGCAAAAGCCCTCTTTCCGTTCCGACGACGGAGTAGGGGATAAGCCGCATTTTGCCGGCGTATTTATCCGATGCAACTATCTGAGCGGCACTTGCGTTTTTAAACAGCTCTAAATCCGTCGGGAAAAGCGGTGCAAGGCGATCTGCACCGGCTATAAGCACCGCGCTACCCGTCATCGGGTCGTACAGGCAGTTGCCGCTGTCGTACAATGCCCGAAGCGTAACGGCTTTACCGAGAAACTCGATACGCACCGTGCAAACCGCCTTATCCGCGCTTTTGACTGTTCTGCGAAAAACGACGCTCATCGCAGCATAGATTATTCCGAAGCTCAGCACTAAAACGGGCATCGAAACAGGCAGATAAACCGCACCGCCCGAGTACGGGCCGCTTTGCGCGGATACTGCCCACAGTATGCCGCCGAAAAGTGCGGAAACGGCGAAAAACACCGCTGCACAGCGCAGAAATTGGGGCTCGTTTGCAAAAGCAATGAGTGCCATTAAGATGCCTGCGGCAAGCTTTATCGGCAAAAGCGTCAGAAATGCAAAGCTCGGAAAAACGGAAAGCACGGCATATATCGCGCCAAACAGTGCGGCAAGGGCATACCTCCACCTGCGCAGCAAAAGTCCGCACACTCTTGCCGAGCCGAGCACGATAAGATAGTCACATATGAGGTTTATAATAAACAGCCGGTCTATGTAGATTGTCTCCATGCAAAAATTATAAGCCCTCAAGTGCGCACAATTTGTCATTTGATAATTGTCAAATCAGCGTGTCTGTGGTAAAATACTTCAGATTAATATACAATGGGAGCAAGAGGTACAAAATATGTGGTTTTGGTTTTCAGTAGCAGCCTTGCTTTGCTGGAGCGGCTCCGACCTGTTTTCAAAGATAGGATGTCAGGATGCAAAGGATAAGTACAGCCATTTAAAAATGGTCATGGCGGTCGGCGTGGTCATGGGACTTCATGCCGCTTATGAGATATTTGTCGGCGGTGTTGAGATAAATCCCGAGATTATTCTTACATATCTGCCGGTATCGGCACTGTACATACTCTCGATGGCTATAGGCTATCTGGGGCTGAGATATATCGAGCTGTCGATATCCTCGCCTATATGCAATTCCTCCGGCGCGATAGTCGCGATACTTATTTTTGCGACCGAGGGCTTCGGTGAGCTGCCGCCCATTGCGCTTCTGGCGGTGGCACTTGTGTGCATCGGCGTCGTGTGTCTCGGTATTACCGAGGCAAATGAGGATGAGGAGCTCAGAAAGGCCCGTCAGGATGCGTGCAATCATCACTACGCAAAAAGCTGGGTGGCCATAACGCTGCCGATTATCTATTGCCTGCTCGATGCTCTGGGTACTTTTGCAGATTCCAAGGTGCTTGAGGTATTAAATGAGGATTCTGCCAATGTTGCGTATGAGCTGACCTTCCTTGCCGTCGGCATAGTATGTGCAATTTATGTTCTCGGTGTTAAAAAGCAGCGTCTCATTCCCAAGCAGGAAGCACCCAAGTACACCGGCGCACTGTTTGAAACTGCCGGCCAGTTTGCGTATATCTACGCCTTGGCAGACGCTGACCATGCGGCTCTTGCAGCTCCGATAATTTCGTCCTACTGCGTTGCATCGGTCATATGGAGCAGGCTTTTCCTCAAGGAAAAGCTGTCGAAGAAGCATTATGCGTCTGTTTTGGTAGTCATAGTGGGTATAGTTATAATAGGTATTCTTGATATTTAAAGGAGGGCAGAATGGATAGTCCTGTTTATAAGCGTGTGCTGATTAAAATCAGCGGCGAGGCACTTGCCGGAGAGAAAAAAACCGGCTTTGACTTTGACTTTATCGCAAATGTCTGCAAAACCGTAAAAAGCTGCGTGGATATGGGCGTTGAGGTCGGCATCGTTGTCGGCGGCGGCAACTTCTGGCGCGGTGTCAAGGACGGAGCGGGCCATGTCGAGCGTGTCAGCGCAGACAGAATGGGAATGCTCGCAACGGCTATGAACTGTCTTGCGGTAGCCGATGTTTTCAAGCAGATAGGCGCAAAGGCCTGCATTCAGACTGCCGTTGACATTCAGGGTGTCGGCGAGCGTTACAGCACCGCGGATGCGATTAAGCACCTTGAAAACGGCGAGGTCGTCATGTTCGGCTGCGGCACGGGCTGCCCCTTCTTCTCGACCGATACCGCCGCTGTTCTTCGTGCCGCCGAGATAGGCGCAGATGCAATTTTGCTTGCCAAGAATATCGACGGAGTATACAGCGCAGACCCCCGAATTGATCCCGGCGCCGTTAAATATGACAGCATAAGCTACGACGAGGTGCTTGCACAGCATCTTGCCGTCATGGATACCACCGCAACAAGCCTCGCGATGGATAACGACATTCCCGTTATCGTGTTTGCACTCGCACAGCCCGAAAATATAGTCCGTGTGCTCCGCGGCGAAAAGCTCGGCACACTGGTCACAAAATAAGATAAAAACATAACAGGAGGTAGCAACATGTCCGATTATATTGAATTTGAAAGCAAGATGAAGAAAACCGCAGAGGTCCTCAAGACCCAGCTTGCATCCGTTCGCGCCGGCCGCGCAAACGCAGCGGTCCTCGATCAGATCACCGTCGATTATTACGGAGTGCCCACCCCCATTCAGCAGGTAGCCTCCGTTTCCGTTCCCGACCCCCGTTCCCTGATGATCCAGCCTTGGGACGCATCCGTTCTCAAGGGCATCGAGAAGGCAATTCTCGCCTCCGAACTCGGCATCAATCCCCAGAACGACGGCAGAGTTATCCGCCTTGTATTCCCGCAGCTCACCGAGGAGCGCCGTAAGGAGCTCGCAAAGCAGGTCAAGAAGTACGGCGAGGAGGCAAAGGTCGCAGTCCGCAATATCCGCCGTGACGCTATTGATAAGTTCAAGAAGCAGCAGAAGGCATCCGAGATAACCGAGGACGACTACAAGACCATCGAAAAGGATATTCAGAAGCTCACCGATGATTACATCAAAGAAGTCGATAACATAACCGATAAAAAGGAAAAGGAACTTTTCGAGATTTAATATGGCAACAGATAAGACAAACAATGCGGCGGGGGAGCAGGCAAAATGCCTTCCCCGCCATATTGCCATCATATTAGATGGCAACGGCAGATGGGCCAAAAAGCGCGGCATGCCGCGCAGTGCAGGCCATCTGGCAGGAGCGGAGAATTTCAGAAATATAGCGACCTACTGTCAGAAGATAGGCATCGAGTACCTCACGGTGTACGCATTTTCAACGGAAAACTGGAAGCGCCCCGAGGACGAGGTCGGCGGCATTATGAAGCTGCTTGATAAGTACCTGCACGAGGCTATCCGCGATATGGAGAAAAAGCATATACGCATGAAGGTGTTCGGGGATACCTCAAGGCTTTCCCCGGAGCTTCAGGCACTTGTTGCTAAAACCGATGAGATAACGCAGCATGTCAAGGGCTTTCAGGCGAATATCTGCCTCAACTACGGCGGCAGAGCGGAGATCGTCAGAGCAGCCGAGCTTTACGCAAGGGATGTTGCCGAAGGCAGGGCAATCGGCGAGCTTACCGAGGAAAAGCTTTCAAAGTATATGTATTCGGCGGGTATTCCCGACCCCGAGCTTATCATCAGACCCGGCGGCGAGTACAGACTGTCGAACTTCCTGCTATGGCAGTGTGCGTATTCGGAGTTTTATTATACAGACACGCTTTGGCCGGATTTCACGCCTGAGGAGCTTGACGAGGCGATAGCGGCGTTTAACAGCCGCGACCGACGCTTCGGAGGTGTAAAGACATGACAAAGGCAATTTCAATCTTAGGCAGCACAGGCTCGATAGGCCGCCAAAGCATAGCGGCGGCTGAGCATCTCGGACTGCCGGTTGTTGCACTGACCGCCAACAGGAAAACCGATATGCTCGAGGAGCAGGCAAGACGCTTAAAGCCCAAATTCGTCGCTGTTTACGACGAAAAGGCGGCAGCGTCCCTGAAAACCTCGCTTGCCGATACCGATATCAGAGTCGGCAGCGGACTTCAGGGGCTTATCGAAGCGGCAACGCTCGATGAGGCCGACTGCGTGGTGACCGCCGTTTCCGGCTCTATAGGCTTAAAGCCTACGCTGGCGGCGATAGACGCTAAAAAGCGCATTGCACTTGCCAACAAGGAGACCCTTGTGTGTGCGGGTGAGATAGTCATGCCCAGAGCGGCGCAGACGGGTGCGGAGATAGTGCCCGTTGATTCCGAGCATTCGGCCATATTCCAATGCCTCATGGGCAGAAAAAAGGGTGAGCTTAAAAAAATACTTCTCACAGGCTCCGGCGGCCCATTCAGAGGAAAAAGCCGTGCAGAGCTGGAGAATATCACCCCCGAGCAGGCGGTAAAGCACCCCAACTGGAGCATGGGTGCAAAGATTTCGGTAGATTCCGCGACAATGATGAACAAGGGGCTTGAGTTTATAGAAGCCATGCACCTTTTTGATGTTACCCCCGACGATATTCAGGTCGTCGTACATCCGCAGAGCATCATCCACTCCATGGTCGAGCTCATTGACGGCACGGTCATTGCCCAGCTTGGCGTGCCGGATATGGGACTGCCCATTCAGCTTGCGATGACATATCCGGAGAGGGTGGATTCACCGTTTAAGCGGCTTGACTTTGCCGTTATGCGCGACTTCACCTTTGAAGCACCCGATTTTGAAAAAACACCCTGCCTGAAGCTTGCCATGGACTGCGCGAGAATAGGCGGCACCGCGCCCTGCATTATGAGTGCGGCTAACGAAGTGGCGGTTTCGATGTTCCTCAGTCATCGGCTTGGCTACAATCGGATATACGACTGTGCTTTAGCGGCGGTCGAGGGCATAAAAATAGTAAAAGACCCCGATCTCGAAACCATACTGGAGGCAGATAAAGCCGCCAGAGTATTTGTTACGGAGCATTTTTCCTGATGTATATTATTATCGCAATAATCATATTCGGCGTGCTTATCGCCATTCATGAGTTCGGCCATTTCACGGCGGCAAAGCTGTGCGGTGTAAAGGTCGAGGAGTTTGCAATAGGTATGGGCCCTGCGCTTTTCAAAAAGCAGAGGGGTGAGACAATGTACGCTCTCAGACTTCTGCCGATAGGCGGCTTTTGCGCAATGGCAGGCGAGGATGAGGAGTCGGAGGACCCCAGAGCGTTTACAAATCAGGGCTTTTGGAAGAAGCTCGTTATCCTCTGCGCCGGCTCGTTCATGAATTTTCTGCTCGGCGTTGTGCTCATACTCATCATGTATGCCGGAGCTCAGGCCTTCGTCACACCGACCATCGACCACTTCATGGAGGGCTGCCCCTATGAAAGTGCCGATGCGATGCAGGCCGGCGATACCTTTTACAGCATCGACGGTCAGCGCATTTATCTTGTAAGCGATGTGTCGGCTTTCCTCATGCGCGGCAACGGTGTGCATGACATAGTAATGCTCCGCAACGGTGAAAAGGTGGAGCTTAACGACTTTGAACTTAGCATGAAAACCTATGCCGAATATGCCGATGAGGGTCCCAAATACGGCTTCGTTTTCGGCTACACCGAGGCGACCTTCGGTGCTAAGCTCGAGTACACATGGAACACGGCGATGGAGTTTTCGCGTTGGGTGTGGATAGGGCTCAAGGACCTTGTCAGCGGCTCTGTCGGATTAAAGGATATGTCCGGCCCCGTCGGCATTGTGGATATGATGAACGATGTCGGTCAGCAGGCGGAGAACGCAAGGGCGGCGGCGGATAATCTTATATACATCTCCGCATTTATCGCGGTAAACCTCGCCATCATGAATATGCTGCCCATTCCGGCACTTGACGGCGGCAGAGTGTTCCTCATGATAGTGACGGTGATAATCGAGGCAATAAGCCGCAAAAAGCTTGACCCCAAGTACGAGGGCTATATCCACATGGCAGGCATGGTGCTGCTTTTGGGACTTATGGCACTTGTGATGTATAACGATATTGCGAAGCTTATTACGGGGTAAGACATGGATAAGAGGAACGAAACGATAAAAATCGCGGTCGGCGGTATAGCCGTGGGCGGTGACGCAGAGGTCACGGTGCAGTCGATGTGCAACACAAAGACGCACGATGTTGAAAGCACCGTCGAGCAGATAAAACAGTTTAAGGCAGCGGGCTGCGATATAGTCCGCATTGCGATACCGGATATGCGAGCGGCGCAGGCTGTTTCCGCGATAAAGGAGCAGGTCGATATTCCCCTTGTTGCGGATATCCACTTTGACTATCGCCTTGCACTTGAAGCGGCGGCACGGGGTATCGACAAGATAAGAATTAACCCCGGCAATATCGGCGGTGACGAGAATGTCAGGGCCGTTGCCGAGGCTTGCAAAAAGCGCAATATTCCCATTCGCATAGGCGTAAATTCCGGAAGCCTTGAAAAGCGGCTTCTGGAAAAATACGGCCACCCCACGCCGGAGGCAATGGTGGAAAGCGCAAGGGGACACATTGAGCTTTTAAACAGATATGATTTTGACGATATCTGCCTTTCGATGAAGTCTTCACGAGTGCCGCTCACGATAGCGGCCTACCGCCTTGCATCGGAGGAATTTAAATATCCCCTGCACCTCGGAGTAACCGAGACCGGCACGGCATGGAACGGAACTATCCAGTCCGCCGTCGGTATCGGCACGCTTTTGTGCGAGGGTATCGGAAACACCATAAGAGTATCCCTTACGGCAGACCCCGTTGAGGAGGTCAAGACCGGCATTGCGATACTCAAGGCGGCAGGACTAAGACAGGGCGTAAGGCTCGTGTCATGCCCGACCTGCGGCAGAACGCAGATCGATCTCATAGGCCTTGCCCACGAGGTGGAAAAGCGCATCGAGGGTATCGAGCGCAATATAACCGTTGCGGTCATGGGCTGTGTCGTAAACGGACCGGGGGAGGCAAGAGAGGCCGACTACGGCATTGCCGGCGGCAAGGATTGCGGTCTGCTTTTAAGGCACGGCGAGGTGCTGGGAACATACCCCTTTGATGCGCTGTGCGATGCACTAATAGATTTGATAGAGAAAGACACCGAGGTTTAAGCGTGAGCGAACATACATCAATTCTTGAAATATTCCCGGGTCTTGCCGCGTTGAAGGCAAGCTGCGGCGGACTGGATAAGGCATATGTGACCGATGTTGCGGTCAGCACGGCTGAGCAGACCATGAGCATAGCCGCGCATTTCACGCGCCTGCCTGCGCCTGCAGAGCTTGACGCCGTGTGCGGCAGGATAAAAGCCGACTATGGTCTGAAAGCTGTCGAGCTCAAGCCGGATTATCCCAAACCGAAAACGGAATATGGACCCCCAAAAAAGCAGGGCGTCGAAACCGCTGTCCCAAAGCCGACGGGGGATGTTCTCATGGGCAGAAGCATCAAAAAAGCACCAATCCGGATGTCGGAGCTTACGCTTGATTCGGGGAATGTCGTTATTGAGGGTGATGTCTTTGAGGTAACCAGCCGCAAGCTGCAAAAGCGTGACGGCGCGGTTCTTTGCTTTGATATGACCGATCTCACGGGCTCTATCCGCGTTTCGCGCTACCTGCGCTCCGAGGACGATCAGTCGATAATCTCAAAGATAAACGAGGGCGACCACGTTGTTGTCTCCGGCGTTGTCAATTACAGCCGCTATGACGAGGATATGGTCATCGAGCCGCGGCATATCATGAAGGGCAAGAAGCATATACGCCCCGACGATGCCGAGGAAAAGCGGGTCGAGCTTCATGTACATACGCGTTTTTCCGCCCTTGACGCGCTCACCGAGCCTGCCGAGATAGTAAAGCGCGCCGCTTATTGGGGCCACCCTGCGATAGCAGTCACCGACCACGGAGTTTTGCAGGCTTTTCCGGATATGTGGAAAGCGGGCAAAAAGCACGGAGTCAAGATAATCTACGGCCTTGAGTGCTATTTTGTGAACGATGTTGACGGCTCCCTTGCCGTTCACGGCGACAGTGAGCTGCCCATAAATACCGAAATGGTTGCATTTGATATCGAGACTACGGGACTTAACGCAGGCTCGGACAGAATGACGGAGATAGGCGCGGTAATTTTTGCCGGAGACGAAATTAAGGAGAGCTTCAACACCTTTGTTGACCCCGAAATGCACATTCCGGCGGAGATAACGCAGCTTACCGGCATTACCGACAACGATGTCAAGGGTGCGCCGAGCGAAGCTGAGGCACTGCGTGCATTCCTTGAATTTGCCGGTGACAGACCCATAGTTGCACACAATGCCGATTTTGATACCGGCTTTATGGCGTCGGCAGCAGCACGCAGCGGTATTGATTTTGAGCCCGTGTATATCGACACGCTGGCACTTTCCCACGCGCTTTTGCCCGACTTAAAGCGGCATAAGCTCGATATGGTGTCAAACAGGCTGAGCCTGCCCGATTTCAACCACCACCGCGCATCAGACGATGCCCTTGTCGTTGCACGCATAATGGGAAGATTTTTGCCTATGCTCGAGCAGGAGGGTGCAAAGACGGTAAACGATATTCAGAGCGTTTTCCGCAAAATTAAGCCTGCCGACCATAGTAAATCCCGCCATATGATACTGCTTGTCAAGAACAAGGTAGGACTTAAAAACCTGTACGAGCTTGTTTCGCAGTCGTATCTTAAATATTTCCACAAGACTCCGACGGTGCCTAAGAGCCTGCTTGTTAAGCACAGAGAGGGTATTCTGGTAGGCTCATCCTGCGGAATGGGCGAGCTTTACGGCGCAGTGATGCACGGTGCGTCGGACGCTGAGCTCAAGCGCATAGCTTCGTTTTACGATTACCTCGAAATTCAGCCCATCGGCAATAACCGTTTTCTCATTGATAACGGCGTTGTCAGCGATGAAACGGTGTTGCAGGATTACAACCGCCGTATTCTGAACATTGGACGCGAGCTTGGTAAGCCTGTTATTGCTGCAAGCGATGTCCACTTCCTCGACAAGGAGGACGAGCAGTACCGCAAGATCCTTCAGGCGGCAAAAAAGTTTTCCGATGCCGACAGAGGCTGTCCTATATTCTTCCGTACAACTAACGAGATGCTTGCGGAATTTTCCTACCTCGGCGAGGACGTTGCAAAAGAGGTCGTCATCGCGAATCCGAATGCCATTGCCGCGCAGGTAGACGAGATAGAGCTGCTGCCCAAGGACCTGTACCCGCCGAAGATAGAAAATTCCGCCGAGGAGTTAAAGCAGCTTGTCTACGGCAAGATGCACTCAATTTACGGTGATAATCCGCCGCAACTTGTGCAGGAGCGTGTTGACACCGAACTGAACACAATACTTGACCACAGCTACGATGTTATCTACATGAGCGCGCAGAAGCTTGTCCAGAACTCACTTGAACACGGCTACCTTGTCGGCAGTCGAGGCAGCGTCGGCTCGTCGATAGTTGCTTACATGTCCGGTATCACGGAGGTAAACTCTTTGCCTCCGCACTATGTCTGCCCCAAGTGCAAGTATTCGAAGTTTATCACCGACGGCTCATACGGCTGCGGCGCGGATATGCCGCCGAAAAACTGCCCGAACTGCGGCACTCTCATGCGGCAGGACGGCTTCGATATTCCGTTCGAGACCTTCCTCGGTTTCCCGGGAAATGAAAAAACACCCGATATCGACCTCAACTTTTCCGGCGAATATCAGGCGCAGGCACATAAATACACCGAGGAGCTTTTCGGTTCGGACCATGTGTTCAGAGCGGGAACGATAGGCACTCTGGCGGAAAAGACCGCCTACGGCTATGTCAAGAAGTATCTTGAGGAAAGACAACTCAAGGTCACAAAGGCCGAGGAAAATCGCCTCGCAAAGGGACTTGTCGGTGTTAAGCGCACGACCGGTCAGCACCCCGGCGGACTTGTCGTCATTCCGCAGGACATGGATGTCACGGACTTCTGTCCCGTGCAGCATCCTGCCGATGATCCGAAGAGCGATATCATCACCACGCATTTTGAGTATCACTGCATGGAGGCAAACCTCTTAAAGCTCGACGAGCTCGGTCACGATGACCCGACGATGATCAGAATGCTTGAGGACGCAACGGGTGTCAATGCAAAGGAAATTTTGCTGTCAGACCCCGATACGATGAAGATATTCACCACCCCGACAGTGCTCGGACTTCCCGATGACGACCCGATAATCGGCAAAACCGGCAGCATCGGTATCCCGGAGTTCGGCACGGGCTTTACCCGTCAGATGCTTGTCGAGACGCAGCCCACGCAGTTTGACACGCTTGTGAGGCTTTCCGGCTTCTCGCACGGCACCGATGTCTGGGCAGGCAATATCCGCGACCTTATCGTGAACAATATTGCGACCGTTAACGAGACCGTCGGCTGTCGTGACGATATCATGCTCTACCTCATTCAAAAGGGCATGGAGCCGTCGCTGGCATTTAAGACGATGGAGGCGGTGCGTAAGGGTAAGGTCAAGAAAAGCGGCGAGTTCCCCGGCGATGCAGAGGAGCAGATGCACGCTCTCGGCGTTCCCGAGTGGTACATTGAGTCCTGCCGCAAGATTGCCTACCTCTTCCCGAAAGCGCACGCCGTTGCGTATGTCATGATGGCGTTCCGCATCGCGTGGTTCAAGGTTCATGAGCCCTTGGCGTTTTACAGCGCGTATTTCTATCGCCGAAGTCAGAAGGACGGCTTTGATGCCGAGATGATGACCGGCGGCACAGATGCGGTAAGGCGCAAGATAAACGAGCTTAAGAAAAAGCCAGATGTAACTGCCAAGGAAGAGGACCTTATGACCACTCTCGAGGCGGTGTACGAGTTTAATATGAGAGGCTTCGAGTTTGCACCCATCGACCTGTATAAATCCGATGCGGTGAAATTCATCATCACCGATGACGGTAAGCTCCTGCCGCCGTTTGTCGCGATATCCGGCCTCGGTGAGACCGCGGCATACGACCTGCAAAACTGCACGAAAAACGGTCAGACTTATATCTCTATTGAGGAGGTCAGCGCAGCCTGCCCCAAGGTCAGCCAGAGCCACCTTGAAGCACTCAAGCGACTCGGCGCACTCGGTGATATGCCGGAAAGCTCGCAGATAAACCTCTTTGAGGGCTTTTAAAACAAAAATTCCACTGTTCAACGAACAGTGGAATTTTTTAATGTTATCCGTGCTGGCATATGTAGGCGATGTTGCCGCTGTAATATACTGCGTAATCTGCCAAGGGGTCCATGCGGCTGTCGTTATACTTCCATGTGCCGTCATACTGACGCACAAGCATGACATAGTCCTCGTGTGTGCCGTCGTAGGCATCGACCTTTGAAGGCTCACCGCTTGCCCAGTTGTAGTAATCGGTCTTTTCACCGCTTGTCCATGTAAGCTCACCGTCGCTGTTGCGGTAACAGCCTATCCAGACATATTTTGCCGAGGTATTCTTGAGCATATCGCAGACCGTTTCGAAATCTGCCTCGTCCTTGATGGTGACGAGATGACCGCCCATTTCTCTGCACTTTGCCTCGGCCATATCCCAACTTACATCCTCGGTGATTATCTCAAGTATGGGTTTCGGTGTGGGTGTAGGTGTCGGCTCGGGAGTGGGCTCGGGGGTCGGTGTAGCGGCAGGAGTGGGTTCGGGGGTCGGCGTCGGCTCGGGCTCGGCGGTTATCCTCTCTGCAAGCGATACGACCGCATTCTTTGCGCCGTTGAATATCTTGACCGTCGTGTCGTGATACTCGCCTGCAAGCGCTGAAATGCAAAGTATGACGGCAATAATAAGCAGAGTGCGGTTACGCACCTTGCGGGAGTGCTTCATATACTCCGTTTGCTTCACATACTTGTGGCGTTTTTTTCTTTTCTGCGGCTGCTTGGGAGCTACTTCCTCTTTCGGCTCGGGCTTTTTTTCGGGCTCTGGCTTTACTTCCGGATTTTTTTTCGGCTCGGGCTTTTTCTCCTCGACCGGCGGCTCCGGCTTTTTCACGATCGTGGGGGGCAGCCTGTCTATCTTCGTGACGGGCTCTTCGCCGCAATACTCTCTCAAAGCGTTCAGAAGCTCAAGGGGATCTGCGTATCTGTCCTCCTCGGCAAAGCAAACTGCCTTTTCAACAATGGCGGCAAGCTCTTTGTCGTCCGGTTTAGGTAACGATACCTTTTTTCCGTTCATACGGGCTCGCAGCGCATTGGCCCTTATCTCGGGAGTGGGCTTGTAATCAGCCATAGGGACAAAAGGCACATTGCCGCAGTTGAGACCGACAAAGAGGATAAGACCTATCGAATACACATCGGCACTTTCACTCTTTCTGCCGTTCCAAAAAACCTCGGGGGCCATGAATTCAAGCTCGTCCTTCGTCCAGCCGTCCTCGCCGGCCTTGTCTGCAGGTCCGACCGTAACGCCGTCTGCGGAAAAGTTTATGTTGCCGGGGCGGAAGCCGCCTCTGAAGCGGTTTTCGTCGCTTTGAGCCATGGCGATCTCGCACAAGCTCTTTGTGAGGCTCAGCAGCTCGTCACGGGTAAGCTTGCCCAGACCGCTGCCGAGGGCTTTTTCGGGGTCAAATACAGGGTTGTTAGCCATGTTTTTACCTCCAAGCAATTATGTGTTAACATAATACCACGATGAACAAGACAAGTCAAATGTGAATATGTCTTTTATTTTTTATTATAATGTGATATTATTTTTAGAAACTGTTTCGGAGGTCAAGGATGAACGGACATGAGTGTTATATAATCGGAGCAGGCGATTTTTACGGCTTGCGCGAAACTCCGGACGACAGTGACTATGTCATTGCCGCCGATGCAGGCTATGAATACTGCCGCAAAAACAACATAATACCGGATCTCGTTCTCGGCGACTTCGACTCTCTCGGTATTGCGCCGAAGCATCCGAATGTGGTGCAGCTACCCGTGGAAAAGGACGATACGGACACGATTTTCGCCATAAAAACCGGACTTGAAAAGGGCTACCGCCATTTCTACATTTACGGCGGTCTCGGCGGGAAACGCAGCGACCATACGGTAGCAAATCTGCAATCGCTTATATACCTTGCCAACCGCAATGCAAGAGGCTGGCTGTTCGGGGAAAACTGCGTCTGGACGGCGATAAAAAACGGCAGCATAAGCATAAAGGGCGAGGGAAATGTGGCGGTGTTCTGCATTGACGGCGTTTCTCGCGGCGTAACGCTGAGGGGGCTGAAGTATGAGATTGAGGATGCCGAGATAAGCTCCGATTTCCCCTTGGGAGTGAGTAACTCCATGGCAGCGGTCGAGGCTACGATAGAGGTCAAAAACGGTACGCTGCTTGTAATGTACGACATAGGTATAGGTGAAGTAAATTGATTAGATATAATGCCGGAAAATGTGATATAGCGGTCATCGGCGCAGGCCACGCCGGAATAGAAGCGGCTCTTGCTGCCGCACGGTTGGGGCTTGATACGATATGCTTTACCGTTAATCTCGACAGTGTGGGCAATATGCCCTGCAATCCCGCCATCGGCGGAACGGGCAAGGGCCACCTTGTGCGCGAACTTGACGCACTCGGCGGCGAGATGGCAAAGGCAGCGGATAAGGCGTGCATACAGTATCGAATGCTCAACCGCGGCAAAGGTCCGGCGGTGCATTCGCTCAGAGCGCAGGCAGACCGAAGACGCTACCAAGAGGTCATGAAGCTGACTCTTGAGCGGCAGGAGAACTTGCGCACAAAGCAGGCGGAGATAGTCGAAATAGGTGTCAATAACGGCAGAGTATGCTCCGTGACCACGCATACGGGCGCGGTTTTTGAGTGCAAGGCCGCCGTTATTGCAAGCGGCACTTATCTTGACGGCAGGACCATAGTCGGCGAGGTCATACGCTCCTCGGGTCCCGACGGACTTGCCGCCGCAACATCTCTTACGAAATGCCTTGTCGATTTGGGGCTTAATATCCGTCGCTTCAAGACCGGCACACCGCCCCGCGTGAACTCACGCAGCGTAGACTTTTCAAAGATGGAGCTGCAGGAGGGAGATTCTGAACCTGAGGGCTTTTCCTTTGATACCGTCACTCCGCCGAAAAACAAGGCGGTGTGCTATCTGACCTACACCAACGAGGAAACGCACAAGCTAATCCTTGACAACATTGACCGCAGCCCCATTTACTCCGGCGTCATCGAGGGCATAGGGCCTCGCTACTGCCCGAGTATCGAGACGAAGATAATGACCTTTAAGGACAAACCCCGTCATCAGCTTTTCATTGAGCCCATGGGCTTAAACACCGAGGAGCTTTACATACAGGGGCTTTCCTCTTCACTGCCCGAGGAGGTACAGCTCCGGATGCTGCACACTATCGCCGGACTTGAAAACGCCGAGATGACGCGTTGTGCCTATGCAATAGAATACGATTGCATAGACCCCACCGAGCTTTACCCCACGCTGGAAACCAAGAAGGTTTCCGGCCTGTACGGAGCGGGACAGTTTAACGGCTCCTCCGGTTATGAGGAGGCGGCGGTGCAGGGCTTTGTGGCCGGAGTTAATGCCGCACTAAAGATAAGGAACAAAGCACCGCTCGTGCTAAAGCGCAGCGACGGCTATATAGGAACGCTCATAGACGACCTTGTGACCAAGGGCACGAACGAGCCGTATCGCATGATGACCTCACGCAGTGAGTACAGGCTTTTGCACAGGCAGGATAACGCAGATCTTCGATTAAGCGGTATCGGACTGCGCATTGGACTTGTTTCGCCCGAACGCTATCAGGCGGTTCTGAATAAATATGCGGAGGTCGAAAGGGAGATAGAACGCCTTGAGCGCACGCATATCGGCCCGACACCGGAGCTTAACGAGCTTCTTAAAGCACACAACACCGCTCCGGTTACAAGCGGCGTGTCGCTTGCAGACCTCATACGCCGACCGCAGCTTGATTATAAAATGCTTGCACCATTTGACGCCAACAGACTCGAGCTTCCCAAGGCGGTGTGGTATCAGGCGGAAATCAGCCTCAAATACGAGGGCTATATCAAGCGTCAGCTAAAGCAGGTCGAGGAGTTTTCCCGAATGGAGGAGCGTAAGCTGCCCGAGGATATAGACTATGACGAGGTAACGGGTCTGAGACTGGAAGCCCGTGAGAAGCTCAAAAAGATAAAGCCGCACAGCTTCGGGCAGGCGAGCCGCATATCGGGTGTGTCGCCGGCTGATATTTCGGTGCTTATGGTATGGCTGGAGGGAAAAAGATGAGCAAGGTCGTACTTGGATTTTCCGGCGGAGTGGACTCCGCCGTGTGTTCGATGCTGCTTAAAAGAGCGGGCTATGAGGTCTGCGGATTGTATCTTGATAACGCGGGGGAAGCCGCAAGGCTCGACGCTGAAAAAACGGCGGAGTTCGTCGGAATTTCGCTCAAGGTCAAGAATGTCCACAGGGAGCTTGACGAGGGCGTATGCAAACGCTTTACCGAGGCATATTTAAACGGCGAGACTCCCAACCCCTGCATCATCTGCAACCCGACCTTGAAGTTTAAGTCGCTGCTTGAATATGCCGAAGCTATCGGCGCGGAGCATATCGCAACGGGACATTACGCGAGGAGTGAAAACGGCGTTTTATACAAGGGAATGCCCTCAAACGACCAGAGCTATATGCTTTGCCGCATAAGGCGCGAGCAGCTCGACAGGCTCATTCTGCCGCTTGGCGGCTACGAAAAGACCGCGGTGCGCGCTCTTGCCGAGGAGTTTAAGCTGCCGGTGGCAAAAAAGCCGGACAGCATGGAGATATGCTTTGTGCCCGATAAGGACTACATAGGCTGGCTCAAGCAGCGCACCGAGCTTCCGCCGCCGGGAAATTTCGTTTTCCACGGCGAGGTTATCGGACAGCACGAGGGCATCTACCGCTACACCGTAGGTCAGCGCAGACCGGGACTTTTTGACGGCAGAAAGCTGTATATATCGAGGATAGAAGCCGATAAAAACGAGATAGAGCTTGCACTCTGGGAGGAGCTTTTCAAAACCGAGGTCAATGCACGCGACTTTAACTGGCTGTGCGATAAGCCCACCGAGCCTATAAGGGCAACGGTCAGAGTGCGCCATACGAAATGGGAAAACCCGCCCTGTACGGCATATGTCGAGGCTGATGCCGTGAGGATAGTCTGCGATGAGCCGGTGAGAGCTCCTGCAAGGGGACAATCGGCTGTTTTGTATGACGGTGACAGAGTTCTCGGCGGCGGATTTATTTTCTGAAAAAAGTCGAATTTCAGTGTTGACTCAAAGCAGCTTTTGTGAGAAAATATCGCTTAATCAACTTTATGGAGGAACAGTATGGCTACCTATTTTAACGAACCGTCAAGAACATTCAGTGAGTATCTTCTCATTCCCGGCTACACGAGCGAGGATTGCATTCCGGCGAATGTCAGCCTGAAAACGCCCCTGGTCAAATTCAAAAAGGGCGAAGAACCTGCAATCACTCTGAATGTACCCTTTGCATCTGCGATAATGCAGTCGGTATCAAACGACACTATGGCTATTGCACTGGCAAAGGAAGGCGGCATTTCCTTCATATACGGCTCACAGTCCGTTGAGGATGAGGCGGCAATGGTTGCAAGGGTCAAGAATTATAAGGCCGGCTTTGTTACCTCCGCTTCCAATGTCATGCCCGACCAGACACTGGCGGACATTCTCGAACTTAAAGAGCGCAACGGCTTTTCCACCGTTGCCGTCACCGAGGACGGTACTGCAAACGGTAAGCTTGTAGGCATCGTGTCGAGCCGCGACTACCGCGTAAGCCGCATGGATGTGAGCACCAAGGTCTGCGAGTTTATGACTCCGCTTTCCAAACTCGTTACCGCTCCCAGGGATACCTCCCTCAAGGAAGCAAACGACATCATTTGGGACCATAAGCTGAATTCTCTGCCCATCGTTGACGATGACGGCAAGCTCATGTACTTTGTTTTCCGCAAGGACTACTCCGAGCATAAGCTCAATCCCAACGAGATACTTGACGAGCATAAGCGCTACATAGTCGGCGCCGGCATAAACAGCCGCGACTATGAGACCCGTGTTCCGGCACTTGTAGAGGCGGGCGCAGATGTTCTGTGCATCGACTCCTCCGAGGGCTACTCCTGCTGGCAGAAAAAGACCATTGACTTTATCCGCTCAAGATACGGCGATACGGTCAAGGTCGGCGCAGGAAATGTTGTTGACAAAGACGGCTTTTTGTTCCTCGCCGAAGCGGGTGCGGACTTTGTCAAGGTGGGTATCGGCGGAGGCTCTATCTGCATCACCCGTGAGACCAAGGGTATAGGCAGAGGTCAGGCAAGCGCACTCATCGAGGTTGCAGCGGCAAGAGATGAGTATTACGAAAAGACCGGTATATATATTCCTGTCTGCTCCGACGGAGGCCTTGTACACGACTATCACATGACGCTGGCACTTGCAATGGGTGCGGACTTCCTCATGATGGGCCGCTACTTTGCTCGGTTTGACGAAAGCCCCACTGCAAAGCTTGTCGTAAACGGCAGCTATGTCAAGGAGTACTGGGGCGAGGGCTCAAACCGTGCCCGCAACTGGCAGAGATACGACCTCGGCGGTCAGTCCAAGCTCAGCTTTGAGGAGGGCGTGGACTCCTATGTCACCTATGCAGGTCCTCTGCATGATAACCTCGAGAAGAGTGTTTACAAGATAAAATCCACAATGTGCAACTGCGGCGTTACAAATCTTGCTGACTTAAAGCGCGAGGCAAAGCTAACGCTGGTGTCCTCAGTCAGCATCGTCGAGGGCGGCAGTCACGATGTCATCCTCAAGACCTCACGCACAAATAACTGACAAGAATCTCCCTCATCAGAGGGAGATTTTTTGTGCAAAATTAATTCACATAAATTTTGTAGGAATTGTTGACAAACGCGATAAAATAGCGTATTATGCAAGTAAAGCAAAACCCCAGTTAAACCATAGGAATTAAAACAAGGAGCGATGGCTATGAAGACTATGTCCGTTAACAGTATCGGTTGCAGCATCTGTACCTGTCGATGTTGCTGTCGTCGCATGCCTTGATTTAGCAGTATAGCTGCAATTGGTGCGACGGCGTAAAGCTGTCGTTTTTTTATTGCAATTTTTTATTTATGAAAGGAATTAGTAAAAATGAAAATATACAAGTCTATGGAAGAGCTTATCGGCAAGACTCCGATAGTTGAACTGAGAAACATCGAGCAGCAGGAAAACCTTGCGGCAAGACTGCTTGTGAAGCTTGAGAAAACAAATCCCGCAGGTTCTGTAAAGGACAGAGTTGCAAAGGCAATGCTCGACGATGCCGAGGCAAAGGGCAAACTGACAAAGGGCGGCGTTATCATTGAGCCCACCAGCGGCAACACCGGAATCGGTCTTGCGGCGATCGGTGCCGCAAGAGGTTACCGTGTTATCATCGTTATGCCCGATTCCATGTCAATTGAGCGCAGACAGCTCATGACCGCCTACGGTGCAGAGCTTGTACTCACCGAGGGTAAGCTCGGCATGAAGGGCGCGGTAGATAAAGCCGAGGAGCTCAAAGCTCAGATACCCGGCAGCATAATCGCAGGTCAGTTTGAAAATCCGGCAAACCCCGCGGCACACCGCACATACACGGGCCCCGAGATCTGGGAGGACACCGACGGTAAGGTGGATATATTCGTTGCGGGTGTCGGCACAGGCGGCACCGTAAGCGGTATAGGCGAGTATCTCAAGAGCCGCAACAAGGATATCAGGATAGTTGCCGTCGAACCTGCGACCTCGCCGCTGCTATCCACGGGCAAGGCCGGTCCGCATCGCATTCAGGGTATCGGTGCAAACTTCGTTCCCGAAAACTTTAACCGTGATGTAGTTGACGAGATAATCACCGTCACCGACGAGGATGCCTTCAAGGCAGGCCGTGAAATAGCACGCAAGGAGGGCTTGCTTGTCGGAATAAGTTCGGGCGCAGCACTCCATGCGGCTGTTGAGCTTGCAAAGCGCAGAGAGAACTACGGCAAGACCATAGTCGCCCTTCTGCCCGATACCGGTGAAAGATACCTTAGCTCAGCAATGTTTAAGGAGAACTGATGATGTTCAGAGACCTGTTTGAAACCGTTAATGCATATCTGGCAAGAGATCCGGCGGCACGGGGGCCGCTCGAGGTGTTGCTGCTTTACCCCGGCGTAAAGGCAATAAGCTACCACCGCAAGGCGCACTGGTGCTATGAGCACGATTTGAAATTCCTTGCAAGAGTAATATCCCAGCTCGGCCGCCATCGCACCGGAATTGAAATTCACCCCGGCGCAAAGATAGGTAAGCGTCTTGTCATCGACCACGGTATGGGCATAGTCATCGGTGAGACCGCAGAGATAGGGGATGATTGCCTGATTTATCACGGCGTGACCCTCGGCGGTACGGGTAAGGACATCGGAAAGCGTCACCCGACAATCGGCAACAATGTGCTTATCGGCACGGGTGCAAAGGTTCTCGGACCGTTCAAGGTCGGTGATAACAGCCGTATTGCGGCAAACTCCGTTGTACTAAGCGAGATACCGCCCAACAGCACCGCCGTCGGCGTGCCTGCGAGAGTGGTCAAGCGCGCAGGCGTCAAGGTCGATTATGCAAGCGAGGTAGATCAGGTCAATGTCTCGGACCCCGTTGCTGAGGAGCTTGCGGCCATCCGACGCGCTCTGTGCGAGATAAATACGAGGCTGCATAATCAATCAACTCAGTCATAAGCAAAAAAACTCCCGATTTGGGCGGTACAAGATAGGGAGGAACCGGTTTTGAACGGCTCTTTTCCGCCCATACGGCACAAAAATCTCCGGTAATACTTCGCGTATTACCGGAGATTTTTTGTACTGTCCGGAGCAAAAAAATACTCGTTTAAAACTGCTATGCACCCTCTAAATCAGCTTTTTTCTTGCGGCAAGGCAAAAAGCACAGAAATAATGGATATATATCGAGCATTTTTAACTAAGCCGCAGGGAAAAGCTTTTTACAGGGCGGTTTATTTCTATCTTGTACCGCCCATGAAATCGGGAGCGTTTCGGTTTGCTCAGCGTTTTATTCGGTTCTGAGTGCAACAACCGGGTCCTTGTTCGCTGCGACCTTGGAGGGGATAAGTCCCGCAATAACGGTAAGTCCCATACTGATGAGAACCAAGACAACGGCGGCTACCGGCGGCAGCACGGCGTTAATTGAATAAATACCCGTAAGAGCGTGAACCAGCGCGTTTATCGGGACGCAAATAAGTATCGTCGCCATTATGCCGATAATGCCTGCACCGAAGCCGACGATGATGGTCTCGGCATTAAACACACGCGAGATATCGCGCTTCGATGCGCCGATTGCACGCAGTATACCGATCTCTTTGGTGCGTTCAAGCACGCTGATGTATGTGATAATGCCGATCATGATGCTCGAAACAACAAGGCTTATCGCTACGAATGCGATGAGAACATAGGAGATGACATCAATGATGGTCGTGACGGAACTCATGATAAGTCCGACATAGTCGGTGTAATTAATCTTATCATCGTTTTCAACACCGTCATTGTAGTCCTCGATTATATCAGAGACTGCGTCCTTATCGGCGAAGGTCGACACATAAATATTGACGGCGGCAGGGGAGGCGAGATCGACATAGCCGAGCTTGCGCATATTGGCGTCATAGCTCGAATCCGAGAAGATTTCGGGCATAAAGTTCTCATAAATCAGCTTGTAGCCCTCGGCAGTGAAGTAGCATTCGTCAAATGCCTTGGCAAGGCTTGCCGAAGAGAGCTTGCTCATGGATTTTTTAACTTCCTCGGCATACTTTTTCGATATCTGCTCGGACATCGTCTCTCGCATATAGGCAAACAGCGTATCATCGTCCATGGAAGCAAGAATATCCTTATACTCGGGGTAGTTTTCGACTACTTTCTTCTCGATATCTTTTCGGCTTACATTTTTAAGCTGTTCGTTGATGGTGGAGTCAATGTATTTCTGCGGAGCAACGGACATATAAGAAACATAGATCTTAGCTTTCTTTTCGTTGCTGAGATCTTTGCAGTAATCGGTGACAGCTTTCTTGATTTCATCGTCGGTGAGCTTTTCCTTGCTCTCCTTAAACGGCAGACCGGTGAAAACATCGGTCGTGGGGTCGGCCAGCTGCTTTGCAACGAAATCCTTTGTCTGAGTTTCCTCAACGACCTTCTTTGTAAGAGCGTTTGTGTATCCGATAGCGCCGGACATCATACCGGATACTGCCTCATCGCTCTGCCTGACAACACCGACAATCTTCAGCTCCATAGCGTTGTTATACAGCGTTTTGAGACCCAGCTCATCGGAGCTGATGTCCTTGTATTTTTTTGTAACCGGGTCAAGCTGGTAGCAATCGGCAGGGAGGATCAGTCGGAAGGTCTGCTTACAGATGTCTGCATAGCTCCAGCTTTCGACTTTGCTTGTTTCGGGCTGAGTGCCGGTCATGTACTGAGTCATTGCGCCGAGCATATCGTTTGCCGACTTTAGACCGAGCGCGTACAGGACAAGGTCGGAGACCTCGTTGTTTTCGTCAACTATCAGAACGACCTCGTCATAGCTCTTGGGCCATGAGCCGTAAAGCACATCATACTGCTGGTGCAGAAGCGGACTTACGAGCTCGTCACCTTCACCGGGCAGCATCTCCTGCCAGATTACGAACTGGCTCTGCGTGGCGCTCATACCGGTTGCACCCATCATATCGTTCATCGAGGAGCTTACGGACTTCTCCGCTTCCTCGCCGATGACCGCACTGCGTATTTTGCTCAAAAGGGTCATGACATCGGACTGGATTATCTTGCCGTCGGCGTCCTTGGTGTACAGGTTCATCGGCAGATTGTAGCTGTACTGAATGTTCGACACATGCTCGTGCAGGGCTGAGTCCTTGCTCATCTGCTCGTCAAGATATTCCTTGAATGCCTTAAGGTTATTCGTCTGCACCTCGGCAGAGGTCATTGCGTTCATCATGTCGTACATGATGGTGTTTGCGTATACGGCGTCATTGTCATGAGCGTTCCCGCCGTCTTCCTTGTTAAGCCCCATCATCGTGGTCATAAGCTCCGACATATCAACGGATTCCGCCATGATGGATATGGGGTAAGACGACAGCGTGTCCTCCTGCACCTTGTCAATGTAGTTGTTGACGCCGGTCGATATAGAGAGGATGAGCGCGATGCCGATAATACCGATACTTCCGGCAAACGAGGTCAGGAAAGTGCGGCCCTTTTTTGTCATCAGGTTATTGAGTGACAGCGAAAGTGCCGTAACATAGCTCATCGCGGTCGTCTTGATGGAGGAAGCCGGCTTGACTGCCACCTCGGCGCTGTACGGCTGGGAGTCGTCAATGATAAGTCCGTCCTTTAGGCGAATGATACGGGAGGCATAGTTTTCGGCAAGCTCGGGGTTGTGCGTGACCATGACGATGAGCTTATCTTTGGATATCTCCTTGAGTATCTCCATTATCTGCACGCTGGTGTCCGAGTCGAGCGCACCGGTTGGTTCGTCGGCAAGCAGAATATCGGGGTCGTTGACCAAAGCTCTTGCAATGGCGACGCGCTGCATCTGACCGCCGGACATCTGGTTGGGCTTCTTGTTTAGCTGGTCGCCTAACCCCACCTGCTCAAGCGCACGGATCGCTCTTTCGCGACGCTCCGACTTGGAAACGCCGGAGAGCGTCAGTGCAAGCTCAACATTGGAAAGCACGGTCTGATGCGGAATAAGGTTATAAGACTGAAAGACGAAGCCGACGGAATGGTTGCGATAGCTGTCCCAATCGGAATCGGTGTAGCCCTTGGTGGAGCGGCCGTTGATTATCAGGTCGCCCTGCGTGTAAGCGTCAAGACCGCCGATGATATTCAGCAGCGTAGTCTTACCGCAGCCGGAATGACCCAAAATTGCGACAAACTCGCTTTCACGGAACTCAAGGTCGATACCCTTAAGTGCGTGAACGGCATCTTCACCGACAGCGTAATCCTTAGTAATGCCCTTTAGTTTTAGCATATAATTAGCCCATCCTGAGAGAAATAGTGTAAAAAGTATTATCTGCCATTTTCGCCGTAAAGTCAATAGATTTCAAGGAAAGTTCATAAGCTTGGATTGACATTTTAAGCATGATGGTTTAGAATTAGTAACCGATATGTCTCCGTAGCTCAGCAGGATAGAGCATCCGCCTCCTAAGCGGAAGGCCGCGCGTTCGAATCGCGCCGGGGATGCCAGAAATCACGCCGGAAAGCCCAGTAAAATTAAGGGTCTCCGGCGTTTTTTCATTTTCACCGGAAAAGAGAAAAATCGTGAAATTCATAGATTTTCATTAGCAAATTCTCCGTCTGCTAATGGAAATTAGGACTATTGTCGTCCGCCTTTCAGGTGTACGGCTTGCTAATAAAAATTAGCAGGATTTTCGCTATTTTGCTAATGAAAATGCCCTCTCTGCTAATGGGACAAAAAAAAGAGCAAAATTCTTGCTAATGGACAAGGCGGTTGTTACCCTGTTAATTCGTTCATTTAGGGGTGGTCAAGCAGCAATCGCACACTATCTCTATGTTCCTTCCTATTATATAATTGCGGTAACAGGAGGTGGTTGTTTTGAAAGCGCAGAAATATCATTTATATCTTTCCGATGACGAATACAGGAGAGTGTTGTAATCACTTATATGTAATATCTTCTAACTCAGATAGCTGCCCTAAAATATATTCCAAGTAATTTTTACTCGACGCAATAATTCACCTCAAATTCATATTATCATGGCAAAGGAAAATCAATGCTCTTTCCCAATCACCATTTTTACTGTTAGCATTATAGTGCTTCTCAATCACCCATTTTGAAAACACTTATGTACCATTGCAGGATTCCGGCAAGATTTTCTGTGCTGACATAGTTTGCATCTTTGCTCAGCAGTTCCAGCATTCTTTCATCCTGATCAGAACGCTGTTTTTGGGAAGCAAGCCCTTTGGTAAGCATGGTAATCATCAGTTTATCCACACCCTTCAACTTGCTTCTGTCAAATCCACCCTGAAGTGTAAATAATGGTATATCCTCCGGAATAGAAGTGGCCTTTCGAACTTCGGGAATCAATGTTCCGGTATCACATAATCCAACACCACAAACGGCACAAACAGAAAAACGCTTTGCAGCACCGGAATAGCCTTTGACATGGCTCGCATGAATCCATCCCATATATATTATCCGGCTTCCACCGGGCAGACCGGATATAGCCTCATCATAAGAATAAACAGGAAGACCGCTCTCTTTTTCTAATAAAAGTGCATATTGCCGGGTGTGACCCGTGTTTGAAACGTATACGATGGCAGATGGTTTCATAATTTTCAATTTCCTTTTCTTTTACATAAACCTTCACACATTTTTCAAAACCTACAAACCGGAATTTACAGTGTCAATGCTTTTTCGGTTTCTGCTATATCCTGTTCAA
>JAEDIN010000025.1 GCA_016292445.1 Oscillospiraceae bacterium | reverse complement strand
GCTCATCGACGAGGGCAATACCATACCCTTTATCGCACGCTACCGCAAGGAGCTGCACGGTGCGATGGACGATACCGCGCTGCGCACGCTCGAAAAGCGCCTTGCATATCTGCGCGGCCTTGCCGAACGCCGAGAGGCGGTCAAGTCGTCGATAGCCGAGCAGGGCAAGCTCACCGAGGAGCTTGCAAAGGCGATAGATGCGGCAAATACGCTGGTCGAGGTCGAGGATCTGTACGCTCCCTATAAGCAAAAGCGCCGCACAAGAGCCACGATTGCAAGAGAAAAAGGTCTTGAGCCGCTGGCGGACATTCTCTTTGCCCAGCAAAAGGACGGCCCTGTGCCGATCGAGGAGGCGGCAAAGTATATTGACGCGGAAAAGGGCGTTGACTCTGCCGAGGCTGCGCTTGCCGGAGCGAGTGACATTCTTGCCGAGCGGATAAGCGACGATGCCGCCATTCGCAAGAGCCTTCGTGCGTATATGAAGTCAAACGGCATGATAGAAAGCCGCGCCGCCACCGAGGACGATTCGGTGTACAGCCAGTATTACGAGTTTTCTCAGCGCATATGCAAAATGCAGGGGTATCAGACCCTTGCGATAAACCGCGGCGAAAAGGAAAAGCTCTTAAAGGTCTCCGTTGCGCTGGATAAGGATGCCGCGCTGGTCATTATTCGCCGTGCGGTCTTCAAGGGACCCAGCCCCTCGCTTGAGTTTATAAAAAGCGTGTGCGAGGACGCATATACAAGGCTGATTTTTCCCTCGCTTGAAAGGGAGATTCGCTCCGAGCTTACGGATACCGCCGCGGAGGGCGCAATCGGACAGTTTGCGCTGAATCTGCGCCCGCTTCTGATGCAGCCGCCGGTCAAGGGCAAGGTCACCATGGGTCTTGACCCCGGCTACCGCATGGGCTGCAAGGTGGCGGTCGTTGACGCAACGGGCAAGGTGCTTGACACCGCCGTTGTGTATCCCACCTTTAACGAAGCGAAAAAAGAGGAGGCTATCCGCACCCTGTCGCAACTTGTCAGAAAGCACCGCGTCGTGAATATCGCCATCGGCAACGGCACCGCCTCGCGTGAGACCGAGCAGATGACCGTGGAGCTTATCCGCCGTGAAAAGGAAGCCGGCTATGAGCTTGCCTACATGATAGTTTCCGAGGCGGGTGCATCGGTGTATTCGGCAAGCGAGCTTGCCGCAGCGGAGTTTCCGCAGTTTGATGTCAATCTGCGCTCGGCAGTGTCGATAGCGCGAAGACTGCAGGACCCCCTTGCCGAGCTTGTCAAGATAGATCCCAAGGCGATAGGCGTGGGGCAGTATCAGCACGATATGCCGGCAAAGCGGCTTGACGAAGCACTGTGCGGCGTGGTCGAGGACTGCGTAAACAGCGTGGGTGTGGATATAAACACAGCGTCGAGCTCGCTTTTGCAGAGAGTGTCGGGACTGACCGCAGCGACTGCAAAGAACATCGTCGCCTTCCGCGAGGAAAACGGCGCGTTCACCTCACGCAGCCAGATTAAAAAAGTGCCCAAGCTCGGGCCTAAGGCTTATCAGCAGTGCGCAGGCTTTTTGCGCGTTCCCGAGAGCAAGACGGTGCTTGATAACACCGCCGTTCATCCGGAGTCCTATGCCGCGGCTCAGACGCTTTTGGAGCTTACCGGACACAGTATGTCGGATGTGAAGAAAGGCGCGCTTTCGGATCTGAGTGCAAAGCTCAAGGCATACGGCGAGGCGGAAGCGGCTGAGAAGGCAGGCATCGGTGTTCCGACCATGCGCGATGTTGTCGGCGAGCTGTTAAAACCCGGCAGAGATATCCGCGAGGAGCTTCCGCAGCCGATACTGCGCACCGATGTTATGGAGATATCCGACCTGAAGCCGGGTATGAAGCTTTCGGGCACGGTGAGAAATGTCATTGACTTCGGTGTGTTCGTCGATATCGGCGTGCATCAGGACGGATTGGTGCATATCTCGCAGGTGTGCAACAGGTTTATTAAGCACCCCTCCGAGGTCGTATCCGTGGGTGATATCGTCGAGGTCGTGGTACTCGATGTCGATGAAAAGAAAAAGCGCATTTCACTGTCCATGAAGCAGGCAAAATAAAAGAAAAATCCGCATTCTGTGAGTGCGGATTTTCTCTATATAAATCACAGAGTATAACTCTCACCGTCGGCAGGGATCCTCACCCTGTCGCGAATACCTTTTTCCGCGAGCCTTTCAGCCAAGGTTTTACGGGTCAAAGTCGCATGGGGGACGGTGTCCATGTGACTTGCAATGATGACGGCCTCGGGTGCTGCCTCGCACACCTTTGCAAGGTCGTTTTCATCCATGATGAGCCGTCCGTTATCAACGAGCATTGCGGCGCAGTTGTTGGTGACGATAACATCGGGATGGTATTTCTCGACGGTCTTTGCGATCTCGTCGCACCAAACCGTGTCGCCGGCAACATACAGAGTCTTTTCGTTCGGACTGCGAAAAACATATCCGCAGGCCTCGCAGCAGGGCTTTATCGTTCCGTGAACGGCGGTTACTTTGATAATTTCCGCAGAGCCGTAGGTGATGCGGTCGGTCAGCACGCGAACATCCTTCATGCCGGAAAACTCCAAATAGTCTGCGTCCTGACGGTTAACAGCGTAGATGGGGATGCTTTCGTCCATTTTTTCGCAGGCTTTTCCGTTGAGGCTGAGGCCGATATGGTCGAGATGCACATGGGAGCAAAGATATGCGTCAACGCCGCGGTTTATTTCGGATACCGGCATGGGCAGCGGCTTGAGCGGACACATTTTCCACTTGTGCTTCGGGTCAACCGCTTTCCAAGTCGCACAATGGTCGATGACATACTTTTTGCGTATATCGCCGCCTCGGTTTATTGCGCATATCAGCGGTATCACGCCAAGACAGCCCGACATATATCTCGGTGTGAGCCACGGGTCTATCAGAAAGGTTTTGCCGTCGTAGGTGATTTTAACGGTTGCGCTGCGAATTTGTTGAAATTTCATGTTACGTCCTCCTTGACTCGTTGTTCTGATAATAAATTAACACAGAATGTACGGTTATCACAGGAACAAAAACACAGCTTGCCGCAACAAAAATGTTGTGGTAGGATGATGACGGAGGCGATATTATGAATCAAAAACAGCTTTCGTATTTTCTTGAAGTGTACCAAAGCCGCAACATTCAAGCTGCGGCAGATAAGCTTTATATATCACATCAAGGACTAAGTCGGGTTTTGCGTTCGTTGGAGGAGGAGCTTGGCGCGGAGCTGTTCATCCGCTCAAACCGAGGGCTTGAACCGACGGATTTTGCAAAGACGCTTGTCCCTCATGTGCAGCGATTGCTGGATGATTATGCTACCATACAGGGTGTGCATACGTTGATGAGCAAGGAAAAAGCCGTCGTCTCGGTCTATGCGCTGGATCATCTGTTTGGGTATCTGGGCGCGAAGCTTGTCACGGAGTTTCATTTGCACCATCCGGAAATCACCCTGAGCATACTTGATACCACCGATGAATACGCGCTTGAAAGCCTTTCGTCAGGCAGATGCGATTTTGCGATCGTTAACGGCCCCATCGACAATACACGCTTTAACGCAAGCAAGCTGTTTTATTCGCGCTACTGCCTGCGTATAAACAAATCTAACCCCTTGGCAGACAAGAAACAGCTGCACTTCGAGGATTTTCGCGGACAGAGCATAATCGGCAAGGGCAGGGCGTATCACTGCTTCCGTACTAATATAGACAGACATCTGTTTGAGGCAGGCATCAAGGTGGATGTACCCATAGAAACTCCCGATGAGGAGCTGCTCATGGAGCTTGTGGAGCGCAATGTCGGCATCGCAGCAACTTATGATTTTTCGGCTGTCGGTCACTGCGGACCGAATACGGTGCTTCGGTATCTCGATGATACCGAAGCAGGACATCAAATCTATCTTGTGGAAAGAAATAACACTCTGCCCACAAAAGCGGGCAGAGTGTTCAAATCGTTCCTGTTGGCGAAAAAGGAAATGGGGCAGCTCAGCGGTTTCAGTACCTGACCTGCTCAAGACACAGACCGTTTGCCGGTGCGGTAGGGCCGGCGCTTTGCCTGTCCTTTGAAGCCAAAATGCCCGGTATGGCATCGGGAGCAAGCTCCCCCTTGCCGACCTCGAGCAGAGTGCCGACAATGATGCGCACCATGTTGTACAAAAATCCGTCGCCGGAAACTGTGAAGCGCACTTCGCCGCCGATACGCTCAATGCGCAGCTCTGTAATTTCGCGTACCGCGGAGCGCTTCATGCGCTTCAGCGAGCAAAAGGCCGTAAAATCGTGGCTGCCGATAAAATGCTTCGCCGCACTTTGCATGGCGGCAAGGTCGAGCCTGTCCGCAACGGCGTACATATATTTGCGCTCGAAAACATTCGGCTGCTCACTGTTCCACACGCGGTAGACATAGGTCTTGCCGACGCAGGAAAGCCTTGCATGAAAACGGGGAGGCGCCTCGGTGAGAGAAACCGCGCCGATATCCTCCGGTAAAACGCCGCGCAGCTCGGATAAAATTTTCTCCGGCGGTATACGGGTGTTCGCTCTGAAGGACGCGACCTGAGTTTTGGCGTGCGCTCCTGCGTCGGTCCTGCCCGAGCCGTTTACCTCAACGGGCATACCCAATATGCCGCTTATCGCGGCTTCGAGCTTGCCTTGTACGGTGTTATCGGTGTTGCCCTGCTTCTGCCAGCCCTTGTAGCGGCTGCCGTCGTAGCAAAGAACGAGCTTATAGTTCGGCATACTGCCCTCCGTTTTTTTCGCCCATTTTATCACGGCCCGCAAATAAAAACAACCGCCCAAGTATAAACTCGGGCGGTTGTGATTATTTTCTTTAATTAGAAAATGAGGTCGAGGATGATGCTGAGAGCAGCCAGCTTACCCATGGTGACAAAAATGCTGTTCCAATCAATGTTGTAAGGCATATTCGTTTCTCCTTTCAAATATTTCCCGAAGGCTGACAAGCAGCCATCTGTCCTTTTAGACGCAATAGATTTCCGAATATTTCAGAAATTTTAGATTTTTTTCAAAAAATAGTATAAAAAAATTTCCCGATGCGAAAATGATAAACAGATACAGCAAAAATGTTGACTTATTCTTGACAATCTCGGATTTCGAGTGTAAAATTTATGTAATTCAGCAGACGAAAACAGCCCTGTTTTTCGACAAAATTACAAAAAGGAAGGTTTAATCATGAGCAGCTTTAAGGATCTTCGTATTGTAGATAATTTCTATCAGACCAGCTCCTATTACCCCATGCCGACCGTGCTTATCTCCACCCTCGCAGCCGACGGTTCGACCTCCTGCGGCTCTTATTCGTTGGTAGCTCCCTACTATATTGCAGGCAAGGATTACTATGCAATGCTTCTTCTTGCGCGCAATTCCTCCAACACCGCACAGCATATCTTAAACGGAAGTAAGGTCGCGCTCAACTTCATGACCGATGAGCGCAAAAATTATAAGAAAATAGTTGCTCAGGGCTGGCCGGGCGACACTCCGCAGGAGAAGATGAAAAATTTCGGCTTCACTCTTGAGGACGGTCTGTGCATCGCCGAGGATCCCTCCACACCTCGTCCCAAGGTGGTCAGCGAGGCTTATCAGGTCATGGAGTGCACTTGGATGTGCGATCTTGAAAACGCAAAAGAGGATATGGGCAGATCCCTCGAAGACGGTTGCTATCCTCCCCCTTACCGTGATTTCAACGGTATCACCAGCCAGTACGGCGCGCACTTTATACTGCGCATCGACAAGGTGCTGATGAAGGAGAAGTATTACGACAATATCATCAACGGCGTAAAGGCTAAGAATTGGCCGAATGTCCTCGTCTGCCACGGCTACCGCGACAGTAAGAACTTCTGGTTTGCAAAGACCCGCCGCACAATAGCGGAGCTGCTGCCGATACGCGAGGCGACGCTTTCCTCCGTGCGCTATGCCGCCGACCGCACCGACCCCAATATCCACTTCACCGATGATGCACTCGAAATGATACTCAATGTGCCGCGCATCTTCCTACCCACGGCTCTCAAGGGCTGCGTTGCATGGGCAAAGGAAAACGGCGTTACCGAGATAACCGCCAAGGAAATGGCCATCATAAACGACAAACGCGCCAAAGAAAAGAAGAAATAAGGCAAAAAAAGTCGAGAGCTTTTCTTTCCAAGAGGCTAAGATGAAGACGCTCGGGAGGTGAACGGCATGAAGGAACAGATTTTGGCGGTGCAGCGGATGCAGGACTACATTGATGCGCATCTTGATGAAAAGATTGGTCTTGCCGAGCTCGCCGGAGTATCTCTGTTTTCACCGTGGTACTCCTACCGCCTGTTTATCGAGCACACCGGCTTAACACCGGCAAGCTACATCCGCAGACTGCGGCTGGCAAGAGCGGCGATGCGGCTTAAAAACGAGGATGTGCGCGTTATTGACGCAGCCTTCGACCTCGGCTTCGGCAGCGCAGACGGCTTTACGCGGGCATTTACCCGCGAGTTTGGGATGTGTCCCGCCGAATATGAAAGCGATCCCGTTCCCATCACGCTGTTCGTCCCCTACGGAGCAAAATTCAGAGCATTAAGAAAGGATAGCTTCAGCATGAAAAACACAAGTAATGTCTTTATTCAGGTCATTTCCAAGCCCCGGCGCAGGGTCATTTGCAAGCGCGGCATCAAGGCGGAGGACTATTTCCCCTACTGTGAGGAGGTCGGCTGCGATGTTTGGGGTACGCTTTTGAGCATGGACTCTCTGTGCGGCGAGCCTGTCTGTCTTTGGCTTCCCGAAAAGTACAGAAAGCCCGATACTTCAAAATATGTTCAGGGCGTTGAGGCCGCCGCGGACTACGACGGCTGTGTTCCCGAGGGCTTCGATGTTATCGAGCTTCCTGCGGCGGACTATCTGATGTTTCAGGGTGAGCCGTTTAAGGAGGAGGATTACTGCGACGCAATTAACGCAGTGCAAAATGCCATTAACGGCTACGATCCCTCCGTCATCGGCTATGTCTGGAACGACAACGAACCCCGTATTCAGCTTGAACCCCGCGGCGCAAGAGGCTATATTGAGCTTCGTGCAGTCAAGAAAAAATAATAACAAAACCTCCGGATAATCCGGAGGTTTTATCATTATCCTACAAGAAAATCGACTGCGAGCATGAGGCAGAAGCCGCAAAGCGCGGCGTAAGTCGCCAGCCTGCCGTTATTGCGTTCATGGGTCTGCGGCACAAGATCGTCAACGATGACATAAAGCATCGTGCCTGCTGCAAACGCCAGCGCAAAGGGCAGTATCGCAATGGATACCGTGATGGCAAGGTAGCCGAAAAACACGCCCACGACCTCGACAAAGCCGCTGAAGAAAGCGAAAACCGCCGCGCGGCGTTTACCCGTACCCGCCTTGAGCAGCGGCGGAATTATTATCATCGCCTCGGGTATATTCTGAAACGCTATGCCCGAGCACACCGTAACGGCATCGCTCACATCCCCCGTACCGAAGCTCACACCCGCCGCTATTCCCTCGGGAAAGTGGTGTATGGCTATCGCCATGACGAATATCAGCGCGCGCTCACGGCCTGTAACATCGTCGCTTTTCATGCCGAGCCTTGCAGTCAATTGCGGTCCGGCGCGGTTAATGAGCGTTAAAAATCCCGCTCCGCAGAAAATACCGAGCGTGGGCAGCCATGCTGCGTTATCGCCGGAAAATTCGACGCACGGTACAACAAGCCCCATCACCGCAGCGCACAGCATTACGCCTGCCGCCGCACCCGACAGTCCATCCTCGACCTTGGGCGAGATGTTTTCAAACAGGAAGCCTACCACCGCTCCGCCGAAGCTGCACAGCGCTATACCGGCAGCCGTTATAAGTACATATTCCAAAATTAATTCCCCCATTGACGCTTATATCATCCTATGCGTCATGGGGGAATTGTGTCAGTGTTTCGGTTTGATGGAGATCTCTCCGGAATAAAGCGTTCTCGTTTCTCCGGCGGCATCCTCGACAAGCAGTCCGAAGTCGGGCATTATGTCCTTTGCCAGCGCGTCATAATCGCCCTCGGGGGCTTTGACGGTGACGACGCTGCCGAGCATTGTGCAGCGCTTTTTGTACTCGGCAAGATACGCGCTTTTGTCCTCACACCATGCGGCATACATTGCGTCAAGCTCGTTTAATATGGCCGATATGAGCTTTCCGCGTTCGATTATCATACCGGTCTGCGAGTAGATTGAGCCTGCGACGGAGCGCAGCTCGTCGGGAAAATCCTCTGGCCGCGTTATCACATTCAGCCCTATGCCGACGACAGCATAATCGAGCTTATCCGCGCCTATTGCGCTTTCGCACAGTATACCGCAGATTTTTTTGCCCTTGAGATACAAATCATTTACCCATTTTATCTCGGGTGCAATACCGCTGACCCTTTCTATCGCCATGCACACAGCCGCGGCGGTATTCGCCGTGAGGCTCTGCGCGCAGTCGGGTGCGCAATCGGGTCGCAAAAGCAGCGACATGTATATGCCCAGTCCCTGTGCCGAGGCAAAGCCTCTGCCCATTCTTCCGCGGCCCGCGGTCTGCGCATTTGCGATTACCACCGTGCCCTCGGGCGCGCCCTTTGCGGCCTGCTGCTTAAGATATGTGTTTGTCGAATCGAGCGACTCAAACGCCTCGAGCTTTATCTGCAATTTTTTCATTTGCCTTACCTGCTCTTTTTATTTTGATATAGTGTTCCGTCATGAGTACTATAAACACGCTGCTGCAATAGCCGAATATCGGGTAAACCACGCCGATGAGGTCGCCGAAGCCGAACAGACTGCCGCAGAGCATTGCGAGGGCGCAAACAAGGGTGAATGCCGTTTTTTTGCTTTTGATGCGTTCGCTTTTGCGGTAAATGATGCTTGTGAAGCCTACCAGACTTGACAGTGCCGTGCCGAACATCGCAAGCAGCAGCAAAATGCCGTACACAAAGCCTATCACTTTGCCCTTGCCGAGCGCGAGTGCGAGCATGGGAAGCTCTGCCTCGGCAAGCGACGGCTGTGCGCTTATCGATAAAAGCACGCTGCCGGCTATCATCACAAGTATCGCCGTACCGATGGCTATACCGCCCAAGGCGGCTTTTTTGCTTTTCATGAACTCGCCCAGAGGAGATATCATGGCGATGTTTCCGAAAAGATTATAACACGCAAAGGTTATTGCCGCAACAAGCCACGAGCCCATGAGCGGATTTGTTCCGCTTGCTTCGGGCCGGGAAAACTGCACTCCGTTTTGCGAAAGCGAAATTATGCCGAACACGAGCGTTGCTGCTGCGAGCAGCGGAACGGTCGCTGAAAACGCCGCCACCATGCCGCCGAGGCCTGCCAGCGACACATATGCCACTGCCGCAGACAGTACCGCCGAGCCGATCCACGAGGGTATGCCGAAAAGCTGGTTAATAAGCGCGCCGCAGCCTGCCGCCATGATGGTGCATACGCCGAACAAAAACAGGAGCTCCAGCACCGTGACGGCAATTCTGAGCACCGGTATATCCTTGCGAACAACGAGCTTATCTATCTCGGCAATGCCGCTTAATCTGTTAAGTTCAAGCATCATAATGCCGACTAAAAAGAGTGCCGCCATCGCAATGACAAGACCCATCGCGCCCTTTATGCCGAACGAGCCGAAAAACTGCCACAGCTCCTGACCGGATACATAGCCCGCGCCGAGGAAGCATCCGGCAAACGCCATGCCAAGGTTTAATGCCCCTATCTTCTTCACACTATCCCTCCTAAATGAATACGCAAATAACAATAATATATTGATAAATCTGTATGTCAATAGACAAACTCACATAGAACGATTGTTTTTTGACAGATGTTGATTTTTGTTGGCGCATGAGTTATAATGCGGATAATTCGGAAGAGAGGGATAATGTATGAGCGAAAGGATAAAAATAGACCGTCGGGTACGCTACACGAAAAAGGCCATCCGAGAGAGCTTTTTTGCCCTGCTTGAGCAAAAGCCGGTCGAAAAAATCAGCGTTACCGAGATCTGCCGGGGCGCCGACATCAACCGCGGCACCTTTTATTCGCACTACACCGACCCCTTCGACCTGCGCAGAAGTCTTGCAGACGAGCTTGTGCAGGCAATTGAGGATCGTATGCACGAGCTGGGAGTGACGAGGCTCTCAAGCATTGAAACCTTCAAGCTTATCAGAGAAAACCGTGAGCTGTGCAGAGTGTTTGCCGGCGAAAACGGCGACAGAGATGCCCTCGGGAAAATAATCTCAACGCACACCGACGCATATCTCAACGAGGTTCTCAGCAAGGTGGGCAATCTTCCGCAAACACAAACCGATTGCTTGAGGATGCTTCTGATTTCCTCCATCACCACCATTGTGAAGCACTGGTTTGACACCGACCTTGAGGCAGAGCCCGAGGAAGTGTCGATGATACTTGACAAGTATTGTAGCAGAGGCATTCTGGGCTTCATTGAGGATGATTGATTTACATAATGTGTTGGAAACTCTGTTGAAAGTGTTTAAAACCCTTGTGTTTCAGACTGATTTTACAGCATAACAGTTACATAATTTTGTCGAACCGGCACCAATCGGCTCGAATCGCATCGTTTTACTGCGCATCAACACACGCGGTGCTATATGCCGCACTAAAACAGGAGCACCCCTATGCGGTCGGTACTATATAGGAAATATCCGCCCTGAGAAAAACTTTTCTCAGGGCGCTTGCAGTTTTGAGCAAGGCAAAGCTTGCAGGGAATACCCATGCGTATTTCCAAGAGCTTTAACGCAGCATGAGCGGAAAGCAGCCTGCCAAAACCGATAGGTGTCCGGCTCTCGTCAGCTTAGACAAAATAAAAATTTCCGGCAATACTTGGTGTATTACCGGAAATTTTTATGCAGTATGGGCGGAAAAGAGCCGCTCAAAACCGGTTCTTTCCTATATAGTGCCGACCGCGAAGAATTAAAGCTGCTTCTGAGCGTTGATCTTGACGCCGGGGCCCATGGTGGAAGCGGTGACGCAGGACTTGATGTACTGGCCCTTTGCCGCTGCGGGCTTTGCCTTGATGATGGCGCCGATGAGAGCCGCATAGTTTTCATACAGCTTGTCTGCGCCGAAGGATACCTTGCCGATGGGGCAGTGGATGATGTTGGTCTTGTCCAGACGGTACTCAACCTTACCTGCCTTGGATTCCTTGACAGCCTGAGTGATGTTCGGGGTTACGGTGCCTGCCTTGGGCGAGGGCATGAGGCCCTTGGGTCCGAGGATCTTACCGAGACGGCCAACGGTACCCATCATGTCGGGAGTGGCGATAACGGTATCGAACTCAAACCAGTTTTCCTTCTGAATCTTTTCAACGAGATCCATTCCGCCGGCGTAATCAGCGCCTGCTGCAAGTGCTTCTTCCTTGCGCTCTTCCTTGCAGAAGACGAGGACGCGGACAGACTTGCCGGTGCCGTTGGGCAGAACGATTGCGCCGCGGACCTGCTGGTCGGCGTGACGGCCGTCAACACCGAGCTTTACATGCAGCTCGACGGTCTCGTCGAACTTTGCCTTGCTTGCCTTTATTACCAGGCCGAATGCCTCCATGGGATCATAGAGGGCCTGCTTATCAACGAGCTTTGCGCTCTCTTTATAATTTTTACCTCTAAACAATTTCGTTTCCTCCTAATATTGTGGTTCGTCGGATGGATAAATCCTCCCACGGGGACGATCAGTCGCCTACGACTACGCCCATAGAACGGCAGGTGCCGGCGATCATGCTCATTGCAGACTCAATGTCGGTGCAGTTGAGGTCGGGCATCTTCTGCTCTGCGATTTTGCGAAGGTCTTCCTTGCTGATGGTTGCAACCTTGTCTCTCTGGGGGACGCCGGAAGCGGTCTCGATGCCGCAAGCCTTCTTTATCAGCAGTGCTGCGGGGGGAGTCTTGGTGATAAAGGTGAAGCTGCGGTCGGAGTAAACGGTGATGACGACGGGGATCATCATTCCCATGTCGCCCTTAGTGCGTTCGTTAAAATCCTTGGTGAACTGGCCGATATTTACGCCGTACTGACCAAGTGCGGGACCTACAGGGGGAGCCGGAGTTGCCTTTCCTGCGGGAACCTGGAATCTGACATAGCCAACTATTTTCTGTGCCATTATTCAGCACCTCTTTCTTTCAATCATTAATTTCTTCGACCTGGTCGAGGTTAAGGTCAACAGGAGTTTCCCTGCCGAACATGGAAACGACGACGCGGACTCTGTCCTTCTCGGGCTCAAGCTCTTCGACAACGCCGTTAAAGCCTGCAAGAGGACCGTCGATGACCTTGACATTATCACCGACACCGTATCCCGTGACGATCTCATGACGCTCAACGCCCAGATCATATATTTCCTGCTCCGTGAGGGGAACGGCCTTGCCGCCCGAGCCTACGAAGCCCGTTGCGCCGCGAACATTGTGGATAAGATGCCAGCTCTCATCGGTAAGCACCATCTTGCACAGCACATAGCCGGGGAACACCTTACGCTCAACGGTCTTTTCGCCGGCGTCGGTGAACTCGGTGACTGTTTCCATGGGGATGTTTACCTCGTGGATCAGATCCGTCATATTGCGGTTTTCCGCTGCCTTCATAATGGCGGCAGCAACTGCGTTCTCATACCCGGAATAGGTATGGATCACATACCATTTTGCATCCTCTGCCATAGTCGTCAACCTGCAAGCTCGAAGATGGCGTTGACTGCCGCACCTGCGCCCTTATCGAAGGCAAACAGGATAACGGCGGCAATTGCCATAACGACAAGTGCTATACCGGTGTTCTGGGCAAGCTGCTTCGGCGTAGGCCATACGACCTTTTTAAGTTCGCTCTTCATATCGCGGAACCATTTGCCGATGCGCTGGAAGAAACCAAGCTTCTTATCTTCTTTCTTGACGGCGTTCGTGTTCTTGGCAGTTGCAGCGTTTTTCTTTTCTTCAGCCATTTTTGCACTCATCCTTTCAGAAAGTTACTTGGTCTCGACATGCTTGGTGTGCTTTCTGCAGAAGGGGCAATACTTACTGCGTTCAAGACGATCGGAAGTATTCTTCTTATTCTTGACCGTATTGTAGTTTCTCTGCTTGCACTCGTCACATCTCAAGGTGATTTTGACTCTGTTGTCAGCCATACTTTTCGGCACCTCCTATATTATTTATCCGCGTTACGGTGCGGACATTTGCCTCCCTGTATGGGGTGAAAAAATCCTCCCTCCCACGCAAAAAATGCGCACGAAAAAAGACCTCTCATCCGACAGGTAATAATGAATATACCATAGTCAAGACTTAAGGTCAAGCATTTTTCTTTGATTTTATCTGCTTTTTCAGAACAATCCGAGGCTTTTGAGCACAAACGCCCAGCCGAACATGGTCAGACAGCTAAGCGCATTTGTCAGAACCACAATATCCCCTGCCAGAACATCGTCGCCGCCCATCTGCTGCACCATCGTAAACGAGGATATCGCCGTCGGTGAGCCGAATATGGCTATCATCGCGGCAAGGGCAACGCCTCTGATACCGCACATGACCGCCGCCGACAGGAATATTGCCGGCGCAGCTATGAGCCTGCCGATACAAGCCGTTGCCAGCTCCTTCCGATACGCACCGAGACCCCTGAGCTCAAAAAACGCGCCCAGAAGAAACAGCATCAGCGGACTTGCCGCATGGCCGATCTGCTCAGCGGCGGATTCTATCACCGCGGGCAGCTTTATTCCCAAAAGCAGCGTCAGAATACCGGCCACAATGCCGATGATAAGCGGATTTTTCAGAATATCCAGCAGCAGCCTGCCCACGCTCGGCTTTTTGCCGTTAAACAGCTCCAGCGTTATTACCGCGAGCACATTGTACATAGGCACAACGACCGAAACCAACATGACCACGCAGCCGAGATCCGCGCCCTGAACGAGCTGCTTTGCCAACGGTATGCCCATGATGACAAAGTTTGAGCGGTAAATGCCCTGTATCATGACGCCGCGCTTATCGCTGCTTTTCTCGGTCATGAGCACATAGCCGAAGCTCAGCCCGTAGAGGCACAGCACACAGACTGCCGCAAACAGGAGCAGCTTTGGCTGCACCGCACTCGACAGATCGGAGGTATAAATATTATAAAACAGCAGCACAGGCAGGAAAAACCTGAACGCCATTTTATTAAGCCTCGGCACATCCTCGCGCCTTATCGCGCCGAGCCTGCGTGCCGCATAGCCCAGCCCCATTATGATAAACAGGGGCAAAACGGCGTTTACGCATACGACAAAATCGCTCATTTGTCTTTTCTTTGCAGCTTATGCTTTTTGCCGTCGGGGGTCAGGATATATGTATTGTCGAGCACCTGCCGGGCACCCTCGCGCCACTCGGCGATATATTCCTTGCGCAGAATGTCTCTTTCCGCGATCTCCTCCGCCGTCAGCTCGCGCTGCTTTGCAATGTGCGCAAGCTCGTTGATTCTCTGCAGCTTTGAGTTTTCCATCAGCCTATGCTCCCCAGCTCGTCAAGAGTTTTTTCAAATGCCGGAATGAAATGCTCGATAAAATACTCCACCTCGGGCAGGTTATAACCGTGCAGTGCCTCGAGCGTCTGCTTTTCCGCGGAGGCAAACTCGTTGTTGCCCGCCTTGCGCTCCTCGATGCATTTGATATATGCGCTCATTTTATCCGCAGCCTTGACTATCGGATGAAGCTCTTTTACCACATCTCCGGTTAAGATAGGTTCAAACGCTCCTCTGAGCTCCACAGGCAGCATATTAAGCAGCTTTTCCGAGGCGATTTGCTCCACTTTTCTGTATGCGCTCATAATCTCATCGTCGTGATACTTTATCGGTGTGGGCAGATCGCCGGTGAGGATTTCGCTTGCATCGTGGTACAGCGCGACCGTTGCGCAGGCGTCTGCATCGCAGGCAACGCCGAACACATCGCGGCGGATAACGCCCAGCGCATGGGCGATGACGGCGACCATGTGGCTGTGCTCCTGAATATTTTCGTGTATTGAATTGCGCATAAGGCTCCAACGCTCGATATAGCGCATTCTGGAGATCAGCGCGAAGAAATTGTTGTCCATAACAGCTTACCCGTTTCTTTTTTTCGATATTCTATCACAGCGTCAGTCATAATTCAACCGCATGAAATTTATTGATTTTTTGCTCTGTTCATATTATAAATGGAATAAACACAAAAGAAAGGACGCAATGGCATGAAAAAGCTGATGGCTGTTTTACTTGCGCTTGTCTGCATTTTTGCCCTGTGTGCCTGCTCGCACGCCACGCAGCCGATAACCTATTCGGACAAGCCCGTTGTTGACGAAACTCCCGAGATAACTGCCAAAATCCCGAACCCCGTACGCGAGGTAAATGCCGAGGAGCTATGCACCGAGAGCGGTCTGACCTTTGTCATGCCCATGGGTGCGCAGGATGTGCATTGCAGCGTCATTGACAGCGATACCACCGTCTACGAGATGAGCTTTAAGCTCGACGGCAGGGATTACACCGTGCGTGCAGCGCACACCGATGCCCTTGACGAGAGCATTTCCGGCGTTCACACCGATTGGTCGGTGACCGGCGACGGTGCGACCTCTGCCGGAGGCCCCATATGCTTTTATCTGACAAATGACAAGTCCGAGGGTGTCTACTACTGCTTTACCGACGGCGTTACATGGTGCGTGTACATGACCGGCGGCGCAAGCACGACTCTCATGAGCGATGTTCTGCGCGGCTTTGTGCCTTCGTTGTAAAAAAAATCGAAAAACCCTTTACAAATCAAGGCAATAGTGGTAATATATCAAAGCTTGCCCGTGACCTCAGTATTCGGGAGACCTTTCATCCCTTTACTTAGGCATTGGGAATATAAAAAACATGAAAGGGGTATCATAATGATTACCAAAGACCAGAAGACCACAGTTATTGAAGCCAACAAGACCCATGAGTCCGACACCGGCTCACCCGAGGTTCAGATCGCTATCCTCACCGAGCGCATTAAGCAGCTCACCGCTCACCTCAAGGTTCATCCCAACGACGACCACAGCCGTCTGGGTATGTACAAGATGGTAGGTAAGCGTCGTCGTCTGCTCGACTACCTTGCTAAGAAGGACATCGAGCGTTACCGTGCAATCATTGCAAAGCTGGGCATCCGTAAGTAAGTCCGGCACTTCCGAGGGGTATGAAGGTTTTTTAAGGGAAAGACAATTCAATATTGTCTTTCCCTTTTTT
>JAEDIN010000095.1 GCA_016292445.1 Oscillospiraceae bacterium | reverse complement strand
ACCGTGACCGAGCCGCAGCGAGAAAGGCTCCACTCGAATTGGATAAACAGTCATCAAAAAAGTCTGATAATTCAGACTTTTTGCGTGAAAAAACAGGTGCAGAAAAATCTGCACCTGTTTTTTGAATTTTAGTTTTCTGTGCCTTGCAAAAGATTAGATCTTCATGCAGACATCCCATGCGCGCCAGATAGCGGTACGCAGGTTGCCGATGGTGACACAGTCGCCGACGCGGTGGATGTTTGCACCCTTGCCGCCTACGGGAGCGGGAACGAAGCCGATGCCGTTTACGATGTTGTCGTACTCGACCTCGAATACATTCTTGCCGTCCTTGGAAGCGATAACAACGGTCTTATCCTTGATCTCACGGATGGTGTGCTCAAGGTAAGTGGGTACTTCGTGGAATTCAAGTGCATCACGCAGGAAGGAAGCATTTGCCAGGCAGACGTTCTGTGCAGGAACGAGGTCCTTTGCGAACTCTACGATGACGGGGTGCTTGCCGGCAAGAACCATGTCGTATGCAGCCTCGCAAGCGGACTGACCGCCGCCGAAGAATACGATCTTGTCGCCGGTGGGCTTCTTGTCGCGGAGCAGATCGGTGAAGGTCATGCACTTCTCGAAGCCGGGGATAGCCATCTTTCTGGGGACAGCACCGGTAGCGACGATGATCTCGTCAAACTGACGCTTGATAACGCCCAGGTCGTTGATCTCGGTGTTGAAGCGGATCTCGATGCCGGCCTTCTTAACTTCGTTCTCGTACCAAGCAAGGAGCTTCTTGTCGTTCTCTTTGAAGGTCATTGCGGAAGCGGTGAGGAACAGGCCGCCGATACGGTCGGTCTTTTCAAATACAACGGGATGATGGCCGCGCTGCTTGAGAACCAGAGCTGCTTCGCAGCCGCCGATGCCGGCGCCGATGATAGCAACCTTCTTGGGGTTCTTGGTGGGGATGATCTTGTAGCGGTTGTGCTGCATGGTGGGAGGAGTAAGTGCGCAGCGGCCCAGGTGGAGGGAGTCCTCGAGAGCCTGGATGTTTGCGGTGCCTCTGTACTTTGCAAAGTTGAAGCAGCCGTTGTGGCAGCGGATGCAGGGCTTGATCTCGTCTTCTTTGCCGTCGAGGATCTTGAGAATCCAGTCGGGGTCACAGAGGTTCTGACGAGCAATAGCAACTGCGTCCAGACGGCCGGCAGCGATCTCTTCTGCAGCCTTCTCCGGAGTCATACGGCCTGCGCATGCAACGGGCTTGTCGGTGAACTTCTTAACATGCTCAACATCCTCGAGGTTGCAGTTGTCGGGCATGTACTGAGGCGGATGTGCCCAGTACCAGGAGTCATATGTACCGTTATCGGTGTTGAAGAAGTCGTAACCCATGTCGCCGAGGTACTTGATGGCTTTCTCGGACTCTTCCATGTCACGGCCGAACTCGGGGATCTTGCCGATTGCGGCGGGAACGATGCCCTTGCCCCAGCCTGCGCAGTAGGAAACTGCGGAGTAACGGAGGGATACGGGGAAGTCTTCGCCGGCGTATCTCTTGATGCACTGTACGACTTCAACGGGGAAGCGATATCTGTTTTCGAAAGAGCCGCCGTACTCGTCGGTACGATGGTTCCAATTCTTCATGGTGAACTGGTCAAGCAGGTAGCCTTCGTGAACAGCGTGGATCTCAACGCCGTCAACACCGGCATCACGGAGGAGCTTTGCGGTCTTACCGAAAGCCTCGACCATCTCGTGAATCTCCTTAACGGTCATGGGACGGGAGGTCAGTTCCTCTGCCCAACGGTTAGGAGTCTCGGAAGCGGAAGCGCAAGCATACTGAACGTCAACGACGGGGCTTGCGAGCTTGTTGAGGAGGTCGTTCTTAGCAAGAACTACCATCCAGGGGGTAACTGCCATGGAACGACCGAAGCCGCCTGCCAGCTGGATGAAGAGCTTTGCGCCGGTCTTGTGGAACTCGACCATGTACTCTTTGAGCTGCTTGAACATTCTCTTGTTCTGGTACAGCCAATGACGGCCGGGCATACCCATAGTGTCACGGACACACTGCATACCGGGAAGGATGAGGCCGACGCCCTTCTGGGCTCTCTGGAGCAGGAAGTAAGCTGCTTCCTTGTCGAAGTGGCAGGGCTCAAGCCAGCCAAACAGGGAAGTACCGCCCATAGAACACTGGACAATGCGGTTCTTGATCTCTACATTGCCGATCTTGAACGGGGTAAATAGAGGTGCATACTTTTCGTTCATTTAATACATCCTTTCTAAAAATGTAATTCTTTATTTCACGATGACGCCCCGGCCCTCCTCGACCGAAGCCTCCAACGTTTACAAAGGTGAAAAGCAGATGCTTTCACAGCATCGCTAAGAGTATAACACACAATTTAGGTAAAATCAATTATTTTATAAGTGCTATTTTTAATCATTTTTAAATAACTGTCCTGTTTATGTAATTATTTCAGGAATTATGCCCAGGCAAAAAATGCACTCTGTGCCGTTTTCCGACATAGAGTGCATTTTCTGCATGATTTGTGCAGTTGTCAGTTCACTGCTTTGCTCCGCTGACTATCGAATAGTATGCGTTTGAGGTCACGCGATAGACGATGACATAAAACAGCGCAAACACCAGCACGCTTATGCCTGCCGTAAGGAGCAGCAGTCCGAGATTGTCAAGGCCGAACAGCATGAGAAGCTTGTAGACCATCGGGAATGCAAAGGCCAGATGGGCAACCGCAAAAAGCAGCGGTAGGAAAAACACCGTGAGCATCTGTGAATTGATGCTCTTTCGGATATCGCGCTTGGTCATGCCGACCTTCTGCATTATCTCAAACCTTGATTGATCCTCGTAGCCCTCGGATATCTGCTTGTAGTAGATGATGAGGACTGCGGCGAAGATGAACACTATGCTGAGCATAATGCCGAGAAAGAACAGACCGCCGAAGGTGCTGTAAAAATCGTCCCTTGCACCGGCAAGGCTTGACAAACCGTAGCCGCCGCTATGC
>JAEDIN010000094.1 GCA_016292445.1 Oscillospiraceae bacterium | reverse complement strand
AAAAAATTGCTTCCTCCAAACGGAGGAAGCAATGATTTTTATTTACGCCGTGCACGGATCTGCTCGATGGCGCTGTGTGCGTTTTTGAGGTGCTCGGAAAGCGGGATATCCGACTTGAACGGCAGCAGGAAGTTCGTTTTCTTGGCAAATCGCTCGTGGTTTTTGCGGATGTTCGCCTTGAGGTTTTCGTACTTGATGATAATGTCGTTTTCCTTTGCGAAGGCACGCAGCTTGGCCACGATGCCCGCAGAGTAGACGATGTCGATGGTGAACACGCCGAAGAAAAAGCCCACGACGAACAGGAACTCAAGATTGTTGCCCAGCCACACCAAAAGCTCGGTCACCAGAGGGTGCAGCAGGAAATAATACGCTGCGCCGATCGCCGCCCAGATGACCGAAAACAGCGGGCAGATGATGCCGTTTAAGTTGCCCCAGTTGTTGCTGTAATCCCACAGACGCAGGTTATACACCTTCAGGCTAACGATACCGGCAATGTACTCCACCGCCGTCATTGCGGCGGCCATCATGACGAGCACCGCTATCGTGCCGCCGGTCGTGGCGACAAGTCCGCTTTTTTCGCCGAAGTCGGCAAGCAGGTACAAAAAGCACAGGCCGAAGCCGTAAAGCGGAACATACGGCCCCACGCAGAAGCCCGGGTTTATCCACTTGTGCTCGGGGTTGGAGTCGGAGAAGAATTTGCGGAACAAGACCTCCATCACCCAGCCGGCGAGCGAGCCGAGGAAGAACAGATAAGCAAGGTACAAGAATATCATTCATTCACCGCCACAGAAAGTTTATTACGCTATTTATATCAAAAAATACGGCGCAGGTAAACCCCTATATCGTCACATTCTGTCAAATTTTTTGTCATTTTGCCTCACTTGGCAAGGGAACATATTTGTTGTAATTTTTTAAATTTTATGTTATTCTCTACTCGGAGGGATGACTATGGCCACACTGACGAAAAAAGCTATTCGCAATGCTTTTCTGACCTTGCTCGATGAGCACCCCTTGAGTAAAATTACCGTTAAGGACATCACCGATGCCTGCGGAATGACGCGCAACACTTTTTACTATCACTACGACGATATCCCCGCCCTTATAGAGGAAATATTCATCACAGAAATTGACCGCATAATAAAGGCCTACCCCTCGCTCGATTCCGTAGATGAATGTCTGCGTGTGGCAATGGGCTTTGCCATGGAACACAAGAAGGCTCTGCTGCATATATACAAATCCGCAAACCGCGACATATACGAGTATTATCTATGGGAGATATGCAGCTACACCGTCACGACCTATATAGACACCGCCTTTGCCGACGAGCCGATATCCGCCGAGGACAAGGACACCGTTATCCACTATATCAAATGCGCCTGCTTCGGCATGGTGATAGACTGGATGAACTGCGGCATGAATGACAGTACGCGCAAAAAGCTCCTGCGCATTTGCGAGCTGAAAAAAGGCATGGCGGCAGAGCTTATCCGCCGCAGCGCGAGAAATTAAACGAAAAAACCGCTCGTTGGGCGGTTTTTTCTTGTCTGTTGACGGATTTTGATATAAAATAAAATTTAGACTGTTTTAGGGGTGGATACATAAAATGAACGAATCCGAAGGCAGGATAAATTCTGCCAGAATGGGTCAGATGCCCGAGGGTAAGCTGCTGCTTACGCTTGCCGTGCCTATGATGCTGTCCATGCTCGTGCAGGCATTGTACAACATCGTTGACAGCGTATATGTCGCCAGAGTATCCGAGGATTGCCTGACGGCGCTTTCTCTTGTGTTTCCGGCTCAGAATATAATGATAGGCCTCGCCACCGGCACAGGTGTCGGCGTGAGCAGCCTCATATCAAGGGCCCTCGGCGCAAACGACCGCGAAAGGGCAGGCAGAGTTGCCGGCAACGCGCTGTTTTTGTGCCTGTGCTGCTGGGGACTGATGTTTGCCTTCGGGCTTTTCGGCGCGGAATGGTTCATAAACACACAGACGGATGATCCGCAGATCCGCGACTATGCAGGCTCCTATCTGAAAATCGTTTCAATGGGTTCGGTATTCCTGTACTTTGAGATATGCTTTGAACGCTTCCTGCAATCGTCAAGCCTCACGAAGTTTTCCATGTGGGTGCAGATTGTCGGCGCGGTCACGAACATCGTGCTTGACCCCTTTTTCATCTACGGCTGGTGCGGTCTGCCCGCCATGGGCACAGCCGGTGCGGCTCTTGCTACCTGCATAGGACAGGCAGTCGGCGCGGGACTGGGTCTGTACTTCCACAAAAAGCATAACCGCGAAGTTCCCCTCGGCGTCAGATACTTCTCCCCCAGCGGCCACATCATCGGCGGCATTTATAAGATAGGCTTCCCCTCGATAATCATGATGTGCATAGGCTCGGCGACAAACTATATCATGAACCGCCTGCTCATCTCCTTTACAACGACCGCCGTTGCGGTGTACGGTGCTTACTTCAAGCTCCAGAGCTTCTTCTTCATGCCCGTGTTCGGCATAAACAACGGACTTATCCCCATCATCGGCTACAACTACGGCGCTGCCAAGGTTGAGCGCATCCACCGCACGATAAAATACGGCGTTTTGTACGCCGCGGCGTTCATGGTCACGGGCTTTTTGCTCTTTGAGCTTATTCCGCAGGTGCTGCTCATGGCGTTTTCGCCCTCGCAGGAGATGCTCGATATCGGCGTGAAGGCCTTGCGGCGCATCGCTCCGCACTTCCCGATAGCCGCGTTCTGTATCGTCGCAGGCTCGGCGTGTCAGGCTCTCGACAAGAGCGTTTTATCGCTAATCTCGAGCTGTATGCGTCAGATAATCGCCCTTGTCCCCTCGGCCTACCTTTTGAGCCTTACGGGTGATGTAAACAACATATGGTGGTGCTTCCTCATCGCCGAGATCGTGTCGCTGATATTCAGCTCCTTCTTCCTCAAAAAGACCCTGCACGATGTGGACAAACGATTAAAAACATGAAAAGAAGCTCCCTACGGGGAGCTTTTTTCAT
>JAEDIN010000093.1 GCA_016292445.1 Oscillospiraceae bacterium | reverse complement strand
AAAAAAGCTGCCATAGAGTCTGTTGACTCTATGGCAGAGCTCTACAAAGACATAGCGAATGAAATTTGGGATAACCCCGAGCTTTCGCTCAAGGAATATAAGGCGGCCGAGCTTTATTGCAAGGTGCTTCGGGATAACGGTTTTGCCGTTACCGAGAAGCTTTGCGGTATAGATACCGCATTTTGCGGCTCATTCGGCAGCGGAAAGCCGGTCATAGGCATTTTAGGCGAGTATGACGCACTGTCCGGCTTGTCGCAAAAGTCGGGGCTGACTCACAGGGAAGCACTTGTTTCCGGCGGGAGCGGTCACGGCTGCGGTCACAACCTGCTTGGCGTGGGCTCGCTTGCGGCAGCCTTTGCCGTCAAGGATTACCTGCAAAAAAGCGGACACGAGGGAACGGTCATCTTTTTCGGCTGTCCCGGAGAAGAAGGCGGCAGCGGCAAGGCGTTCATGGCAAGGGAAAAGCTGTGGACTAAGCTTGACGCCGCACTCTCGTGGCACCCGGATTCGGTCAACGAGGTGCGCACCGGCACGAATAACTCCAGTATTCAGGTCCTGTATAAATTCAAAGGTGTTCCTGCTCATGCGGCAGGCTGTCCGGAGCTTGGCAGGAGCGCGCTTGACGCGGTTGAGCTTATGAACATCGGCGTTCAGTTTTTACGCGAGCATATGACCGATGACTGCCGCATCCACTATGCGATTACCAACACCGGCGGCGTTTCACCAAATGTGGTGCAGCCGGAAGCCGAGGTGCTGTATATGGTAAGGGCAAACAAGGTGCGCCAGTCCGTTGAGCTTCAAAAGCGCGTTGATAAGATTGCCGAGGGTGCGGCTCTTATGACCGAGACGAGCTTTGAACGCGTGTTTATAGACGGAACGGCGGAGCTTTTGCCCAACTACACGATAGAGAAACTCTTGTACTCAAACTTTGAGGAGATAGGCGTTCCGCAGTATTCCGCCGGGGAGCTTGAGTTTGCCGCGAAGCTGAAGTCAACCTACCCGGCTGAATCCGCTGCACCCGGTATCGGCGCAAGCTTTGATGCAGATATAGCCGAAAAAGTGCTTGAAAAGACCGAGAATATGACAAAGCCTCTGTACGATTTCCTCATGCCGCAATACTCCGGCATTGGCTTCGTTGCCGGCAGCACCGATGTCGGCGATGTGAGCTGGCAGACGCCGACTGCGCAGATCAACGTTGCAACATGGCCGTCCGGTATGCCCGGACACACATGGCAAACAGTCACCTGCGGCAAAACGAGCATTGCCTACAAGGGAATGCTTTGCGCCGGTAAGGTGCTTGCTGCGACAGCGATTGATCTTATGGAAAATGACGAACTGCTGCAAGAAGCAAAGGCGGAGTTTGAAAAACGGTCGGCAGGCGGCTATGTCTGCCCGATTGAGGCGGGTGCAAAGCCGATAGCACTGTAAAGAGAGTTCACAAATAAATGCTTTTATTTTGGGCATAACTGTGCTATAATGCGTCTAATCGTGCTTTTTTGGTGCAGGAGGCAGAAGTTTGATGAAGAAAATTCTAAGCTTTGCTCTCGTTTTAGTCATATCGGCATTTATGTCGGTATCCGCTTTTGCGGATCTGCCGATAAAGCCCGTTGCCGATCCTTGGGATAACCCGGATAACCTTGAGCAAGACGGGGCAACATATTATACATATAACGAGGCCGGATATGTGGTCGTTTGGGAGACTCCCGAATGCAGCGTTGACGGAAAGTATGTGTTGGTGAATAACAAAACAGAGCTTACGGTCGAATATCGGGTGACCTACATGGAGAGTGTTCCGTGGGGTCATGTCAACATTGAGCTTGCACCTGACGAGGAGGATAAGTCCGAGCTGTTTTCCGGCTGGGTCTTGATGACGGATCTTTTGGATGAGAATGGAAACCCTGCGGCAGTTATACCGCCGGAGATACCGGAGCATCCGATGATTTCAAATCCTATCGTCCCAAAGCCGACGCCGACGCCGACGCCGAGCAGCGCCGAGCCGACGCCGACCTTACAGCTTCCGCAGCGGCCTCAGCAGGCGATAACGGTCAGCAACACATATAACAGCGCGATAGTTTATACCTCTGTCGGTATTGCGGTAGTCGCATTGGCACTGGTAGCGTATGTTATTTTTAAGCATAAGGCATTAAATAAAAAGGGCGAATAAAAGCCTGACATAGCTGCCATACTTTTATATATGGTGAGCTTGTTGTATACTAAATGACAGCAAACCTTAGCACTCAAACGCATAGAGTGCTAAGGTTTACATTTTGTTCATAGAAAACACTATAATTGTTCATAATTATATGGTACTTTATATACAACAAGAAACAAAAGTTATAAATACTCAAACAAGTTTATAGCTTTCGCCAAATATTTAGGAGGTATTGATTATGTTTGAACTTATGCCCTTTGGTTATCGTCGTGTATCCGCTTACAACCCGTTTCGTGATTTTGAAGAAATGAGCCGCAGCTTCTGGGATGACAGCAATGTATCCGCATTCCGCACCGACATCACAGAAAAAGACGGCAAGTACATTCTCGAGGCCGATCTCCCCGGCTTCAAGAAGGAAGATATCAGCGTTGATATCGACAAGGATTGCCTCACCATCAGCGCAGAGCACAAGAGTGAGGAAAACGTGGAGGACGCAAACAGCTATATCCGCCGTGAGCGTTACTACGGCTCTTACAGCCGCTGCTTCAATGTCAAAGGTATCGACACCGAGGCTATCACCGCCGCGTACAACGACGGCGTGCTGACCCTGACAATGCCCAAGAAGGAGCCTGAGATTCCCGCAGCAAGAAGACTTGAGATCCAGTAAACAGTTTAATCCCATCATCAGATGTTATATTCTCTCTCTTTTTATCCCTTTATATCTCATACGCAAAAAGCACAGCCAAATGAACTTCACCCCATTTGTCAGACAGTAGGATATACTGTCTAACGAATGGGGTGTTTATTATGCCAAAAGGAGCACCAAACAAAAGGTATACGCCGGAGTTTAAGCAG
>JAEDIN010000092.1 GCA_016292445.1 Oscillospiraceae bacterium | reverse complement strand
GTCTGCCCTACGGCGATATTGACCCCAACAACCATGTTAACAGAGAAACCCGCAACGCAGTTGAAGCTACCATCACTGCGCCCGGCTACAGCGGCGATGTCTATTGCACTGACTGCGACACACTTCTTGAGACCGGCCACCAGACCGATAAGCTCTGCGGACACACCGACCCCAACAGCGGCGTACTTGTTCATCACGATGCAGTCGAGGCAACCTGCACCGATTGCACATACAAGCACGAAGGCAATATCGAGTATTGGGAATGCACTGAGTGCGGCAAGTGTTGGAGCGACAGTGCTCTTTCCAAGGAAATCGCAAAGGCCGACACCGTGACTGCACTTCAGCAGCACTATGTAAGTATTCTTAACAATAAAGTTGCAAATACAGACCTTCAGCAGTGGGGGAGCAATGTAAACTACCACTGGAAGGAATGCAAGTTCTGCGGCTTTATGTATGATGGAACTAAAAATGCTCATAGCATTGTCGAAAAGACCCACACCTGCTGCTCCGGCGATACCTGCCTTACCTGCGGCTACGACGACGGACAGCGCGATCCCTACAATCACTCCGGCGGCACCGAGATAAGAAACGCCAAAGAACCTGTAGGCGGCAATGCCGGTTATACCGGCGACACCCACTGCATGGGCTGCGGAGAGAAGCTTGCTACCGGCCACGAGTATTACGCTCCCTGCGAGGGCGGATGCAAAAATCTTATAAAGATTCCCGCTAAGGAAAAGACCTGCACCGAAAACGGCGTTAAGGCGTATTACGAGTGTGAAAAGTGCCATAACTACTACTTGGACGCAAACGCCACTGTTCCCGCAACCGATGATAGCATTGTTGATCCCTGCACCGGTCATGACCTCCATCCGGGACTTGATTACCTGGGCGATATAAGCCTTGACAAGCTCGAGGAACTCTTGGGTAGGGTAAACTATCTCAAGCTCATCCAGTCCATTAAGGACGGCAATGTATCCATTGATGCGATAATTGCAAATATCCATATAAAGGATATCGACCACTGCCACGACGATCAGTACCATTGGCTCGGCTGCCAGCGCTGCGGCAAGACCCTTGCAGACCTCAGACCCGAGTTTGAAGAAAAGGGAATTTTTATTAAGGACGCATGGTATGAGATAGGTCAAAAGGAAGCACACGCAGGAGGCACCGCAACCTGCAAGGCAAAGGCAGTCTGCACCGAGTGCGGTGAGAAATACGGTCAGCTTGCAGCTCACAGATACGGTGAGGATAATGCCTGCACCGTATGCGGAAGCACTATTCCTGCCTGCGAAGCGCCGGTCCTTTCCGTCAGCTCAAACGGTAAGGCTGTACTCACATGGAACGCGGTCAAGGATGCCGACAGCTACGAGATACAGCGGTCAACCGATGGCTATAACTTCGTAAAGCTTGATGTAATCAAGGGCACAAGCTACACGGATTATTCCGCAAGCGTCGATACGCAGTATTATTACAGAGTCAGAGCCCTCGGAACTAACGGCAGCTTCGGTAACTTCAGCGAAATAAAGAAATGCGAGCTCAAATGTGCAGCTCCGGTCGTAACAAGCGGCAACAATCCTTCCACCGGCAAGATAACCCTCAGGTGGAAAGCTGTTGACGGTGCTGCCAAGTACGAGATTTGGAGAGCGGGCACATCAAATGGCACATATAAGAAGATGTATACCACAACCTCCACCAGCTACACCAACACCTCCTCAAACGCAGGCTACACCTATTATTATAAGGTTAAAGCAATATCCGTAAACGGCAATGCAGGCCAGTTCAGCAAGGTCGTATCACGAACCTGTGACTGCGCAGCACCCGTTGTAAAGGGCGGAAACGATGCCTCCACCGGCTATGTCAAGCTGTCATGGAGCAAGGTTGCCGGCGCATCGAAGTATGAGATTTGGAGAGCGGAAAGCAAAAACGGCACCTATACCAGAATGTATACAACCGTTTACACGACCTATACCAATACCTCCTCCAAAGCAGGTCGCACCTATTACTACAAGGTCAAGGCCATCTCCGAGAGAACAAGCTATGCAAACTCTGCATTCAGCAAGATCGTTGAGCGTACCTGTGACTGCGCAAGGCCGAGCGTCAAGATATCGCTCTCAAACGGCGACCCCAGACTCACATGGAGCGCAGTAAGCGGAGCGGATAAGTACATCATCTACCGTGCCACAAGCAAGGACGGAACATACACGAAGATGTACACGACCTCAAATAAGTCCTACACCAACACCACCGCAAAGGCCGGAAAGACTTACTACTACAAGGTCATCGCCGTATCGAATATGAGCCAGTATGCAAATTCCGCATACAGCAACATCGTTTCGATAAAAGCAAAATAAATATATGAAAAACAGGCAAAAGGGGAGCCTACCAAGCATCCTCTTTTGCCTAAATTATGCCGTTATTATATTATTTGCTATATTTACTTGCAAAATATGTTCAGTAATGATAAAATGTGAGCAATTCAAAGGTTAAGGAGCTTTATCAGATGAAAAACGATTCCATGAATCTTTCCAAGAACGAAATGATGATGGTAATGCATGATCAGGAGCAGGAGATCGAGAGGCTGAAAGCCAAAGTCGCCGAGCTTCAGGCCACCTTGGACAACTATGAAATTAAAATCAACGAGACCGGTACTCTCGCTGAGGCATCCGCACAGATAAGCAATCTTTTCGAGGCTGCACAGGCAACCGTTGAGACTTATATTAACAACATCAAGAAGCGTTCCGAGAAGTCTGAGGAGATACTTGCCGATGTTGAGAAGCAGGCTGACGGAATAATCAGCGAGGCAGAGGCAGTTGCCCAGAAGCGCCTGGCCGCCGCCGATGTCGAGATAGATGAGAAGTGGGCAGTCATTGAGAGCCGTCTGCTCGTCATGTATGAATCCCATAAGGGCCTTAAGGAGCTGGTTGAATCCGGCATCTTTACCATCCCCGGCAAAGAAAAGGAATAAGGCATCTACCATCATAAACCGGATATAGCAGTCATTTCAAAACCGCTGAGCATTATATGCTCAGCGGCTTTTTTTAGACAAA
>JAEDIN010000091.1 GCA_016292445.1 Oscillospiraceae bacterium | reverse complement strand
CCCTCTCGCTTTCATCAGGACGCATAAGGCAAAATCTGCGTTTTTCTGCTGCGGCAAAGCAATCCATCAGGCCTGCATCCGGTGCATATCGTTCCACATAAGAAGAATCAAGATAGATGATTATTCTATCATACGGCACGGAAACATCAATAATCGCCTTGTGTATCATATGGTGACGCACCAGCAATATGTCCCAGGGCTTGAGGCTGTAATCCGTGCCTTCGACCATGTAGTTAACGCTTCCGGAGATGAGAATGACTATTTTATCGAACTCATGAAAATGAAAGTCTCTCTCCTGCCCCGCAGTGTCACGCAAATGAAACAATTTGAAGTTTTCGTTCAAATAGCCCTCACGGTTATATTTATATCGTTCTGACATCTTTTTGTCTCCGCAATGTTATTTATTGATAGTATACAGCACTATTTACAATGTTTCAAGCACGAATATCAATTTACATTGTAATTTTATCGGAATATAATTCAAATACAGTAAATAATCAGGGAGATCGTATATCATGGAAAAAAAATCATTCTTTAAATCATACGGTTTTATAATCTTTATGCTGTTGGGCATTGTTTGCGGCTGTCTTATCGGCGCGCTTGCTCCGGAACTGGGTACTAAGCTCGAGCCCCTCGGAACAGTGTTCATCAACCTCATGTTCTGTATCGTTGTACCTCTTGTATTCTTCTCGATATCCTCTGCTATTGCCAACGCCTCCGGTGCAAAGCGTGCCGGTAAGCTCATGGGAGTCACCGTCGGCACTTTTCTCGTGACTGCCGCCATCGCTGCCGTTTTCATGTACATAGTTCTTCTTATCTTCCCCATTACGACAAACAAGGTCGTTGAAGACAGCGTTGAGGTCGCAGGTCTTGGCTTTGCCGATATGCTTGTAAACTTCTTTACCAAGCCCGATTTCTTCGAGCTGCTCAGCCGTAAAGCTATTCTGCCTCTTATCGTTTTCGCCGTTCTGTTCGGCTTCGGCGTACAGTCTTCCGGCGGCAAGGAGACCCTTACAGCAAAGATCCTCGCAGATGTCACGAACTGCATCCTAAAGATGATGAAGATTGTCACCTACTACGCACCCATCGGCTTCCTCGGATTTTTTGCATCCTTGGTCGCCGCCTACGGCCCCGACCTCATCGGTCAGTACAGCAAGACACTGATTATCTACTATGTAGTCTGCTTTGCTTATATGTTCATCTTCTTCCCCATTTACGCAAGGTTCGGCGGCGGCAAGGGTGCTGTTAAGGTCATGTTCTCTCACCTGTTCCAGCCTGCCGCAGTTTCCTTCGGCACTTGCTCCTCCGTGGCTACCATTCCTACCAACATGGAAGTTGCCGAGGATACCGGCATCTCCCGTGAGGTCAGCAATGTTGTCCTCCCCATGGGTGCAACCATGCACATGGACGGCTCTTCAATGAGCGCTATCGTAAAGGTTTTGTTCCTGTTCGGCTTCTTCGGAATCAATGCCGACCCCGGTCAGATCATCCTCGCAATTGTAATCGCAGTATTCTCCTCCGTCGCAATGAGCGGTATTCCGGGCGGCGGCGGTACCGGTGAGCTTGTTCTCTGCTCGCTGTTCTTCCCCGATCAGCTCGCAATTGCATTCCCCATCGCACTTGCCCTCGGCAACCTCGTAGATCCCCCTGCAACCATGGTCAACGCCGCAGGCGACTATGTTGTATCCTTCATCGTTGAGCGCTATGTTAACGGCAAGGATTGGCTTCAGAAAAAGCTTGCAGGTAAGGTTGAAGCCGAGAACTGATATATCCCGCAAAGAAAAGACGCTGATGCTAAGCATCAGCGTTTTTTCTTTAAGAAATCCAGTTTTGTTTCGGATATTAAAATTGCCGTGAAAATCAGGACAAAACCGAGAATAATGCTGGCAGTCAGTGTTTCCTGTCCTAAAATGACGGACAATGCCGTACCGAAGACGGACTCAAGGGTCATAATAACTGCTGCAGCAGAGGGCGGCGTGTACTTCTGCCCGACGGTTTGTAAAAAGAAGCAGACGCCCGTACACATAACAGTCAGGTAAACGATGCCCCAGCACGAGGAGCTCGGTATGCTTTCGGGTCTTGGCTCAAACAAGAGGGCGAACACAAGGCACAGCACAGCAGCAACTGCAAATTGCAGCATTGTCAGAAGCAGCGGCTCTCTGCCTTCGACATAGTGCGCGGTAACTATAATGTGCAGCCCGTAAAACAATCCGCACAGCACCGTGAGCATATCTCCCATGTTCACGCTCAAATCTTTATTAAGGCACACAAAGCCCATGCCGACAATACATATCACTGCTGCGCTGATATTATATTTGTCCGGCTTTTTACCGAAAATCAGCCAGTATAAAAACGGCACAAGAATACAGTAAGTCGCAGTAAGGAAGGCATTTTTACCCGGCGTTGTGTACACAAGCCCATATGTCTGCACGGTGTATGCCGTTGCGAGGCATACTCCCATCAGCACTCCGCCCTTTATGTACTGAGCATCGAGCTTTTTGAGCATCGGAACGGCTGCAAGCAGCATGATGAGTGCAGCTCCACCAAAGCGTATGGACAGCACCCACAGCGGCGTTATACTGTCAAGCGCAGACTTGAGCACGACAAAGGAAGTGCCCCAAATGAGAGTCGTGCAGATAAGCGCCGACCTTCCCAGCGTTGCTTTATTATTAATTTTCATTGCTTATATCTTCACCATATGCAAGGCGGCGGCACGAAGCATCAGCTTTTTTGTAACACCGCTGTCAAAGCTTATTTCTATCAGTTGATCGTTACCCATAGGGGTCATTTTAATTATCTGCCCATCACCGAAAGCGCGGTGTCTGACTCTGTCACCTACGCTAAACGCAGGTGCAGGCACGGATTTGGCTGCGCCGGACACAGGTGCGGACACAGGTCTTGACTTTGTCTGCATCGCCGGCCCGGAGGCAAACTCACGCAGGACGGAGGACTTTTCGGAATAACCATAGCCTCTCGGGATATTGCGCTTTTCAATGTGCTCCGAAGGTATTTCGTCAACAAAGCGTGATACACGGTTTGCTGTCGTTCTACCGAAAAGCATACGCTGTTTTGCGCAGGAAATGCAGAGCTTTTTCTTGGCTCTTGTTATAGCAACATAGCAAAG
>JAEDIN010000090.1 GCA_016292445.1 Oscillospiraceae bacterium | reverse complement strand
TTAACCCGTTAATAGCAGTATTGTTTACCACCTTATCGCTATCTGAACGGCTTTTTGAAACGTGCAGATTTGCCTGTATGAAAATAACTGCATCGGATTGTTTTTCCTTAACAAATTCAATCAATTCACTGTATTTTTCAACGGTGCTGCTAAATTCGTATCCCACTTCATTAATGCCGAGCATTATGTATATTTTACCATACCTTTTGCTGTTCAGCAACTCCGTCAAGGTCACCTTACCGACATTGGGAACAGAAACAGGCTTTTTATTAATGTTGTAAACGCTCATTCCCACCGTACAAAAATAGTCTGCACCGTCGATACCTGCATACTCCATAATGCCTACTGTCCTCGAATCACCGATGAACAAAGCATCATCCATAGAAGTATCACTTTTTGGCGGCGTTTTTATATTATCTGTCGTTGATATTTCTATTGTAGATGTACTTACTTCGGAACTACCCTCTGTTGCCGTAGAACTTGTATCTTCCGAGGTATCTTTGGGAGTCGTTACAGTATTGCTTTGTGTTGTGGAATTGCTTTCGGTTTTTGTGCCGGAACTTGCAGACGGAGTTTTCCAAAGGAACATAAACAGTATAATAGCAACAATTATAAGGCATAAGGACAAAAGCGTAACTAAATTTGACTTTTTCATTTATCTTTACCTCTCAAAATCAAAAAAACTGATCATCAAAGCCACGGTACAAACAATAGACGCTTGCACCGAGTATTACTGCAAGAATCAACTACACCGTCGTTTTGCTGTTCTGATATATAGACGAACGGGTGATGTAAATGGTGACACACAAATCTATTTTTTTGCAAAAAACTCAGCGGCAGAGATTTCTCTCTGCCGCCGCTGTGCTTATACCGTGTAAATCAATTCTGCATTTACAATTTCCGTTGAACGATTACGGATTGGATTTGACTTTATATTATATTGAGTTGTAAAAACGATTTTCAAAAAGCGCCAAGTCCCGAAACCCACTTAAATACTGGGTTTTTCGGCTGTTGCAAGCCAAGGGGAACTACTCCCACTCCACGGTGGCGGGGGGTTTACTTGTTACATCGTAGACGACGCGGGTGACATTGGGGACCTCGTTGGTGATGCGGTTTGAGGCTTTTGCAAGCATCTCATACGGCAGGCGCGACCAATCGGCGGTCATGAAATCATCGGTGGTGACGGCGCGCAGAACTATTGTTGAACCGTAGGTTCTCGCATCGCCCATGACGCCGACGCTCAGGCTGCTGTCGAGCACGGCGAAGAACTGGCTTGTCACGGCATCGAGTCCGAAATTCTTCATCTCCTCGCGGAAAATGTAATCGGCCTTCTGCACGGTGGCGATCTTCTCTCGCGTTATCTCGCCGAGGATGCGTATTGCAAGACCCGGGCCGGGGAACGGCTGCCTTGTCACGAGATATTCCGGCAGTCCCAGCTCCCTGCCGAGCTGACGGACCTCGTCCTTGAACAGCATACGCAGCGGCTCGATTATCTCCTTGAAATCGACAAAATCGGGCAGGCCGCCGACATTGTGGTGGCTCTTTATGGTCGCCGACGCTCCGAGACCGGATTCGATGATATCGGGATATATCGTACCCTGTGCAAGATAATCGACAGAGCCTATCTTCCTGCTCTCTTTCTCAAAGACGCGGATGAACTCCTCGCCTATTATCTTGCGCTTACGCTCGGGCTCGGTAACACCCATGAGGCGCGTAAGGAAGCGGTCGGCGGCATCGACGCGGATGAAGTTTATATTCCACTTTGAAAATGCCTGCTCGACCTCGTCGCCCTCGTTTAGCCGCATAAGCCCGTGGTCAACGAAAACGCAGGTGAGCTGACTGCCGATTGCCTCGGCAAGCAGAGCTGCACAAACGGAGGAATCCACACCGCCGGACAGTGCCAGCAGCACCTTGCCGTCGCCGATTTTGCTGCGAAGGTCTTTAATTGCGCTCTTGCAATAGCTGTCCATATGCCAATCGCCCTTGCATTTGCAGACCTCGAACAGAAAGTTGTGCAAAATCTGTGCGCCGAACTCGGTGTGCGTTACCTCGGGGTGGAACTGGACACCGTAGAGCCTGCGCTCATCGTCGCACATTGCCGCGCAGGGGCAATTATCGGTAAAGCCCGTGACGGTAAAGCCCCGGGGAGCGGTCTTAACATAGTCGGTGTGGCTCATCCAGCAAACGCTTTCCTCGGGGACATTCATAAACAGCACGCTCTTTTTCGTGTGAAGCGTGACCTTGCCGTACTCGCTGATGCTGCCGGCCGAGCAAATTTCGCCGCCGCCCATCCAAGCCATGAGCTGGCATCCGTAGCAGATGCCCAAAATCGGAATACCTGCATTGAGTATCGCCGGATCAAAATGGGGCGAAGCTTCATCGTAAACGCTGTTCGGGCCGCCGGTAAAAATAATGCCGGTGTAGCCTGCGGTTTTGATCTCCTCGAGGCTAATGCCGTTATAGCCCTTGACCTCTGCGTAAATGCGGTGCTCGCGCACTCTGCGTGCGATCAGTTGATTATACTGACCGCCGAAATCCAGTACCAGAATTTTATCCATTTATCTACCCTACTATCAATTCGAAATATCAATATTATGCACTTTTACCTCGCCGATTTCAAGTCGAATTTTTGCGACAAGCCTCTCAACCTGCTCGGCACAGCGGCCGATGTACAGCTCGGGGCGCAAAACCTCGCGTATCTCCTCGGCGGTCATGCCGAAGCTGCCGCTATCGGCAAGGCGCTCGGGCAAATCGCAGTCGCCGCCGTTTTTCATCTTCTGCGACGCTTCCATCGAGCAGACGCGGATAATTTCGTGCAGCTTCTGGCGGTCGCCGCCGCGCTTGACACCCTCCATGAGGATGTTTTCCGTTGCGAAAAACGGCATATATTCGTTAAGTGCTTTTTCGATTATCTTCTCATTGACCTTCAGGCCGGACACGACATTTTTAACCAGCCGCAGCACCGCATCGGCACACAGAAATGCCTCGGGCATCGAAATACGGCGGTTTGCCGAATCGTCAAGGCTTCTTTCAAGCCACTGAACGGAGGCGGTCATGGCGGCGTTTGAAGCATCCGCCATCAGGTAGCGCGACAGCGAGCAAATGCGCTCGCAGCGCATGGGATTGCGCTTATACGCCATTGCCGA
>JAEDIN010000024.1 GCA_016292445.1 Oscillospiraceae bacterium | reverse complement strand
GAGGCCTGCAATCCGCAGATTCAAATCGGCATCCCTTATTAGAGATGTGGGTTTATTGGGCCGCTGTCAATTATGACACCACGCACAAAGCAGGAAATCCTTATTAATATGGTATTTCGCCGGCCTTAGGATTATTCCTCATCCTCTGCTTCTGCCTCGAAGATGGTGAGGAACATCTGATGTACCTGCTCAAGCTTTTCATCATCGTCAATGGACTCATAAAGCTCGTCGCCGTTTTCATCGGTGACGATACTCAAAAGGATAAGACCGTAGTCGGGGTCATCCTCGTCCATATCGGTAGGGAGAAATGCCGCGAAGCTCTCGCCGTTATAATCAATGGTATCGAGCAGCTCAAGCTCAAACTCGTTGCCCTCGTCATCTATAATGGTAACAAAATCGTTGCCGTAATCTTCTTTCATGGGAATGACCCTCCTTGTACAAGTTCAATATCATTCTAAACCATACGAAAGCATAAATCAAGGACTATTACGAGCTAAAATCCTCCAGCAGCATCAGCAGCTCACTTTTATTCTCTGCCGGTATGCCCTGCTTGAGAAGCTTTCTGTCAACATTGTTGAGAGTTTCGGTCTCGATATCGGTTATTTCTATGGGAGTTGAGGAATTTGCGCCCTTAAAGACCGCAACATAGCCCGAGCAATCGCGAAGATAGTATTCGGCATTTTTATTCTCCGCCGAGGCATTGCTGATAATTTCCGGCGGGATATTCTCCTTCTCCGGTGCGGCAATGCTTTTAACCGCACCGACCGTCATTACCACGGCGGTGACGCAAAGCACCGCAAGGACGGCAATTTTCATTTGAATTTTCACTGTAAATCAGCTCCTTTGGGCATTATTATTCCCATATGCGTTAAAATTTAGTATGACGCAGAAAAAATTCACAAATTGTATACTCTCACTTGACATAATGTGTTATAATCATATATCCGGGTATAATTGATATTTCTATCTTATTACTTATACTATTATTTTGATACTACACACATCGCATTTAAGGAGGTGTGGCCGCTAAATGGAAAAAGAAAAGCCCCGTAAACACGGCAATGCCGGGTTTATTATCGGAACGATTCTTTTGATCTGCATTTTGACCGGTCTTTTGTTCCTGTGCATTTTTGCCTTCTACATCAAGACCTGCATCATTCCGACAACGAAGCTTGACCTTAGCGATTACGCACTTAATCAGACGAGTACCATCTATTATGAGGACTCGGAAGGTAAATGGAAGGCGCTTACGACCCTTCACGGTCAGGAGAACCGTATCTGGGTCGATTATGACAAGATCCCCAAATATATGGAGAAGGCTCTTGTTGCCATCGAGGACAAACGCTTTTACCGACACAACGGTGTTGACTGGTATCGAACGGCAGGCGCATTTGTCAATATGTTCGTCGGCATGAAGAATACCTTCGGCGGCTCGACCATCACTCAGCAGCTCATCAAGAACCTCACTCAGCAGGATGATATAACCGTCCAGCGCAAGCTGCTGGAGATATTCCAGGCGCTTGAGTTTGAGAAGGATCACGACAAGGATGAGATAATCGAGTGGTACTTAAACGCCGTATACTTCGGTGAGGGCTGCTACGGTGTTCAGACTGCAGCAGAGACCTACTTCGGCAAGGATGTCTCGGAGCTGTCGCTTGCAGAATGCGCAGCCATTGTCGGTATAACAAACCTACCTACCTACTACGACCCGTTTTACAGTGTTGAGAATAACAAGGCCCGTCAGGAAAATGTTCTCGGCTGTATGTACGATCAGGGCTATATCTCCAAGAAGGAGTACGAGGAAGCCCTCGCCGAGGAGCTTGATTTTGTCCGCGGCGAAAACGGTCCCTCCACCTCCTCTGTCCGCAGCTACTACACCGAGACCGTTATCTCCGATGTAATCAAGGACCTTGCAGCGGAAAAGGGCATTTCCGAGCTTGCAGCTGAAAGACTTGTCTACAACGCAGGCTACGAGATTTACTGCTGCCTTGATAAGAGCATTCAGGATAAGGTCGATAAGGTCTACGAGGATCTTGACGCTCTGCCCAAGTCTTACAGCGGCACCGACTCACAGCTGCAAAGCGGCATCGTCATAATGGACCAGTACACCGGCGAGATCGTCGCTCTGTCCGGCGGTACGGGCAAAAAGACCATCAACTTCGGGCTCAACAGAGCTACCGACACCACAAGACCCCCCGGATCGTCTATAAAGCCCATTGCGGTTTACGGTCCCGCGGTTGAATACGGACTCATCTCCCCGTCAACTCTCGTTCTCGACGCCGACGGCACACATATCCAGCTCAAGAGCGCAGCCGGCGGTTGGTTCCCGAAGAACTCACCTAATCAGTATGACGGCATCATGACTATCCGTGAGGCACTGAGGGATTCCAAAAACACCGTTTCCGCACAGATTATGGATAAGCTGACTCCGGCTGCGTCCCTCGACTTTTTGAGAAACCGTCTCGGCATTGTCAGTCTCATCGACGAGGACGCGGACTATGCCGCCCTTGCTCTCGGCCAGCCTCACTACGGCATCACCGTCAGAGAGATGGCGCAGGCATACTGCGCGCTGGCTAACGACGGCACATTCACCAAGTCGCGAACCTACACCATGGTAAAGGACCGTGAAGGCAATGTCGTGCTTGACAATCAGCCCGTAACACAGACCGCTTTCACCACGGAGACTGCCCGCACCATGACCTATATGCTCAACTATGCTGCAACCTACGGCACAGGCTACGAGTCAAGGCTGAGCAATATGCCCGTTGCCGGTAAGACCGGTACTACCTCCGACAACCGTGACCGTTGGTTCTGCGGCTACACTCCGTATTACACCTGCGCAGTCTGGACCGGCTATGACAAGCCGGAGAAGATGCGCTTCAGCGGTAACCCCGCTACTCAGATCTGGCAGGATATCATGGAGGATATCCACAAGGATCTTAAGTACAAGGAGTTCAAGCTCTCTTACGGCGGAGAGCCGACCGGCATCTTCGGCACTCGTGAGGAGCTTGAGGAACAGAATCTGACCGAGGAAGAGCGTCAGAAGAAAGCCGAGGAGGAGGCAAAGAAAAAGGCCGAGGAGGAAGCAAAGAACAATCAGGACGCCGAAGCCCCCGTCTCCACCGCCACTCCGGAAGCGGCTTAAGCAATTTTGAATCAGGAGGATACAAATTTGGCAAATAAACCTTTGGAATATAAGGGGCATCCCCTTCAGCGTGCCGGCAACATCGTTTACTACGGCAGCATGAGTGACAAATATATAATCATGCTTCAGATAATGGAAACCAAAAAGGTCAAGGACCTTGATGTGGCGACCAAGGTATCGCTGCAGCTTCAGCTCACCGACCCCTCCATCAAGTCGAGAGACCGCGTTGTCAAGAAAAGCGAAAAAGACGGCTTCTGGGCGGCTATGGATGTTGCAAGCGTGTGGCTTGAAAGAGCCCTCAATTCATAAACAATTGAAAAAGGAGAAGTCAAATCTTCTCCTTTTTTCATTATTTTTCAAAAAATATTAATAAACTATTAATTGTCGACAAAAGCTATATCTTTAGGGAAAAAAGTATGTTATTCTGCTAACAATCAAGCTTACGGGAGGAAAAAATGAAAAAAATTCAGTTTACGGAAACCGTATTGCGTGACGCAAACCAGTCTCTCATCGCCACCAGACTCCCCTATGACAAGTTTGAGCCTATCCTTGAAACAATCGACAAGGCGGGCTTTTATTCCGTGGAATGCTGGGGCGGCGCGACCTTTGATGTTTGCCTGCGCTATCTCAATGAAGACCCATGGGAACGACTGCGCAAGATACGCGCAAAAATGCCCAACACCAAGCTGCAAATGCTGCTGCGCGGCCAGAACATTCTCGGCTACAAGCATTATCCCGACGATGTGGTGCGCAGATTTGTCCGCTGCTCGGTCAAAAACGGCATTGACATTATACGAATTTTTGACGCACTCAACGACCCGACAAACCTCAAGGTCGCTATTGAAGAGACCGTCAAGCAGGGTGCAGAGGCCTCGGGTGCAATATCCTACACTACGAGTCCCGTGCACACCATTGCAAAGTATGTTGAGCTTGTCAACGAGCTCAAACAGATGGGCGTAAGCTCCATCTGCATCAAGGATATGGCAGGCATTATGAGTCCTCAGAGCGCGTATGACCTCGTCTCCGGCATTAAGGATGCCGTTGACCTGCCCGTTGTGGTACACACCCACTCCACGACCGGTCTTGCTTTCATGACCTATCTCAAGGCGGTTGAGGCCGGTGCCGATGTCATTGATACTGCCGTCTCGCCGTTTTCCGGCGGCACCTCGCAGCCTGCGACCGAGACGCTCAATTATGTGTTTAAAGAGCTGGGCTTTGATACCGGACTTGATGAAAAGGTACTCATCGAAATGGCGGACTTCTTTAAGCCCCTCCGCAACGAATACATCGCTGACGGCACTCTCAACCCCATCTCGATGTCCACCGACACCCAGTGCCTGACCTATCAGATACCCGGCGGTATGCTCTCAAATCTGCTTAGCCAGCTAAAGATGATGAACGCTCTTGACAAATTTGACGAGGCGCTCGCCGAAACTCCCCGTGTCCGCAAGGATATGGGCTATCCTCCCCTCGTCACACCGACAAGTCAGATAATCGGCTCGCAGGCAGTGCAGAATGTGCTTGCCGGTGAGCGGTACAAGAATGTCGGCGCTGAGCTTAAAGCATATTGCCGCGGCGAATACGGCAAGACCCCCGCACCTATCGATGAAACCGTCAGAGAAAAGATTCTTGGCGACGAAAAGCCCGTCGAGGGTCGCTATGCCGACACTCTGCCCACCGATGTTTACGAAAAGGCAGCCGAGCATCTCGGAAATGACGCGCGCTGCGAGGAGGATGTGCTTAGCTACATTGCCTTCCCGCAGGTTGCCGAAAACTTCTTTGAAGCACGCCGTGAGCGCGAAGAAAAGGTGGTTCGCTACACCATCACCGAGGCATAAGGAGGCGGTCTTATGAACGAGCTTATCAATATGTCCGTCGGTGACGCCGGCATGACCGCAATTTTGGGCTACCTTGTCGTATTCTCCGGTTTGGTGCTTTTGATGTTCGTTGTCATGCTCGTTGGCAAGGTGATGACATCAAAAGCCAAGGCTGAGCCCGTCCCCGCCGCTCCGGCTGTCGAAAAAACTCCGGAGCCTGCACCCGGTGCTGCGGGTGAGCTGAAGCTGTATGACACCGATCCCAGAGACGCGGCAATGATAATGGCTATCGTTGCAGACGCTCTCGGCAAGCCCATAAACGAACTCCGCTTTATTTCCATCAAGGAGGTCAAGGACGATGAAGTATAAGGTAACTTTGAATAACAGAACCTACGAGGTCGAGGTCGAGGCAGGTCAGGCCATGCTCATAGACGAGTATGAGGCTTACGCACCCGCTCCCATTGCTCCGGCTGCTCCCGTTGCCGCAGCCCCCGCTGCTGCCGCTGCTGCCGCCGCACCTGCTGTCTCCGTTGCTGCCGGCGAGGTCGTAAAAAGCCCCATGCCCGGCAACATTCTCAAGATAAATGTCTCCCTCGGTCAAAAGGTCAACGAGGGCGACGCTCTGCTCATTCTCGAGGCTATGAAGATGGAAAATGAGGTCGTCGCTCCCAAATCCGGCACGATCGCTCAAATAATTGTCTCCAAGGGTGCGGTTGTCGAAACCGGAGCTCCTCTTATCGTCATTGCATAAGGAGGCTGCGGATGAATATTCTCGATTCGCTCCAAAAGCTTGTGATGGAGTCCGGCTTTGCTTCCTTTTTCATCACTGACGGCGGCTGGAAGAACCTTATTATGGTACTGCTTGCCTTCGCGCTGCTGTATCTCGGTATAGTCAAGAAGTATGAGCCGCTGCTGCTTTGCGGCATTGCCTTCGGCTGTCTTTTGACAAACCTCAGCTACTTTGTAGGTCAAGGCGAAAACGCTTTGTACCACCCGGAATTGTGGGCGGCGTTTCTGGATGAGACAAGCCCCTACTATCACAGCTACGGTCACATAATGAGCAACGCCGGTCTGCTCGACTTTTTCTATATCGGCGTCAAAGCCGGCATTTATCCCTCGCTGATTTTCCTCGGTGTCGGCGCGATGACCGACTTTGGTCCTCTGCTTGCCAACCCCAAGAGCCTGCTTTTGGGCGCTGCGGCACAGCTCGGCGTGTTCCTCGCCTTCTTCCTTGCAATTTGCATAGGCTTCACAGGTCCGGAAGCGGCGTCCATCGGCATCATCGGCGGTGCCGACGGTCCGACTGCAATTTACCTCACCTCAAAGCTTGCACCCCAGCTGCTCGGTCCTATCGCAATAGCGGCATATTCATATATGGCTCTCATTCCCATGATTCAGCCGCCGCTCATGAAGCTGATGACCACCGAGAAAATGCGCAAGGTCAAGATGGAGCAGACCCGCGAGGTTTCAAAAAAGGAAAAAATCATTTTCCCCATCGTTGTTGCAACCTTTGTCATTCTGCTTCTGCCCTCGACTGCTCCGCTCATCGGCTGCCTTATGCTCGGAAACCTCTTCCGTGAGTGCGGCGTGACCGACAGGCTTTCAGACACCGCGCAGAACGCTCTTATGAACATTGTAACCATTTTCCTCGCCACCTCCGTGGGCGCTACCATGGTCGCACAGAGCTTCCTGAACTGGAAAACTCTCATGATAATCGGGCTGGGTCTTGTATCCTTCATGATATCAACCATCGGCGGCCTTTTTGGCGGCAGGGTCATGTACCGCCTTTCCGGCGGCAGGATAAATCCCCTCATCGGTTCTGCAGGCGTTTCCGCCGTTCCGATGGCTGCCCGCGTATCGCAGGATGTCGCGAAAAAGTATAACAAGAGCAACTATCTGCTCATGCACGCAATGGGCCCCAATGTTGCAGGCGTCATCGGCTCGGCAATCGCAGCCGGCTTCCTTCTGTCAATATTCGGCGGCTGATAACAAGCATAAGAAAATCCGGTAACCGTGCGGTTACCGGATTTTTGATTTATAGTTTACTTTGCGTATTCAACAGCCTTGGTCTCGCGCAGAACATGAACCTTGATCTGACCGGGATAGGTCAGCTCCTCCTCGATCTTCTTTGCGATGTCACGGGCAAGAAGCACCATTTTATCCTCGGGCACTTCCTCGGGCTTTACCATGACGCGGATCTCGCGACCTGCCTGAATTGCGTAGCTGCCTGCAATGCCCGGGAAGCTCTTGGATATCTCCTCAAGCTTTTCAAGGCGCTTGACATAGTTTTCGATGTTCTCGCGCCTTGCACCGGGTCTGGAGGCGCTTATCGCATCGGCTGCCTGAACTATGCAGGCAACGACCGTGCGGGGCTCAACATCGCCGTGGTGGGCTTCGATAGCGTGGATAACGGCTTCGCTTTCCTTGTACTTCTTGCAGATATCAACGCCGATGGTGACATGGCTGCCCTCGACCTCATGGTCGATAGACTTGCCGATATCGTGCAGGAGGCCTGCGCGCTTTGCGGTGTTGACATCAACACCGAGCTCGGCGGCGATAAGACCTGCGATATGCGAAACCTCGATAGAGTGGTTAAGCACATTCTGACCGTAGCTGGTACGATACTTCATGCGACCGAGGAGCTTGATTATCTCCTGATTCAAGCCGTGGATATTAGTTTCAAACACGGCTCTTTCACCCTCGGCCTTAATGGTTGCGTTGACTTCCTTCTGGGCCTTGGCGACCATTTCCTCGATGCGTGCCGGATGGATTCTTCCGTCGGCAATGAGCTTTTCAAGGGCAAGGCGTGCAACCTCACGGCGAACGGGGTCAAAGCTGGAGACGGTTATCGCCTCGGGGGTGTCATCGATAATAAGGTCACATCCGGTAAGAGTTTCGATGCTGCGGATGTTGCGGCCCTCACGGCCGATGATGCGGCCCTTCATCTCGTCGTTGGGGAGAGGTACGACGGAGACGGTGACTTCGCTTGCATGATCTGCGGCGCAGCGCTGAATAGCGGTGACGATGATCTCTCTTGCACGTTCCTCGGCTTCTTCCTTGTACTGTGCCTCGATCTCCTTGACCTTGACGGCCATTTCATGCGTAACTTCGTCCTTCAGGGCGTTGATGAGGTAAGCCTTGGCCTCCTCAACAGTGTAGCCCGAAACCTTTTCGAGCATTTCGAGCTGGCTTTTCTTGATGAGTGCGATCTCGGCCTGCTGGGCCTCGACCGCTGATATCTTCTGCGCTAAGGATTCATTCTTGCGTTCAAGAGAATCTGTCTTTCTGTCAAGATTTTCTTCCTTTTGCTGAAGTCTTCTTTCCTGCTTCTGCAGGTCGGCACGGCGTGCCTTTTCCTCGCGCTCATACTCCGCGCGGTTTTTGTGTATTTCTTCCTTTGCCTCGACGAGAGCTTCACGCTTTTTGCTCTCGGCGTTTTTTATGGCATCATTTATAATTCGCTTTGCTTCATCCTCCGCACTCATTATTTCGCGTTCCGCGACTTTTTTACGGTAAGTTATACCTAAAATAAATGCTGCTGCAAAAGCTAAAACAATTAAAACGATTGCTATCCATAAATCCATAGAAAGTAAACACACCTCCATTCTTTTAGAATTTTGCGGTGGTTTGTAATGCTGTGGTAAATCTAAGGGAAGACGGACCATCAAGCGTATCCGTCCGTAGAATTGAACACTAATATCTTGAAGATGCCTCCCCGGCACCTTAAATATTATCCGATTTATTTTATCCCGAATATGGTGTTATGTCAAGTGTCCTCGCCTTTTACTATTGAAAATTTTTATTTGTTGGGTTAAACTTTCCATGTGATGATTAAATTATTCGGGGAGGTGGCGGCTTTGAACGGTCTGACTATTGTTTTTCCCATTATAATCGCACTGTTTATCCTGCTTTTTTATTTAGGCTGTCCCGCTCCGGGCAGAGCCGAGCTAAATTCCTGCGGCCGCCGCAGCTTTAATAAGCGCGACGCGCTCACACTTGGTCTTATTGTAATCTTATACTCGGCAGTCGCGTTTTATAATCTCGGCGATACAAATGCTCCTCAGAGCTTCCACCGCTTTGAGTCCGGAGAAAGTGTCGTGCTTGATCTCGAAAGCGAGCAGACGGTGTCGTCTGTTATGTTCTACGACGGTCTTGGCACCGGCTCATATACGCTCGAATACTCCCACGACGGCGAATATTGGTACAAAGCGGCTGAGCTTAGTCAGGACTATGCGGCGTTGTTTAAGTGGATAAGTGCCGAGTTTGTTGACGGCATTGACGCACAGACAAGATATATCCGCATTTGCGCAAATGACGGACTGTATCTCGGCGAGGTCGCCGTAGAGGACGAAAACGGCGAGCTTCTGAAATACCGCACCGATGCAATCGAGCTGTGCGATGAGCAGAGCGTAGTTCCGGATTACCAGTATTACCTCAACAGCACATATTTTGATGAGATTTACCACGCAAGAACGGCATACGAGCACATTCAGGGTGTTTACCCCTATGAGATATCCCATCCGCCGCTCGGAAAGCTCATCATTGCCATCGGCATAAAGCTTTTCGGCATGACCCCCTTCGGCTGGCGATTTTCCGGAGTTGTGTTCGGCATAGGCATGCTGCCCGTTTTGTACACGCTTCTAAAGAAAATGTTCGGCGGCATTGCCGTACCTGCCTGCGGAACCGCGATATTCGCCTTTGATTTCATGCACTATACGCAGACACGCATCGCAACGATTGACACCTATGCAGTGTTTTTTATCCTGCTGATGTACCTGTTTATGTACTTGTATGTAAACAGCGGAAGACTGCGACATCTTGCGCTGTCGGGTGTATTTTTCGGCATAGGCATTGCCTGCAAATGGACCTGCTTCTATGCCGGTGCAGGCCTCGCGGTGATATGGCTGATATACCGGATAGGCAGGCTAAAGGATAACTGCGGTGTTTGGCAGTTTATCAAAAACTGTCTGTTCTGCCTCGTGTTTTTCATTGCAGTTCCCTGCCTTGTCTACTATGTGAGCTACTTTGCATACGCAACAGCAAGCGGCATGCACGGCGTCGGGATGTTCTTCACCAAGGATTATGCCGATATCGTTATAGAAAATCAGAAATTCATGTTTACCTACCACTCCGGCGTTCACTCGGAGCACCCCTACTCCTCGCGCTGGTATCAGTGGGTGCTGGATATAAGACCGATTTTGTATTATCTGTTGTACTTTAACGACGGAAGTCGTTCCTCCTTCGGCGCATTTTTAAATCCCGTGCTATGCTGGGCTGGGCTCGTCGCCGTGTTTCTATGCGCATACCTCGCAATTGTGCGCCGCGATAAGCCGTCGGCATTCATCGTCATCGGCTACCTTGCTCAATTGCTGCCTTGGGTGTTCATTACACGCACTACCTTTGAATACCACTACTTTCCCTCGGCGGTATTCCTGACGCTTGCCTTGTGCCGGGTGTTTGCACTTATGCGCACCGGCACAAAATATTGGCGTACAAATGTTTACGGCCTGACGGCGCTGTCGCTCATCCTGTTTGCGGTGTTTTACCCCGTTTTGTCCGGTCAGCCCGTTAACTCCGAACTTGCAACGAGGCTTTTAAAATGGCTGCCCTCCTGGCCGTTCTGAGTATAATCCCTGTATTGTAATTTGATGCTCAATAATGTATAATGATTTGAAACAGATTTTCGGAGGTAAATTTCATGATTGCACTCGGTTCCGACCACGGCGGCTTTGCTCTCAAGCAGGAGGTCATCAAGCATCTCGAGGCACGAGGCCTTGAATATAAGGATTACGGCACCTATTCCGAAGCAAGCTGCGACTATCCCGTTTACGGCAAGGCGGTCGCTCACGCGGTTGCAGGCGGCGACTGCGACAAGGGCATTATCATCTGCGGCACGGGCATAGGCATTTCCATCACCGCAAACAAAATCCCCGGCATTCGCGCAGCTCTTTGCGGCGACTGCTTTTCGGCAGAGATGACAAGATTGCACAACGATGCGAATATTCTTGCCATGGGTGCGAGGGTCGTTGGCCCGGGACTTGCCCTCAAGATAGTTGACACCTTCCTTGACACCCCCTTCTCCGGCGACGAGCGTCATGTCCGCCGCATCAATATGATAGAGGACTGATTTTTAGTGTCTGGCAACAAATCCGAATTTTACCGCGGAAAGCGAAAAAAGACAGGCCCTGCGCTGATAGTGTCTATCGTCGTGCTGTCGCTGATTGCCTTTGTGATACTGCTTTTCTACGGTCTGCAAAAGTATATAGTGGTCACGAACAGCGGCCTGTATCTCGACCTGCCGATTCTATCCGACAAGCAGAATGTGCAGTCGGATGATGACGGCAGTGCGATGCGTGAGTTTGAGCAGGTAAATGCCGAGCTTATTGTCGGCGAGCCGGACTACACCAATGTCCGTGCGACTGCCGGCGAGGGGCTTTCGGAGCTCAAGGCGGTGCTTGTGCCGGCAGACATGATAAATACCGACAGCATAAACGCTTACGCCGAAAGTCTCGGCAAGGGCAACACCCTGCTGCTCGACCTCAAAACCGTCACCGGTATGCTCGTGTGGAAGTCCGATACCGAGATTGCCAAGGGTTACGGCACCTCGGGCACGGTGGACTTAAAGCCCATCATCAGCTCGCTGCACGAGAAAAAGATCAAGGTCGCGGTAAGGCTGTGCTGCTTTGTTGACAACACTTTGGCTTCGAGATACGAACAGCTCACTCTGCGCAAAAGCACCGGAGAGGCATTTTCCGACGATAACGGCGCATGGCTCGACCCGACAAATTCCATTGTGCGCGATTACATCATCTCGCTGTGCAAGGAGCTTGACGGCATGGGTGTTGACGAAATTGTCCTCAACGGCATGAGAATGCCCGAAGCCGAGGGCGTGAGCTTTAATTACTCCAGCTCGACCTCTGCCACACCGACGCCGCAGACGGCGATATCCGGCTTTGCGATTGCTGTAACAAGAGGTCTGCAAACCTGCAAGGCAAACATTTCCGTTCAGGTCGGCAGCGACAAGGCGATGAAGTCCGTTGACGAAACCACCGGTCAGAGTGCAAAGCTCTTTTTCAAGGTGTTTGACCGTATTTACCGTACCTCCAGCACAGAAACCGCGGGAAGCGAACAGACGGCGGTCAAAAGCATGATAGAGCTCGGCGAGGCGAGATACCGTTATGTTCCCATATGCTACGAGGGAACTCCGGACACCTCCTGCTGGCTCAAGATGAGCTAAAATGAACTGAGAAAACAGCGTGTGGAAAATCCACACGCTGTTTTTCAGCCTTTAGTGTTCTTTTCGAGAATCGCTCCGCTGTATGCCTCTATCTCATACCTGTATTCAAGCGCAAACGTTTTAAACTCGACCTTATAGTACCAGCCGTCGCTGCCGTAGGAGAGCTTTGAAGAAAGCTCCTTGACCTGCGATTTGTCAAGATCGGCATTGCTCAGCGCAACGGTCTCGGCTCTGCTCTCTCCTATGAGCAGCTCGTCATGGCGGGTCTGGAGGATGAGAAACGCAATGCCGCCGACAATCAGCGTGACAAGCGCCAGAGCGATCAATACTATTTCAGCTTTTTTCTTCATTCCGACTCACCCTTTCATGCGAAATTATACCATATGCAGGTATTATGCCGCAAGGCACATTTTTTGCGATTTTCTACTGAAAAACCTAAAAAATTAAGTTGACAACGCAGATTTATTCGACTATAATATTCAAGCGACTATGGAGAGGTGTACTATGTTTCTTGATTTGAGAGAAATAATTGAAGTCCCCGGAAAGAGCGTTCCGTTCAAGTGTGAGCTGGACACTGAGGGGCTTTTGAATGAATCGATCAAGGCGTATCGCTCAGATCCCGTAGCCGAAGGCCGTGTGTTCAATGCAGCCGGTATCCTGACACTCGAGGGTACTCTGGAAGCTGATATGACTTGCGTCTGCGACCGATGTGGTAAAGAGTTTGACAGCGTCAAGTTAATGGACCTTAATGCCTATATTTCCGACGGAGAGTCCGATGATCCCGAGGCCTTTGTTCTCGACGGGGACAAGCTCGACCTCAGTGAAACGCTCTCCACCCTTTTCGTTCTCGACATGGAAACAAAGTTTTTGTGCTCTGAGGACTGCAAGGGTCTTTGCTCCGTTTGCGGAGCTGATTTGAATCTCGGTCCCTGCGGTTGCAGGAAAGAAATCGATCCAAGACTTGCTGTGCTTGAGCAGCTTTTGGATAAATAAGAAACAGGCTGCTCATAACAGCTATTTACAGGAGGTGTCACCATGGCAGTCCCTAAGGGAAAAGTATCAAGACAGAGACGAGACAAGAGACGTTCCTCTCATTGGAAGCTTGAGGCTCCCGGTATCGTAAAGTGCCCCAACTGTGGTGCTTTCAAAATGCCTCATCGTGCCTGCAAGGCTTGCGGTATGTACAACGGCCGTCAGGTTCTGAAGGTAGAAGAGTAATTGAAATGCTTAAAGAGGAAAGGGAATCCCTTTCCTCTTTTTGCTTAAAAGATTGGCTTGCAAGCTGACGGGAGCTAAACCCCCATCTCCTGTCAGAGAATACTTCCGTATTGTCAAGGGCTATCGCAGCACGGGCGGAAATATGCACGTCAAAACCGATACGGGTTCAACTCCCGTCAGCTTAGGTATTTTTTATGGAGAATGTGATTTCCAAAATTGAAAACGGCAGCCCCCTGAAGCACCGCGTTCACATCGGTGACACTCTGCTCGCCATAAACGGCAACAGGGTGCACGATGTGCTTGACTATAAATTCTTCGGCTACGACCCCGAGGTCAGCGTCACCGTGCGCACTCCCGAGGGCGTTGAGCACACCGTTCATGTCGCGAAGGCAGAGGGTCAGGATCTCGGGCTTGAGTTTGAAACTTACCTCATGGACAGGCCGAGAAGCTGCGCAAATAACTGCGTTTTCTGCTTTATCGACCAGCTTCCCGGGGGTATGCGCCGGACGATGTACTTCAAAGACGACGATGCGCGTCTGAGCTTTCTCTTGGGAAACTACATAACCATGACCAACCTCTCCGACCGCGAGATACAGCGTATATGCGACCTGCATATCAGCCCCATAAATGTCTCGGTGCATACGACAAATCCCGAGCTGCGCGTTAAAATGCTTCGCAACCGCAACGCCGGCAAATGTATCGATATCATGCGCCGCTTTGCTGACGGCGGCATTAAAATGAATTGCCAGATCGTCTGCTGTCCGGGTCTCAACGACGGCGATGAGCTTTTGCGCACGATGCGCGAGCTTGCCGATATGTACCCTGCCGTGCACAGCGTTTCGATAGTACCGGTGGGACTTACGAAGTTTCGCGAGGGGCTTTTCGAACTTCGTCCCTTTACTCCGGAACATTCCTCCGAGACGATAGATATGGTCACCGAATTCGGCGATGAGTGTCTTAAAAAATTCGGCACAAGGCTGTTTTTCTGCTCGGACGAAATGTATATCTGCGCAAATCGCGAGCTGCCGGAGGACGAGTTTTACGAGGAACACACCCAGCTTGAAAACGGTGTGGGTATGATAAGGCTCTTGGAGGCGGAGTTCAAGTCTGCACTGAGTTTGTCGGAAAAGCCCGACGGAGTTCCCTTCTCCATCGCCTGTGGCACCTCCGTTGCACCTTTTTTTGAAAAACTTGTTTGTACAGCGCATGAAAAGTATGATAATATAGACGGTAGAGTCTATGCTATTGAAAACGACTTCTTCGGTCACAGCATAAATGTGACGGGTCTTATCACCGGCGGTGACCTCATAAACCAGCTCAAGGGTAAGGACCTCGGTGAAAGGCTTTTTATCTCGCAGAATATGCTCCGCCGCGAGGAAATGGACTTTCTGGACGATGTGCTGCTCGAGGAGGCGTCTGCCGCCCTCGGTGTGCCCATCTACCCCATCGAGCAGGACGGGTTTGCCCTTTGGGATGCCATCTCCGGCGACGCTCTGCCCGAGCTGAAAATTCCTGTACGAAACGGCGAAAAAGAGCAGTTTTACAAATATAATCAGAATGGAGGTTAAATCAATTGTCAAAACCTCTCGTTGCAATAGTCGGCAGACCTAATGTCGGCAAATCAATGCTTTTTAATAAACTTGTGGGCAAGCGCCTCTCAATCGTTGAGGACACGCCCGGTGTCACCCGCGACAGGCTGTATGCCGAGTGCGAGTGGTGCGGCCACAGGTTTGATATCGTCGATACCGGCGGTATCGAACCTACAACGGATAACGAAATACTGCTGTTCATGCGTGAGCAGGCCAATATCGCGATAAACTCCGCGGATGTAATAATCCTCGTGACCGATGTGCGCACGGGTGTCACCGCTGCGGACAAGGATGTTGCCAATATGCTGCTGCGCTCGAAAAAGCCCACCGTTCTTGCCGTAAACAAGATGGACTCCACGGGTCGTGTTGACCCTGCGATATATGAGTTTTACGAGCTGGGCATGGGCGATCCCATCGCCGTTTCCGCCGTCCACGGCCACGGCACGGGCGATCTTCTCGACGAATGCGTCAAGTATTTTCCGGAGGACTGCGATGTTGACGAGGAGGACGATCGCATCAAGGTCGCTGTCATCGGCAAGCCCAATGTAGGCAAATCCTCGCTAATTAACCATATTCTCGGTGAGAAGCGCGTCATCGTAAGCAACGTTGCAGGCACGACCCGTGACGCGGTTGACTCGGAGATAGACAACAAATTCGGCAAGTATGTGTTTATCGATACCGCCGGCATACGCCGCAAATCCAAGGTCGACGAGCGGGTCGAGAAGTTCTCAGTAATGCGTGCGCAGATGGCAATAGAGCGCGCCGATGTCTGCCTTATAATGATTGATGCCCGTGAGGGCGTCACCGAGCAGGACACAAAGATCGCCGGTCTTGCCCATGAGGCAGGCAAGGCGAGCATCATTGTCGTCAACAAGTGGGATCTTATAGAAAAAGAGACCGGTACACTTGAAAAAATGCGCAAGGATGTTATGCGTGACCTAAGCTTCATGAGCTACGCTCCGGTGCTGTTTATCTCCGCCGTAACCGGGCAGCGCACCGACCGCATTTTTGAGCTTGTCAACTTTGTCAATGACCAGAGCAATATGCGCATCACCACCGGTATGCTCAACAGTGTTCTTGCCGACGCTCAGGCCCGTGTGCAGCCGCCCACGGATAAGGGCCGCAGGCTCAAGATTTACTACATGACGCAGACCGGCATCAAACCGCCTAACTTCGTCGTGTTCTGCAACACCAAGGAGCTTTTTCACTTCTCTTACCAACGATATCTCGAAAATCAGATCCGTGCCGTGTTCGGTCTTGAGGGCACCCCCATCAGGATGGTAATACGGCAGAAGGGAGAAAAGGAATGATTGCTTTTCTGCTTTCCGTCACCGCCATTATTGCCTATTTTTGCGGCAGCATCAGCACCGTCAACCTCACATCTAATCTGATTTTCCACTGCGATATAAAAAAAGAATACCCGCTTGATAATTTGGGAATCACCCGCTTCGTAAAGAACTTTGGCATAAAAGGTCTTGCAAAGTTTCTGGGTATTGAGCTTGCCAAAGCCCTTGTTCCCCTGATTCTCGGCGGTATTCTGATGGGCATAGTCGACCACAGCGATGTCGGATATGCCTTTGCCATGTTCTGCATGGTGCTCGGCATAAACTTCCCTATAATGTATCGTTTCAAAGGCTCGTCGAGCATTCTCGCCGTCGCTGTCGGCACCTTTTTTATCGGTTCGGGTGTAGGCGTTGCTACCCTGCTCGTGTTTGCCGCGGTGTACTTTCTCACCCGATATGTGTCTCTCGGAAAGCTCGCAGCAACGCTCATGATGTGCCTGACGACATTCATGACGGTCGATACGCCTTGGGTTAAATACCTTGTTTTGCTAACCGCACTGCTCATTTTCATTGAAAATCGCCACAGCATTGTCCGGCTGCTCAAGGGCAAGGAGAAAAAGTACCGCTATAAAAAAGACATAAGCTATATGTTCGACGAATAAGCGTCAAAAACGGAATATTTACGGTTGACAATGCCGCCCGATTCTGCTAAAATGTTTTTTGCACTCGGGGGTATAGCTCAGCTGGGAGAGCGCTTGAATGGCATTCAAGAGGTCAGCGGT
>JAEDIN010000089.1 GCA_016292445.1 Oscillospiraceae bacterium | reverse complement strand
CAAATGATGCAGGAGATTTTTGTTTGCTTGAAGCTAACAGGCTTCGATTTCCTTTATCATGTACTCATTGCCGGTGACGAGGTAAGTATGCTCGCTCTGACAATAGGGACAGATTTTCGCGTATTTCACCGTTGGATAAGTTTGTTTGCAGTCCTCGCAGAAGGTCACCGCTTCGATAGGCTCAACCTTGAGCTCCGATTCCTTGAGGTACTTGGTCTCTTTTATCGCCCAATTCCAGCAGTCAACGATGTACTCAGGGACGATTCCGCTGACCTCACCGATCTGCAGCGTTACACTGCCGACCTTGGTCAGATTATTCTCGTCGCAGAGTTTTTCGACTTCTTTGATGACATAAAACACTGTTCCAAGCTCATGCATGGATTTGTCCTCCGGTAAAATTACTTCTTTGCAAGCTTTGCCTTGAGATCCTTGATTGCTATCTTTGCAGCTCTCTTGAGTGCATAGGGGCCGATTGCCTTGAGCTTATCCTCGGCAGTGTACATCATGGAGGCCTCGGGGAAATCGCGGGTCAGGTGGATAGCATCAAATTCGCACTTGGTGGTGCACAGGCCGCAGCCGATGCATTTGTTCTGATCGACGATGGATGCGCCGCAGCCAAGGCAGCGGGAGGCTTCCCTCTTGACCTGCTCCTCGGTAAAGGTGATGCGGTCGTTCTTCATGGTCTTTGCCTTCTTGGGGTCATGTGCAACGGCCTGACGACCCGGTTTGTCAAAGCTCTCGATACCGAGGACGATATCGTTCTTGTTGAGCTCATAGAAGTCGCGCAGGTTGCGGTTGAGGGTAAGGCTCTGACCGGGATGTACATAGCGGTGGAGGGACTCCGCACCCGCACGGCCTGCCGCGATTGCGTCAATAGCAAACTTGGGGCCGGTCATGCAGTCGCCGCCGACAAAGATGTCGGGCTCTGCGGTCTGGAGGGTAATGCCGTCAGCTTCTGCTGCGTCTTTCTTGCCCTTGACCATTGCGCCGGTGTCGAGCTCGCCCCAATCGATCTGCTGACCGATAGCACCGATAACTGCGTTGACCTTGATGGTTGTGAACTTGCCGGTGCCGACGGGCTTTCTCTTACCCTTCTCATCGGGCTCGCCAAGCTCCATGATCTCGACCTTAAGGCCGTTGACCTTACCGTTCTTGTCACCGAGTATTTCAACAGGAGCATTGAGGTAGCAGAACTTTACGCCCTCTTCCAATGCTTCTGCAACTTCTTCCTTGTCGGCCGGCATCTCGTCTGCACTTCTGCGGTAGACGATATATGCTTCCTCTGCGCCGACGCGGATAGCGGTGCGGACAACATCCATTGCAACATTGCCGCCGCCGATAACCGCGACCTTCTTGCCGAGCTTAACTTCGTTGCCGAGGTTTACTTCACGCAGGAAGTCAACGCCGCCGTATACGCCCTTGAGCTCTTCGCCGGGGATACCGAGCTTTGCGGATTTCTGTGCGCCAATACCGAGGAAGAAGCCCTTGAAGCCCTGCTTGCGCAGGTCGGCAATTGTTATATCCTTGCCGACCTCGATGCCCATTTTGAACTTAACGCCCATCTTCTTGAGGACATCGATCTCGGCGTTGATGACCTTGCGGTCAAGACGGAAGGAGGGGATACCGTGAGTAAGCATACCGCCGGGTACCTTATTGCGGTCATACACGGTTACAGGGTAGCCCATATTTGCCAGATAGTAAGCGCAGCTCAAGCCCGCAGGACCTGCGCCGATAACGGCTATCTTCTCCTCGTAATCCTCGGTGGAGAGTCTCTTGGTGCGGCGAGGCGGTATGTAGCGTTCCTTTTCGTTGAGTTCCTTTTCTGCGATGAACTTCTTTATCTCGTCGATTGCGACGGGAGCGTCGACGGAGCCTCTGGTGCAGGCATCCTCACAGCGGCGGTTGCAGATGCTGCCGCAGACTGCGGGGAACGGGTTATCCTGCTTGATGAGCTTGAGAGCGTCAAGGTAGCGACCCTCTGCAGCCATCTTTATGTAGCCCTGAACCGCGATATGTGCCGGGCAGGCAGCCTTACAGGGTGCAGTGCCGGACTTGTGGCAGTTTTCCTGATTGTGCTTTTTGTAGTCCTCATCCCACATATGCTCGCCCCAGTGATTGTCATCGGGCAGCGGCTGCTTGGGATACTCGACGGGGCCGTTCTTGGTGCACAGCTTCTGACCGAGCTTAACTGCACCGGCGGGGCAAATCTCAACGCACTTGCCGCAGGCAACGCACTTTTCGGTCTCGACATGGGCGCGGTAAGCGGAGGCGGACATATTGGGGGTGTTGAAAAGCTGGGAGGTACGCAAAGCGTAGCAAACGCCGGGTGCGCAGTTGCAGATAGCAAAGATCTTATCTTCGCCGTCGATGTTGGTTATCTGGTGGACATAGCCCTCTTCCTCTGCACGCTGGAGGACTTCCATAACCTGCTCGTAGGAAGCGTTGTGGATGCCTTCCTTGCCGGTTTCATAGCAGTACTTTGCGGTATCGCCGACGGCAATGCACCAATGCTCGGGCAGGTCGCCGGAGCCACGGCCGTTGCGGCTTTCGCAGTTACGGCAGGAGCAGACGCCGATTTCATAGTAGTCGTACTTCTTAAGCCAGTGGGACAGATGCTCGACGGAAACAGACTGCGACTCATGTGCTATCGCCTTTTCAACGGGGATAACATGCATGCCGATACCTGCACCTCCGGGAGGTACCATCGCGGTGACCTTCTCAAGAGGAAGTCTGGTCATATTCTGGAAGAACTCCGTAACCTCGGGATACTTATCCATGGTGGAGGACTTCATGTTAAGGAATTCGGCACTGCCGGGAACAAACAGCGGAACGAGCCACTGCTTATGATGATCCTCGTTCTCCCAGTTGTACTCGAGAACGCCGAGTTCGCTCATTTCCTTGAGCTTTGCTTCAAGCTTGCTGTCGTCAGGCCATCCGGTGAGCTTCTTGATCTCATCAAATGCCAAGGGCTTACGCTGGGGAAGTGCGAGAAGAATCTCAACAATCTCGTCGTCAAGAACATTGCACAGACCCCAATACTCGGGATCGGCTTCGGTGAGCTTCTCAATGCCGAGCTTCTGAGGGATACGGTCCGTAAGCTTTTTTCCAAGCTTAAACAGATTTTCTTTGTTTGTTACCATGCGGAGACTCCTTTCGGTTATTCATAATGTCTTGCAACAACATTTCACTTTTTACCGAGTGTAATTATATCACTTTATTTTGCAATCGGCAACATATAAATGCTTCTTTTGTGTGG
>JAEDIN010000023.1 GCA_016292445.1 Oscillospiraceae bacterium | reverse complement strand
CGAGCTCCCCTGCTGATACATTGTTTTTACTTCATGCCTTAGCTTTAAGCAGGTTATTTGACAGTCTGATGGTGGGGAGGCAAAAGCCTCCCCACCATATTTGAGCTTAGTATAAAGCCTTTTTCAAAAGCTTACGCCTTCTGGACTGCTACGAAGTCCCAAATGCCCTTCTCGGTATTTGCAGACTTGATGAATGCGGAGTCGCGGTTTGCATCGCCCGTCTCGTTGAAGGAGATGTCACCGGAGATGCCGGTGTAGCTTACGCCGGGCAGAGCAGCCATGATTGCTGCGGGATCTGCGGAATCTGCTGCCTTGATAGCTTCAACAGCGACCATGTAAGCATCGTAGCCCATGACGGTTACTGCGGAAAGCATATCGTTGCCGCCGTTCTTTTCAATGCGTGCGGAGTCGGCGTTCATCCAATCCTTAATGCCCTTCTCGAAGTCGGGGTTGCCGCCCTCGGCATAGAAGGTAGAAACATAAAGCTCGGTGTTCTTGTCTACGGTTGCCTGAACGATGGTGTTGTTATCCCATGTATCGGAGCCGAGGAGAGGAATGTCTATACCCTGTGCGTTTGCCTGCTCAACGATGAGCTGTGCATACTGAATGGATACGGGAGCGAAGATGGCCTGTGCGCCTTCCTTCTTGGCGTTATTCAGGTAAGAAGTGAAGTCGGAGTTATCCTTGGGGAAGGATTCGGTGACGACCTTCACGCCGAGCTTCTCAGCAGCTTCCTTGAAGTAGTTGATGAGGCCCTGGTCGTAGTCGTTGCCGAGCTCGCCGAGGCAGTAGACCTTCTCTGCCTTGAGGTTTTCCTTGGCAAAGTTTGCGTGGACGGTGCCCTGGAAGGGATCGAGGAAGCAGATACGGAAGTAGTGCTCGTTACCCTCGGTGACCTGGGGGTTGGTGCAGGTTACGCCGATTGTGGGAATGCCTGCGTTTTTGAATGTATCGGATGCTGCGATAGAGACAGCAGAACCGTAAGAGCCGAGAACAACGGATACGCCCTCGGAAACGAGATTGGTTGCTGCGGATACAGCCTTCTCGGTTGCAGACTCGTTATCTGCGTAAACCAGCTCGATCTTGTATTCCTCGCCGCCGATCTTGACGGTGGGGCACATCTCATTGGCATATTCCATGCCGAGGATCTCCTGCTTGCCGCCTGCGCCGTTTGCGCCGGTCTGGGGCTCATAGACGCCGATCTTTATAACCTTCTCGTCAGAACCGCCACCGCAGGCACACAGTGCAAACACCATGACTACTGCGAGGACAAGTGCTATGACTTTCTTCATTTTGGTTTCCTCCTAATTTTTTACTCTCAACATCATCCTGTCCGCGCTGTGCGAACATTTGTCTTTTTGATGATTACAGGTGAATTATAAACTACGCATAGCAAAATTGCAATAGTTTTTTTACACAAAGTTTGTATTATTTATTAACGATCTTAGGGCTAATTCTCCAATCTGCTCCCCCTCTGCGCTCTGCTTTGGCGGTATATCCCAGTGAATACAGGTCATGCGCGGCACTGCATACATTAAATATATATTTGCATCTATCGTCGAGTTCTCTAACGCTTGCAGGCTTTGTTATTACCGGAACCTGTGATTTTGTGCTCATTTCCCTGAGCAGCGCGCAGCCTCGCTGCGTTGCGGCAAGAACTCTTGCATACGGCGGTATGCCCTGCGCATCCTCGGACTTTATTCCGAGTGCAGCGCACATCGTCATGCGGCGGATACGGCTCAGCGCATAACGCTTGGTTTTTGCCGCCGCCACCACTGCGTCGACTGTACTTTCCTCTCTTGCCGCTCCGGCAAGCCGGAAGTTCAGCCCCTCGCCGGCATCGGGCAGTGCGGCAAACGCCGCGTCATCGAGCATTCGCAATCTTGACAAAATCGCAGATTCGAGGTTCTCGTCCAGAACGGGTCCCCTGCCCAGCTTATTCTCACGCATATATATCTCATACGCCCCCGTAGGCACGGAACTTATGATATCGCCGCCGGCGGCGAGCGCGCGGCGTATCTCCGAAGCGGAGCGGGGCCCGCTCTCGGCAACGGAATCGTGCCCCGAGCCGAAACGCTGCACGGTTATCGGAGTAAGATGCAGGCTCCGGTCGAATATCGCCTTGAGATACTCCACTGCAAGAATGTTATTCGGAGTTTCGAGCTGACAGGCAAGCTCTCCCACTTTTTTTGCCGCCGCTCTTTGACGGGCAACGGCAAAGGATATGCCCTCATCGCTATTGAGTTCTGCCTTGATATCGTTTACAAACAGCGGATTAAGCAAAAGCTCGGCAAGCTGCTCTAAAGGCTCGACCTCGCCGCACTCCGAGCCGAAGCTCAAATGGGTAACAACGCCGGTTGCTGCCAAAAGTCCGACCGCTCCCCTTGCGAAGCCCTCCGCCGACGAAAGCGTCCACGGCAGCGGCAGTTCAAGCACGAGGTCTGCGCCGCAGTTAATCGCCGCCTCCGCCCTTGCGAATTTCGAGTAGACGGCTGCCTGTCCGCGCTGAATAAAATCGCCCGACATGACGCACACCACCGGACAGTCTTCTCCAAGCTGCTTTATCGTCTCTGTTATGTGGTGCATATGCCCGTAATGGAAGGGATTGTACTCTGCAACTATGCCGATAACGCTCAAATTCTTCGCCTCCTTAAAAATATCTTGCTTTTTATATAAAATGTATTAAAATAGGTAAGGTATGTTTCTATAATACAATAATATCAGGTATTTTTACAATAAGAAAGGAATTTTGTAATGAAGATTCTTGTTATCAACGCAGGCAGCTCATCTCTCAAGTACCAGCTCATCGATATGGAGACCGAGTCCGTAATGGCTAAGGGTCTCTGCGAGCGTATCGGCATCGACGGCCACCTCAAGCACAGCCCCCTGGTCGGCGGCAAGCCCGTGTTCAATGAGGACATCGCTCTGCCCACCCATGCCGAGGCAATTGCAGCGGTTATTGACAAGCTCACCAGTGCCGAGTACGGTGTTGTCTCCTCCATGAAGGAGATCGACGCCGTCGGTCACCGTGTCGTTCACGGCGGTGAGAAGTTTGCTTCCTCCGTCCTCATCACAGACGAGGTCATGAAGGCTCTCGAGGAGTGCACCCCCTTCGCTCCCCTGCACAATCCCGCAAACATCATCGGCATCAATGCCTGCCGTGATGTCATGGGCGATGTTCCCATGGTCGCAGTTTTCGACACCGCCTTCCATCAGACTATGCCCGGCAAGGCCTTCATGTACGCTGTTCCTTATGAGTATTATCAGAACGACGGCATCCGCCGCTACGGCTTCCACGGCACCAGCCACCGCTATGTTTCCGGCCGCTGCGCAGAGCTGATGGGCAAGCCCATCGAGGAGCTTAAGATCGTCTCCTGCCACATGGGCAACGGCAGCTCCATCGCAGCTATCGACGGCGGCAAGTGCGTTGACACATCCATGGGCTTCACTCCTCTGGTAGGTCTGCCTATGGGCACTCGCTGCGGCGATCTCGACGCAGGGGTTATCCAGTTCATCATGAACAAGTACGGTATCGGCATCGATGAGATGCTCAACATCCTCAACAAGAAGTCCGGCGTTCTCGGCGTATCCGGCGTTTCCTCCGACTTCCGTGATCTTGACAATGCCGCCGCAGAGGGCAACGAGCGCGCTCAGCTCGCACTCGATATGTTCCACTACTGGGTCGCAAAGGTCGCAGGCTCTTATGTTGCCGCAATGAACGGCGTTGACGCTATCGTGTTCACCGCAGGCGTCGGCGAGAATTCCAAGTCCTCCCGTAAGGCCATCGCAGAGTACTTCGGCTATCTCGGTGTTGCCATCGATGATGAGGCAAACTCCAAGCGCGGCGAGGATATCATGATTTCCACCCCCGACTCCAAGGTCAAGGTTTTCGTCATCCCCACCAACGAGGAGCTCGTTATCGCCCGTGACACCAAGGATATCGTCGGCTGATACATCATTTAAATTAAATGCAGTAAATATTGCAAAAACGCTCCGACTGCAGTCGGAGCGTTTTTACAGCAGCGGCGCTATTGAGCGCAGAATGCTGTTGAAAAGCTCACCGAGGAAGGACATTTTGAGATCGGAAAGCTCAACTCGACGGCATTTTTCCATGGTCTCAAGGTCGTCGGCTTTGACCTGCGCTATCGCCGGACTGCCATACATTAATGTTCCGCACTCAAAATGCAGATAAAGGCTGCGGTAGTCCATGTTGATAGTGCCGACTACACACAGCTTGTCATCACTGACAAAGCTCTTTGCGTGAACAAAGCCCGGTGTGTACTCGTATATCTTCACTCCGGCTTTCAAAAGTGTAGGATAATATGAGCGCGTCAGCTGATAGACCAGCTTCTTATCCGGTATGCCCGGGGTTATCATGCGCACATCAACGCCGCGCTTTGCCGCCATACACAGCGCAGATTGCAGTTCGCTGTCAATTGCGAGATACGGCGTTGTTATATAAATGTAGTCCTTTGCCTGATACAGCATATCCGTGTACACACTCTCACCGACGCTCTCGTTATCCAGCGGACTGTCGGAAAAGCTCAGCACATACCCGTTATCCTCCCCGTCAAGCTCATAGCTGTCAGGCACATAGTCGGCATATTCGCCGCCGTCGCGGTTAAAGGCGTTCCACATTTCAAGGAACATGAGCGTCAGGTTGAACACTCCCGGTCCTTTGAGCATAAGCCCCGTATCTTTCCAATGACCGAAGCGCTCTTTGGCGTTTATATACTCGTCGGAGATGTTGATGCCGCCGGTGAAGCCGACCTTGCCGTCGATAACGGTTATCTTTCTGTGGTCGCGGTTATTCATAACCAGACTGACCGCCGGAACGAAGCGGTTAAAAGCCATTGTTCTGATGCCGAATTTCTCAAGCTCGGAGGCATAGTTTGCAGGCAAAAGGTCTACGCAGCCCATATCATCGTATATGATGCGTACATCAACACCCTCAGCTGCCTTGCGCTTCAATATTTCCAGCACACCGTCCCACATGACGCCGGGTCTGATGATGAAATACTCAAGGAAAATGAACTTCTCCGCCTTCTCAAGCTCCGGCAGAAGATCTGCGTACATTTCCTCGCCGACTCGGTAGTAGGTCACCTGCGTATCCTTAGCCGTCGGATATCCTGCCGAGCCCTCGAGATATTTAAACAGTCCTGCCGCAGAGCCGTCCTTATCGGCAAGCTCATCGGCAATGCTTTCATACCGGCTGAGGTAGTCTGCCGATTTTTCAAGCTGGGCGTTTAGCATATTGCGCATATACTTTGTCGGTCTTTTGTTCCCGAATAATATAAACATAAGTCCGCCTAAAATCGGCAGCATGGCAATAAGCAGCACCCAGCCGATTTTATACGATGGGTTCATGTCGCTTCTTATAACAAACAGTATTGCCACTAAGCTCAGGATACGCAGCACCGTTTGAATGGCAGGCAGCGCACTGCTGAACTTCAGCAGAAGTGCGATAAGCCACACGGCTTGGATTATTATGAGCAGAGCCGTTATTACGGTTCTGGAAAACACCTTTTTCAGCAGCTTGTTCATTTTGCATCCCTCCTTGACAACCCACATTGATTATGCCATTTTTTCTTTTGTTTTTCAAGCATTTTTGTGCTTGACATTACCATTTGTCGATGCTATACTGTTAAAGCCGCATTGAATGGGTAGGAAGTTCGGGACTGCCCGACACCTATGAGAGCGAGACCTGAAGAAAGGATTGTTAAGTTCATGAAGCACGCTATAATCGAAACCGGCGGCAAGCAGTACCGTGTTGCTGAAGGCGATGTCATTTTCGTTGAGAAGCTTGATGTCGAGGCAGGCGAGTCTGTTAAGTTTGACCGTGTTCTGGCAGTCATCGACGAGGCTAACACCGTTTTCGGTGCTCCCGTTATTGAAGGCGCAAGCGTTTCCGCTAATGTCGTTAAGAACGGCAAGAGCAAGAAGGTTCGCGTTTATAAGATGAAGCCCAAAAAAGGCTACCGCAGAACCCAGGGCCACAGACAGCCCTATACCAAGGTTCAGATTGAAACCATCAAAGCATAATTTATTCCGCTACTACTGATAATGGAGGTGTAACCTTAATGGCACATAAAAAAGGTATGGGTTCAACCAAGAACGGCCGTGACAGTGAGTCTAAGCGTCTTGGTCCTAAGAGAGCAGATGGTCAGTTTGTTCTGGCCGGCAACATCCTTGTCAGACAGCGCGGAACTAAGATCCACCCGGGCACCAATGTTGGTAAGGGTAAGGACGACACCCTGTTCGCCCTCGTGGACGGCAAGGTAAAGTTCGAGCGCATGGGCAAGGACCGCAAAAAGGTCTCTGTTTACGAAGAAATCGCTCAGTAAATGAAGATTTGGCAATGCCGGACGGAACTGTCCGGCATTGTTTTTACTATTGAAATCAAGGAGGCGGCGCTATGGCTTCTTTTGTTGATAAAGCAAGAATAACCGTTAAGGCAGGCAACGGCGGCAACGGCGCAGTTGCTTTCCACCGTGAAAAATATGTTGCGGCCGGAGGCCCTGACGGCGGCGACGGCGGCAGAGGCGGAGATATAGTCTTTGTCGTGGACGACAATATGTCAACGCTCATGGACTTCCGCTATAAGCGCAAATATGTCGCCGGCAACGGTATGGACGGTCAGGGCAAACGCTGTTCCGGTAAAGACGGCGAGAGTCTGTTTATCCGTGTGCCTCGCGGCACGCTCATTCGGGATACCGAAACAGGCGGTATCATGCACGATATGTCCGACGGTGTGAATTTCGTGGCTGCCAAAGGCGGCAAGGGCGGCTGGGGCAACAAGCATTTTGCGACACCTACCCGTCAGGTTCCTCGTTTTGCAAAGCCGGGTCTCCCCGGCGAAAGCCACGATATAACGCTCGAGCTGAAGCTGCTTGCGGATGTCGGACTTGTGGGCTTCCCGAATGTCGGCAAATCAACGCTGCTCAGCGTTGTCAGCAAGGCCCACCCCAAAATTGCAAACTACCACTTCACCACCCTCTTCCCTAACCTCGGCGTCGTGTATGTCGATGAGGGTCGTTCTTTTGTAATGGCGGATATTCCGGGTATTATCGAGGGTGCATCCGAGGGTGCCGGACTCGGTCATGACTTTCTGCGGCACATTGACCGCTGCCGTTTGCTTATCCATCTTGTCGATGTTTCCGGCAGTGAGGGACGCGACCCCGTTGAGGACTTTGACACGATAAACGCCGAGTTGCACGAGTACAGTCCCGAGCTTGCGAGCCGTGCACAGATAGTCGCCGCAAATAAGTGCGACCTTCTCGGCGACGACCGTGAGAATATTGAGAGACTTCGCGAGCATGTTGAGGCACTTGGCTACGAATTCTTTGAGATGAGTGCCGCGACCCATAACGGCACGCATGAGCTTGTGAACGTTGCTGCAGCTAAGCTCCTGGAGCTGCCGCCGGTAATTCGCTTCGAGGCAGATTATGTTCCTCCCGAGCCTGTTATCGACACCTCCGAGCAGCTTTCCATTGAACAGTTCGACGATGTTTGGGTCGTCGAGGGTCCGTGGATGCAGAGGCTTCTCGGCTCTGTCAATTTTGACGATAACGAAAGCCGTATGTATTTTGACCGTGTCCTGCGTGAATCCGGCGTGTTTGAGCGCATGGAGGCAATGGGCATTAAAGACGGCGACACCGTCAGTATCTATAACCTTGAATTTGAGTACAGAGACTGAAAACAATCATCACCACCGGTAAAACGGTGGTGATGATTTCCGTTAAATTATTACTTCGTGGATATCGCGCAGGGCAGCCCGGACGGTCTTCTGGTTGCTTCGGCTGCATGGAATCACATCACCGTTGCTTAATACGATCTGCGTCCTGCTGAATGTGCGAACATGGCGGAGATTTACGCCAAAGCTGCAATGACATCGCACAAACTGTCTGCTATCCAGCTTTTCAAGAAGCGTGCTGATTTTTTCGTGGCAAACGATTTCCTTATCTTCGCAGACGATTCTCGTATTATGCCGATAATGCTCCATATACAATATCGAGTTCTTCATAATGATATGCCTTGCAGATTTTATTCCTATTGTAAGGCTGCTGCTCTCTTTATTTGTTTTAAAATTAAACAAATGGTCCATTGCATTTATAATCCTGCTTTCTGTCTGCGGCTTAAAAATGAAATAGTCCGGATCATAGTCGAATGTATCCAGGACGCAGTAAATCTTGTCGGATATAAATATGACCTTGGTCTCCCGATGCCATTTTCGAAGCAGCTGCGAGTATTCCAGCAGTCCCTTGCGATAAGCAGCATCGGATATATCGAGTATTGCAAGGTCATAGCCGCACTCGCAGCAGATCTCCGTTACTGTCAGCGATCTGCAATCTATCAGCTCGGTTCGATACTCCACATCAAAGTCGGCAAAGTATTCATCTATCCGCTCGCAAATCTCCTTTCTGCTGTCGCCGTCACTGTCTACAACGCATATGTTAAACAAGCTATTCTCTCCCCTTGCCTTAAAATGCTGTTTATAGCTTACACTATCGTCACGATTTGTGCGCCGAACCTGCATAATTGGACAAGTTTTTTACATAATTGTCAAAATCAGATTGATTAAAGCGATTTATAATAGTATAATCACAGGCGAGAGACCCCAGAGGTGACGCCATGCTTAAAATAGCTATTTGCGATGATGATAAGCTGCATCTTTCATATACAAGAAAGCTTGCGGAAAATATTTTGTCGGAAAGCCGATTAATGATATCGGAATTTGCAGGAGCAAACGAGCTTCTCCTTGAAATGGACGGTACAGGCTATATCCCGGATATCGCTCTGTTGGATATTCAGATGCCCGGCATAGGTGGTATAGAGCTTGCAAAAGAAATAAACCGCTGTGCGTCGGAATGTAAGATCGTTTTCATTTCAAGCTACATTTTTTATGCTCCCGAGGTTTACGATACCGAGCATATTTATTTCGTTCTAAAATCGCAGATTGAGGAGCGGCTTCCGGCAGCTCTGGCTAAAGCGGTGGCAAGCCTTGAAAAGCCAAAGTGCTTTATGCTGATAAAATCCGGTGCTTCTGTCAGCAGAATACCGTTAGAAAGCGTATTATACTTAGAGCGTGTGCTGCACAAAACCCGTGTTGTAACTGCCGACAGCAGCTATATGACAACGCAGCCGCCGGCGGATCTGCTGTCCTGCGTCGAGGAAAAGGATGCTTTTATACACTGTCATCAGAGCTATTGGGTTAATGTGCGGAATATTGAGACTATGGAGGCAAACGAATTTATGCTTTGCGGCGGCGCAGCGGTTCCTATCAGCCGCGCCCAAAAGTCAAAATCCAAGGACGCCTTCTTTCGTATGCTCGCCGAGAAGAAATAGTAACCGCTTTTATGTAACATATTTAATAATGTAGAAAAAACGATGCTCGCTGATGCGGGCATCGTTCTTTTTGCTCTTACTTCAGGCCGTTTTCGTATGCCTCGATCATCTTCTTGACCATCTGGCCACCGATAGAGCCTGCCTGGCGTGCGGTCAGCTCGCCGTTATAACCGTTCTTGAGGTTAACGCCGACTTCGCTTGCGGCTTCCATCTTGAACTTATCCATTGCCTCGCGTGCTGCGGGAATGACAAGACGATTGCTGGAATTGTTAGACATAGTTTTCCATCTCCTTTTTTGTATTGGGTTTTTGTTTATGAACCCGTAACATAGCATTTCCAACCGCCTTGAAGATATTCTTTTTTACCCTCATGTAAAAACTGACAGAAACCCAACACTACATTTTGTGTATCAAAATTTGTAAAAACACAATTTCAAAAAAATAATTCATATCAGGGCATTATGTTTACTTGACTTTCAATTTGAATGAATGTACAATAACTTTGTATCCGTATCGATACATTTTGTAAACGACCTTTGTCCTTTTTCGCATTTTTCTGCGTGGAGCTTAAATATACTATTGTTGATAACGATAGGAGTATTACCCGGTATGCGTAACATATTTACTATTTTTAAAAATGACTTCAGGGCATTAAGCAGGCACTTCCTCGCCTTTACAATCATTCTTTCGATATTGTTCCTGCCTGCGCTTTATGCCTGGTTCAATATTTATGCCTTCTGGGATCCATACGGAAAAACCGACGAGATAAATATTGCCGTAGTTTGCAATGACCGCGACTATATGGATGATGACGGCAAGATCATCAACATTGGCAATGAGCTTGTCACCGAGCTTAAAGAAGATCCTCATTTCGGCTTCGTATTTCTCGACGACGCCGATAAGGCAGTCGATGATCTGTATGCCGGCAAGTACTACGCCGCCGTTATTATCGAGCCGGACTTTACATATAATATGTACAACTTCCTCAATACGGATATGTCCAGCCCCACCATCAACTTCTATCTTAACGAAAAGACCAATGCTGTTGCCGTTAAGGTCGTTGAAGCTGCCGGCGATAAGGTCAAGCAGTGCGTAAACGAAAAATATATTCAGGCGATCGTCGAAACGCTGTTCGGCAAGTTCAACTCCTTCTCCGAGGGTGTTCAGGGTGGCACCACCGTCGATATGCTCAAAACTACTCTTTCCAAAATCGACAGGAACCTTGAACAGTATGACAACACGATTGATCAGTTTGTTGCCGCAAATAATTCACTTGTCGGTACGCTCAACAATTCAAACAGCACCATCGATTACACCATTCACCTGCTGGGCAACGAGAGAATAAACATTTCCAAGCAGGTATCTTACATTGAAAGCACCAAGGGTGACCTCGCACTCATAAACGAAGAGGTCAACAATATGCTCATCGGTTTGCAGGACTCCGTTCAGCAGGCCATTTACAAGCTGGACAGACTGTATGACGGCAACGGCGATAGCACCGAGGATGCCAAGGTTGCTCTTAAGGAGCTTGAAAAGCAGTATCAGGAGCTTATAGATTACCTCACCCACTCGGGTATAATGGGCAGTGACGCAGAGGATACGCTGTCTGCTCTTAATAAGGTCAAGGATAAGATCACACAGCTTCGTGAGAAGCTCGGTCTTGATTCTCAGACCGATGCAAATGCGGCTGAGCAGCTGCAGGCAGATTACAACGAAGTCACCGTCCCCGTGGTTTACTCTGCCGTCACCGGCTATGACTATGAAGATCTCACAAAAGCTCAGTCCACCGAACAGAGCATGGACACCATGATGACCTTCATGGCAGACGATGCAAAGCAAAGACTCAGCAGTATTCAGACGAATGTAAATATCGCAAAGACGACGGATGACGCCGAGACCCGCGAAAATGCTCTTACCTCCGCAAGGGACGACAGTGTAGTTGTCAGCCGTGAATTATCCGCCCTCGGTACGGCCATGAGTGCCGTCGAGGATGCCTCCGGCAGCACGGACAAGTCGGCATCCGCAGCAGCCGATAAGGCTGCAAATGACACAAAGGATGCCGGCCAGATACTTGATGATATTTTGAACGGCAACAGGGATATCGACCTCATCCGCGACCTTCAGATCATCAGCGACCTTCTTGGCAACACAAGAGTTGCCCTTACAGAGATCGTTTATCCCTCCATCGACAGCATGCTGACCAATCTTCAGGACAGCCTCGGAGACCTCTCTTCCATCCTGCTTGATCTCAGCAATGTCATGGGAAAAGTCCCCCCCATAGTTAACGAGCTTGGAAACACCTTCGGTGCGGTCAACAATGCACTCGTTCAGGTCAAGGAGCTTATCGGCAATTACAGGACAAGAATTGCAGACGCTTTGGCAATCCTCAGCGGTGATTCGGATAACAGCTACATTCAGCAGGTTCTTGACTTCCTGAATGTCGATCCGGAGTCCATCGGCGAGTTCTTCGCAAGTCCTGTTTCCATCCGGTCCGAGTCTGTCTACCCTGTTGAATCCTACGGCACCGCCATGGCTCCGTTCTATACTATGCTCGCTATTTGGGTAGGCTGCATCATCCTTAACGCGATTTTGAAGATCGATACGCCGGTTGAGCTGATCGGTGCAACCAACAGTCAACGCTTCTTCGGTCGTTACCTCATCTTCGCGCTGTTGAGCCTTATCCAGACTATGGTCATCATGGTCGGCGACCTCGTGATTTTCGGCATGGACTGCGTCCATCCCGGACTGTTCCTGCTGTCCGGTGTTGTGACCTCGCTCACCTGCTCGATGCTCGCTTACTCAATGGCGATCGCCGGCGGCAACATCGGCAAGGCCCTGTTCGTCGTAATTATGATTATCCAGATAGCCGGTTCCGGCGGCTCTTACCCCATCGAGCTGCTGCCCGACTTCTTCCAGCAGATATATCTGTTCTTCCCATTCCCCTACGCAATTAACGCAATGCGTGAGGCTATCGCAGGTCTGTATCAGAATAACTACCTTATTTATCTGCTTCAGCTCATGCTGTTCTTCGGAGTCGGTCTGTTTGTCGGTCTCGTGCTCAAGCGCCCGCTTGACGGCATCAATCGCTACATGAACGACCAGCTTGACAGAACCGAAATGATGTAAGATTCAGTATCAAATGCGCATTAGGAGATATGTATTATGAATACAGAATCCCAGTATGAAAAAATGTATAACGACCTCGTTGCCGGTCTTGAGAAAATGCACAGGAGAAATGTCAAGAGAACGAGCTCTGCGCTGAAAAGCCTGCTTATCATCCCGACCTTCTTCCTCATCATGCTTTTCATGACCCACGGTTCAAAGACGATTTTCCTTGTCCTTTGGATTGCTTCGATGTTCGTCATCGCAGGTATTCTTATAGTCATTGAGTATCAGGATTATTTGCTCAGGCAGATGTTCACGCAGGTCGATTCCGATGAGCCGCAGTTTGAGCAGCCGGAAAATCCGATTCCTGACGAAGCCGCTTCCCGTGACGAGGCACTTATGCTTGCCGAGAGGATCCGCCAATCGGTCCAGCAGCGCTCCCCGGAGTTTGACGGGCGTTCAGACGGAGTCTTTGAGTATGACAATCCGGAGGAGACTTTCGAGGCTGAGCATGAGCCGGGCACTGAGCCTCAGGCAGCTCCCGTCACAGATGATAAATCGGTCAGTGACGACTCCCCCGCCGCAAGTGACGAGGAAGAAGCCAAGGTTTGAGCACAAACTACAATCTTACGGAAGAAACGATGTATTGAATATGAAGACTTTTAAGAAAACAACTTCAAATATTTCAGCCGTCATTCGCTCTGATGTCAGGCGATTGAGCAGAAGTGTCGTCACCGTTATTTGTGTGTTTGGCCTCGCTCTTGTCCCCTGTCTGTACGCATGGTTCAATATCATGTCAAACTGGAGTCCGTATACTTCGGATTCCACCAAAAACCTCAAGATTGCCGTTGCATCCTCCGATGCCGGCACCGACTTTGTCGGCATGAAGCTGAATGTCGGTGATATTATTCTGGAGAAGCTCAAGGCAAACGACCAGATCGACTGGCAGTTCCCCGACTCCGTTCAGGGTGTCATGGACGGTCTGTACGCCGGTGATTATTACGCAGGTCTGATAATCCCCGAGGATTTCAGTGCCTCGATACTCGGCTTTACCGACGGTGAAATGGATCATCCGGAGATAATCTATTACGACAACCAGAAGATGAACGCCGTTGCGTCTCGTGTTACCGACAGAGCTCAGGGTATCATCAAGGATCAGATAAACAGTATTTTCGTTGCGACCATCGTCGATGAGCTGTCAACATTTACCTCGGTATTCAACGGGATGGGTCTGAGCGCAGAGGATGCGCTTCAGTCGCTTGATAACCAGCTTGGAAGTATAAAATCCGATTTAAAAACCTACGCTGCGATACTAAACTCCATGTCCACTGTTACAAAATCCGCAGCGACGGTCACCGGTATGACGAACGATCTGCTCCCCGATGTCACCAATATGCTGGTAAACAGCAGAAAAACCATTGTTGACATTCAGGACAGACTTACCACCAGCAAACAGGATGTCGTTTACGCCGCCGATGCAATACGCAACACATCCGAGGAGCTTCGCAACACCGTTGAGCGTCTTGACAGCGCCGTTGATGGAGATCCCGCCGAGGCAGGCGGTTCATATGTCGATTGGGATTCCTTGTTCGGCGAGGGCGGCATAACTGAGTATGAAGGTGAGATCCTTGATGACCTTTATGCGGATGTTAACAAGCAGCTCCACGAAAGCGTCATAAGGTTTGACGATATACTTCAGAAAACTAACATTGATAAAAACCTTATTGCATCAATGAGCACGCTTCAGGACTCTCTCAAAAATCTTGACTCGCTGCTGGCCAAGGTCGAGGGGGATATTGACTCCCAGTCGATGACGCTCCAGCAGTACACCGATGCTCTTAATTCCTGCACCGTGAGCATCGAAAGCACCGAGGATGTTCTCAACTACATGGTGCGCATGGTCTCTAACCTGCAGTCGAGCGTCAATGAGCTTCGCACCAGCGAAAGCTTCACTAAGCTTATCGACCTGCTTAAAGATGATGTCGGCGGTCTGGTCGAATACCTCTCCTCCCCCGCAAATCTTGAGGTTGTTCGTGTCTACGCGCTCGAAAACTTCGGTTCCGGCATGGCTCCGTTCTACACGGTCCTTGCTCTGTATGCGAGTGCTCTGCTCAGCGTCAGCCTTATGCACACGCATGTTAAGCGTAGAAACGATATTCCGATGCTCAACACAACCGAGGCCTTCTTCGGCAGATACTTTGTATTCTTTGCCATCGGCCAGTTCACGGCGCTTATTACCGTACTCGGCAACCTGTACTACATAGGCATCCAGTGCTATGCCCCGTTCCAATTCTGGCTGGCGGCAGCAATATCAAGCCTTGTGTTTACATTGCTCAACTACGGAATGGTGTTTGCCTTCGGCAACATCGGCGAGGCAATCGCGATCATTGTTCTCGTCGTTCAGGTTGCAGGCTCCGGCGGCACATATCCCTTGGAGATGCTGCCGCAGATCTTCCGCGATCTGTACAAGTTCATGCCGTTTAACTATGCAATGACGGCTATGCGTGAGACGATTGCAGGCAGCTATGATCATGTTTATCTCAAGAGCATACTGGTGCTGCTGCTCATGGCGGCAATACTCATTCCGCTGTCACTGGTGTTCAGCATCGCATTCAAGCCCGTCCTCAAGTCCTATGCCGAGAGTAAATCCAAGACAAAGCTCATGCACGGCAACTGATAATTATAAAGAAAAAAGAAGAGGCTATGCCTCTTCTTTTTTAATATTCGTTACAGTCAGTGTATCACCGTTTACCTTAAATTTAACCTCAAAGCCGGCAAAAACGAAGCCGTACACACGCTCCGGGTCATCGTGGTACTGAGGTCTGGGGTCGTTTGAGAGCACCTGAATCAGCGCAGTTTTCGCATCCTCGTTCATATTTCCGCAAAGTGTATCGGCTATCTCTACCTTAAGCATATGAAACTCGGTCTTGGCGGTGAAGCCGCCTGTCGCCTCGGGGTGGGAGTCGGCATAGGTGATGTAAGGCTTTATATCGAATATAGGTGTGCCGTCCATCAAATCAGCTCCCTTTATATGCAGTACCGGTCCCCTGTCGTTTGTAAGCTCCACCCGCTCAAGCTCAACCGATGAAAGCCCAATAGAATTTGGTCTGAACGGTGAGCGTGTGGCAAATACGCCGACATGGACATTGCCCCCTAAACGCGGAGGTCTGACCGTTGGCGACCATGTGTCACGCACCGCTTCGGAAAACTGCCATATAAGCCAAATGTGGGAGTATTCCTCCAAGCCTCTGACCGCGTCGGAGCTTCTGTATTCCGGTTCAAAAACTATCTCCGCCCTGACCGCTTCGGCAATTCCGCTTTGTCTGGGAATACCGAATTTCGTCTTAAACGGTGAGCAAATGCGTGCAATCGCTTTTATCTCTGGCATGGTACACCTCTTTACAATCGATTTTCTTCGACATATATGTAATAATATATATTAAACCGAAAATTGTCAATCAGGCCGGAGAGGCGATACCTTGGAATATGTTCTTCGCACTGACAAGCTCACAAAGTGCTTCGGCGATAAAAAAGCCGTTAACAAAGTCAGTATGCAGATAAAAAAAGGCGATATATACGGCTTTATCGGCAAAAACGGCGCAGGCAAAACCACGCTCATGCGGCTGGTGCTCGGCGTAGCCGAGCCCTCCGACGGCAGGATAACTCTCTTTAACGGTCAGCCGCTTAGATACGCCCGCCATCACAACGGTGCTCTGCTTGAATACCCCTGTTTATACAAAAACTGCACCGCCTATGAAAATCTCAAGAGGTTTTCCCTGTTCACCGATTCAAACAACAAGCAAATAAACAACATACTGAAGCTCGTCGGTCTCGACAAGGTCGGAAACAAAAAAAGTCGGGAAGTTCTCGCTTGGCATGAAGCAGCGTCTGGGTATCGGCATAGCCCTGCTTGGCGACCCCGAATTTCTCATTTTAGACGAGCCGGTCAACGGTCTTGACCCTGCGGGCATAAAAGAAATTCGTGATGTTATACTCAGGCTCAACCATGAGCGCGGCATAACCTTCCTTATTTCAAGCCATCTGCTTGACGAGCTTGCAAAGATAGTCACGACCTACGGCATTATAAATGACGGTATGCTCATCGAGCAGATAAGCGCCGCTGAGTTAGAGCACCGCTGCCGGCATCAGCTCAAGCTCAGGGTCGATGACCCGCAAAAAGCATACGCTCTGCTGTCATGCCTGACCGACAAGAGCTCAATTAAGCTTGACGGAGACACCCTGTACCTGTACAAGCTTATTGACAGAAGCGCGGATATAAACCGACTGATGGTGAGGCACGGCATAAAGGTACATGAGCTTAGCGTTCAGTCCGACAGGCTCGAGGAATACTTCCTGGAAAGGCTGGGTGTGTAATATGTTTAAGCTGACTGTGTTTGAATTTCGCAAGCTTTTGCAGAGTAAAAGCCTTTACATCTGCTCCGGTCTGCTTGCAGTTTTATCCGCATTTTCTATTTATACAACAAAGCTGATGCAAGACGGGGTCGATGTTGCAGACCCGACTTTGTGCGGTCTGAACAATCTTATGGAGGCCCTGCCGACCTCGATGATAACCACATTTTTGGGTATTTTTATCGCGCTGTTCGTATGCGAGGACTATACCTCCGGCACTATCAGGAATGTTTTGACACGTGGTTTTTCCCGATTCAGCGTTTATCTTTCAAAGTATATCGCCGTTTTAGCCGCGACAGTGCTCATGTCCGTCATCTGCTGCGCTACATGCTTTATAGCAGGAACGATTATTTGGGGTGCAGGCGATGCGGCGTTCGGCTCTGAACAGGTCAAGATCCTGCTGTGCCAGCTTGTGGTCATAGTTGCCTACGCATCGCTGTTCTTTGCGCTAAGCTCTGTTCTTCAGAAAACCGGCGGTGCCATCGCCTTGTGTATTGTTTTGCCTATGGTACTCACCGTCGTGCTGAAACTTGCCGACACTGCGCTGGCAGAGCGTGAGATTGAGCTTTCACACTACTGGCTCAGCAAGCTAATAAAAGGCATTGGATCGATCACCGTCGAAAAGGACGCGCTGAAGGATGCTCTTTTATATTCAGCCATTTACATTCCCGTGAGCCTTGCTGCAGGCTGGCTTGCAACGATGAAAAGAGAATACTGATAAGGCAAAAAATCTCCTGCATCAAATG
>JAEDIN010000088.1 GCA_016292445.1 Oscillospiraceae bacterium | reverse complement strand
GTAATTTGTATATTACTTCTTGCCCATGTTCATCTGAGCGGCAACCTCTGCTGCGAAGTCCTCTTCCTTCTTCTCGATGCCCTCGCCCTTTGCGAAGCGAACCGCATCGACGAACTTCACGCTGCCGCCGAGAGCCTTTGCTGCGGAAGCAATGTACTTCTCAACGCTCATGGAGCCGTCCTTAACGAACTCCTGCTGGAGCAGGCAGTTTTCCTGATAGAACTTGTTCATCTTGCCCATGACGATCTTTTCCTTGATTGCGTCGGGCTTGGAAGCGTTCTTGGGATCCTGGTTCATAAGAGCAAGAGCAATCTTCTTCTCCTCCTCGAGGACCTCCTCGGTGACCTGGCTCTTATCCCAGAAGCGGGGATTGAGAGCTGCGATCTGCATTGCAACATCCTTGCCGATCTCGGTAGCGTCGATGCCGCCCTCGACAGCGAGGTTGACGAGAACGCCGATCTTGCCGCCGGCGTGGACATATGCCACGGAGGTGTTTTCGCTGAAACGCTTGAAGCGGCGGATCTGGAGGTTTTCACCGATGGACATGACCTTCTCGGGCAGAGTTTCGGCGACGGTAAGCTCGCTGCCGGGATACTTGCAGTTGAGCAGAGCCTCAACATCGGCGGGGTCGTCCTTGAGGACTACCTTGCAGATATCCTTAACGAAGGCGACGAAAAGCTCGCTCTTAGCGCAGAAGTCGGTCTCGCAGTTGACTTCGACAACAGCGCCGACGCCGCACTCGGGGCAGACCTCGGCATAAGCCATGCCTTCTGCTGCGATGCGTCCTGCCTTCTTTGCAGCCTTTGCAAGGCCCTTTTCGCGGAGCCACTCGACTGCCTTGTTCATATCACCGTCGGTCTCGGTCAGGGCCTTCTTGCAGTCCATCATGCCGACATTGGTCATCTCACGGAGAGTTTTTACATCCTGTGCGGTAAATGCCATAACATTATCCTCCTAATTATCTCATGATTTGAAAAAAGGGGGCAGGAAGCCCCCTGTGTATTTTAATTATTCCTCTTCGACCTTCTCGGCCTCTGCCTCAGCGAGGGTCTCCTCGACCTCGGCGTCTGCACCCTGACGGCCTTCCTGAACTGCGTTTGCCATGGTGGCGGCGATCAGGCGGATTGCGCGGATAGCGTCGTCGTTTGCGGGAATGACATAATCGACCTCATCGGGGTCGCAGTTGGTATCAACGATAGCAACGATGGGGATGTGCAGCTTGCGAGCCTCTGCGATTGCGTTGTGCTCCTTGCGGGGGTCAACAACGAACATTGCGCCGGGCAGCTTCTTCATTTCCTTAACGCCGCCGAGGTACTTCTCGAGCTTGTCCATCTCGCCCATGAGCTTGATGACTTCCTTCTTGGGCAGCATATCGAAGGTGCCGTCTTCCTGCATCTTCTTGAGCTGAGCAAGGCGATCGATACGGGTGCGCATGGTCTTGAAGTTGGTGAGCATACCGCCGAGCCAACGGGCATTGACATAGTACATGCCTACGCGGGCAGCCTCTTCCTTAACTGCTTCCGCAGCCTGCTTCTTGGTGCCGACGAACAGAATGGTCTGGCCGTTTGCAGCGATGTCACGCACAAAGTTGTAAGCCTCTTCGAGCTTTTTGACGGTCTTCTGCAGGTCGATGATGTAGATGCCGTTACGCTCCATGTAGATGTATTCGGCCATCTTGGGGTTCCAGCGGCGGGTCTGGTGACCGAAGTGGACACCTGCCTCGAGCAGCTGCTTCATAGATACTACTGACATTGATTTTTCCTCCTAATTTGTTTTTCCTCCGGGTGTTTCATCCCCCTGCCCAAGCCGTAGCCACATGGGCAAAAGTCCGCACCCGTGCGAAATGCCTTGATATAATATCAAAATCAGCAAGCAATTTCAATAGTTTTTTACTGATTTGTCAAAAAAATTTTCTTTTTTCACGGTGTCGGCGCGGCTGATTTGCCTCGAGCTCGACCAAAATAATATCCGCACCCATTCTGGCGATACATTTCCACGGCAAAATATAGTCGTCCTCGCGGCCCAGAAGACCGAAAAGCTTGGGTCTGCCCGGGGTTATGAGTGAGATTATCTGCCCCTCGGCTTCGTCAAGCTCGGCATCGCAGACATAGCCCAAACGCTGACCGCTGTGGATGTCGATGACCTCCTTGTATCGCAGCTCGGAAAAATAGTTTATCATGCTCGCACCCCTCCATATTTCAAGCCCTTTGATCAAGCAAAGCGAAGTCTGCAGCTATCATGCGCGCTGAAAACCGCGGTTCGGTTAATGTTATGCGAATATAAAAATGTCCTATTCGCTTTTTTTCGGAATGGATATGGTGAGAATGAGCGCAGACTCGGTTTCCTCGCGCTTTAGCCCCGCGTCGATGCCGCCCTGCTTCATGAGGTCGAGCCCGTGCAAAACGGTGTTCATGAAAATGCGCACATCCTTCATGATAAATGTCCGCCTGGGCTTTTCATTCGCCGCGGCGTTTCTTTGCTCAAGAAGATAATCTATGTAGTTGTCGGTGGACACGACATTCAAATCACGCTCGATGATATGCGCAAGGGCTGCTCTTATCGAATCGGCATCGGGCAGCCTGAGCAGCGCTCTGCCGTGTCGTTCGGTCAGTCCTCTGTCGCGCAGAGTTTCGCGCACATCCGGCGGCAGCTTCAAAAGCCGCAGCTTGTTGGCAACGGCAGACTGCGATTTGCCGAGCCTGCGCGCGGCCTCCTCCTGGCTCATGCCGAAAAGTTCGATGAGCTGCTTTAAACCGTTTGCCTCCTCGATGAAGTCGAGATCGCGCCGCTGAAGGTTTTCGATGAGCGCGATAAGGCTTGCGTCCTCAAGCCCCACATCGAGCAGAATGCACGGTACCTCGGAAAGCCCCGCAAGCTTAGCAGCCCTGAGTCTGCGCTCACCTGCCACAAGCTCGTAACGGCAATCGCGAAGTCGCACGGTCAGCGGATTTAAGATGCCGTATTCGGCGATGCTCTGCGAAAGCTCGTTAATATCCCCGTCGTCAAAGGTTTTTCTCGGCTGAACGGGACTGGGTTCGATATCCTCGACCGAAAGATAGATTATGCCGCCTCTGCGGACAGACGGCCGCCTTTTGATTGCCTGCATATTAGCCTCCCTGCAAATAATTATCATATGCTGAGCATACAATAAATATCACGCAAAACTTAGCGAATACGGCAACTCCGCAAAAAAGTGCAGGCTGCAAATCATTTGAATCGCAGCCTGCTAACAGGGTTGTGGGATAAAGATATGAGCCGTGGTTTCGCATTCGCGAGACCAATTGGATAAGCTGTGATTAAAGGATAGCATTTTACCTTAAACTTGTAAATAGCGAAGAAACAGGAAAAAGCACCAGTTTTGTCGAATG
>JAEDIN010000022.1 GCA_016292445.1 Oscillospiraceae bacterium | reverse complement strand
CATCATCTGCTGCCGCTGTCGAAGTATTATTACAGTGCTTACGGCAGCTACGGCTGGCAAATCGTGACCGATGACGAGATGATAAGACAGCAGGGACAAAAGCTGTCGGCGTTCATTGACATTTACGAAAACAGCTATAACTAAGCCGAAAGGGAAGCCGGAAAACGGCTTCCCTTTCAATGCAAAAAAAGCTTATATTATCGATATTTACTGCCTTGGATGATGTCATGCTCATCCATATATCGCATAAAGCCGTTTAAAACCCGATGCTTATCGCCGCTCCACAGCGGGGCTATAAGCTGCCGCTTGTCTCCGTCACCGGTGAGACGGTGGATAATTATATCCGGTCTTAAATGCTCAAGGCACTTGCCGAGAAGCTCATAGTATTCGTCCTTTTCAAGTGGTGTAAAACCCGTTTCGGCAAGGCGGGTGCTTTTCAGCACATGTAAAAGCTGGAGCTTTACTCCCTGCACATCGTGTGACGAAATGAATTTCACGGTGTTTAAAATATCATTCTCGGTCTCGCCGGGTAATCCGATTATCATATGTACGATGACCTCAAGTCCGTTTTCACGCAAAAGTCTGACGGCTTTGGTGAAATCGGAGTTGGGGTAGCAGCGGTTGATGTACCGTGCCGTGTCCTCGTTTGAGGTCTGAAGCCCCAGCTCGACGAATACGGGCTTTTTTGCGTTGAGTTCGGAAAGTAGACGGACATTTTCTTCGTTTATGCAGTCGGGTCTTGTGGCAACCGACAGTGCGTCGATGCCCTCGGTGTCAAGTGCTGACTCAAACAGACTGCGGAGTATTTCAACCGGAGCATAGGTGTTTGTGAAGGACTGAAAGTAGGCTATAAAGCCGCAATCCGGCGGCAGCTTGTTTTCTATGCGCTTTCTTGCATTTTCAAGCTGCACTTTTATATCCTCGCCGTGCTCGGCAAAATCTCCCGAACCGGAAACCGAGCAGAATATGCAGCTGCCTGTACCCTTTGTGCCGTCGCGGTTAGGGCAGCTAAAGCCGCCGTCAACGGCGAGCTTGTACATCTTCTTGCCGAAGCGGGTTTTTAGGTAGTCGTTCAAGGCGTTAAAACGCTTCATTTGAATCTCTGCTTTGCGGTAAACTCTTTTACGGTAATTTTTTCTACACAGGTCATGTCAACAACAGCCTTTGTGCAGGACATGGTGTCAAAGCCGCAATGTCTGCACAAAAGCTCAAGTGCGTGCACCGCCTCATCGCCTTCGACGGTCTCGATCTTTCCCTTGCCGATAAAGCTGCGGTAATCAGCGGTAAGCGCACCGCCGCGGAGCGTTACATAGCCCTTGCAGATATCCGCCTCAACGCAGACAAGCTCCGCCTTTTGAGCCAAGGTGTGCCGCCGTCCGACCTTTGCGCCGTGGACATAGAACACGAACGCGCCGTCAACTAACTCATATCCGAACGACAGCGGCACGATGTAGGGGCAGCCGTCGTCGTTAAAGCCGAGACGAAGTGTGTCGCATCCCTCGATGAGTCCGGCAATTTCATTTAGGTTTGTAATTTCACGGTCAGTCTTTCTCATTAAACAGATAAACCCTCATTTCATACGGTCTTGTGGTAAAGCCGTTGGCTATAACGAAGTTTGCATCATAGTTTCCGAACACCTGTGCCTGTTCCTTTAGTTCGATGCCGTCGGGAGCGTCGAAGCGAACGGGCTTTTCGGTGAACGAGCAGATGACCAGCAGCTTCTTGCCCTCGTAGTTTCTCTCGTAGACATAGAGCTGGCTGCTCTTGGAGTAATGCTCGGCGTAGTCTCCGTAGATGACGATGGGGTTGTCGCGTCTGAATTGGAGCGCGTCACGGTAGAAGTTGAGCAGGCTCTTGGGATCATCAAGCTGGCTTTCAACATTGACCTGCGGATAGTTGGGATTTACAACGAACCACGGCTCGACCTCGGAGAAACCGCCGTTTTTGCCGTCCGACCACTGCATGCAGGTGCGGGCGTTGTCGCGTGACGCCTTCTGCGCAAGCTTCAAAACGGTCTTCTTCGGCAGACCGAGACTGCGCGCTATGCGTGCATTATTATGGGTCATTATGTCCTTATAGTCATCGAGACTGTCAAGCGGAGTGTTTACCATGCCAATCTCCTGACCCTGGTACACAAAGGGCGTGCCGCGCTGGAAGATGTAGCTTGCCGCAAGCATTTTGCCGCTCTCGACGCGGTACTTTTCGCTGCCGTAGCGGCTGATGATACGCGGGTGGTCGTGGTTTTCGAGGTACAGTGCGTTCCAGCCCTTGCCGTACATATCAAGCTGCCACCCGGTAAATGCCTTCTTGAGCTTTTTAAGGTCAAACGGCCTTTGCAAAAAGTCGGTGATAAAGCAGTCTGCCTCCATGTGGGCAAAGTTAATCATCATGTCAAGCACCTTGTTTGGACCTTCCTTGACATAGCCGAGCGCGACCGAAGGCTCCATACGCGGACCCTCGCCGACGGTGAAGCAGTCGTAAAAGTCGAGAACATCTCGCTTAAACTCGGCAAGATAATCGTGTACCTTGGGGAGGTTAGTGTAATACTGCATACCGGTTGCCGCCGGCAGCTTCACCTTTGCACTGGGCAGACCGTCTGCCTTGGAGATGTAGGTTATAACATCCTCGCGGAAGCCGTCAACACCCATGTCCAGCCAGAAGCGCATGATGTCCTTGACCTCCTCGCGCACCTTGGGGTTTGCCATGTTCAGGTCGGGCTGCTTTTTGGAGAAAATATGCAAATACCACTCATCGAGCTCCTCGTCATACTCCCATGCACGACCCTCGAACAAACTGTCCCAGTTGTTGGGAGGCGACTTTTTTCCCTTGCCCTTGCGCCAGTAGTAGTAATCGTGATAGGGATTGTCCTTGCCTTTTTTGCTCTCGATAAACCACGGATGCTCGTCGGAGGTATGATTGACGACAAGATCCATGAACACGCGCAGACCGCGCTCATGAGCGCCGTCAAGCACCTGCTTAAAGACATCGAGATTGCCGTAATCGGGGTGAATATTGCGATAGTCGGATATATCATAACCGTAGTCGGAGTTCGGCGAGGGGTAAAGCGGCGAAAACCATATGCCGTCAACATTCAGCGAGGCGATGTAATCGAGCTTGCTCAAAACGCCCCAAAGGTCGCCTATACCGTCACCGTTGCCGTCGCAGAAGCTCCTCGGCCATATCTGATAGACCGCCATTTCCTTATACCAGCATTTTTTCTCCATAGCATTTTCTCCCATCAGTGTATTATGAGAATATTTTATCATATTCCTGCAAATCATTCAATTGCAATATTATTGACAAACTATTGTTTATATTGTAGTATTTGCTCGTATTAAAGCGCCGCATCCACGGGCATGATTTGACGGATATCAGCATTTGCGTCAGTTTGCTTGCCCCAAGGTGGAGCGACAGCAGGAGGTATAAAAATGAATAACTCACGCAGAACGGACAAGACTCGTCGTATGACCGGCCTTGCAATTTTGAGTGCGATAGTCGTCGTGCTCCAGATCCTCAGCAATTTCGTGAAATTCGGACCAGTTTCGATAACGCTTTCGCTTGCGCCCATAATCATCGGCGCGGCGATCTACGGAACGGGAGCGGGTGCGATACTCGGCTTCGTGTTCAGCGCGGTCGTGGTCATCACCGGAATACTGGGCTGGGACGGCGGCTTTATTATGATGCTCATGGGTATAAGCCCCATCGGGCTTCTGGTGACCGCACTCGGCAAGGGCACACTTGCAGGCTGGCTGTCGGGTCTTTGCTACAAGGCGATAGCCAGGAAAAATGAGCTTGCTGCGGTTATCTGCGCAGGCATAGTGTGCCCAGTTGCAAACACCGGATTATTCGTCGTCGGTATGCTCGTGTTCTTCGCCGACACATTCACCGCCATGGCAGGCGGTCAGGACCTTGTGAGCTATATTATCTTCGGACTGGCTGGACTGAACTTCCTTGTCGAGCTGGTCGTCAACATGGTGCTCAGCTCCGGCATATCGCAGATAATCAGAGCAGGAAAGAAAATGAGGTAGAGAGATGATCCTCACAATTGATGTAGGCAACACAAACATCGTCATGGGCTGTGTTGAGAACGGCGAGGTCAAAAGCGTGTGCCGTCTGGCAACGAATTTGAACGATCTTTCCAGCGACTATGCGATGAAAATGCGTCAGAGCTTTGAATTTGACGGCATTGATTATAAAAACTTCAGCGGCGCTATCTTGTCCTCGGTCGTGCCTCAGCTCAACCGTGCAATAAGGACCGCCGTGAAAAAGGTCACGGGGCTTGACTGTATGGTGGTCGGCGCAGGGCTTAAAACCGGAGTGAATGTCAAGATAGACGACCCCGGCACGCTTGCCGGCGATCTTATTACCGGCGCGGTGGGTGCACTGTCGCTGTATAAGCCGCCGCTTGTTGTTGTCGATATGGGCACGGCAACCACCATCGTTGCCATTGACAGTGAGGGCGCTTACCTCGGCGGCGCTATAATACCGGGCATAAAGCTATCGTATTCGGCGCTGTCCTCGGGTACGAGCCTGCTGCCGAATATTGCGATAGAAGCGCCTAAAAAGTGCATCGGAACAAACACCGTTGACAGCATGAAAAGCGGTGCGGTGTACGGTACGGCGGCACTTGTTGACGGCATGATAGACCGCATGGAAACGGAGCTCGGCGAGCCGGTCACCGTTGTCGCAACCGGCGGACTTGCAGGCACGATAGTCCCCTATTGCCGAAGAAAGATTGAATACGAACCCGCCCTTTTGCTCAAGGGGCTTGCAATACTCTACGAGAAAAATGCAAAACGGCGGTAACATCTAAACACCGAAAAGAGATGTAACTGCAAAGACGGAAACAAAGCAGGTACTAAAAAAAGCAGTATGCGCATTTTTGTCGCTGGGTATGCCTGCCCGAGTGGTGTACGGCTGCACGAATAACAGCACAACGATAGGCACAACCTATTACTACAAGGTCAAAGCCGTCAAGGTCGTAAACGGTAAAAACATCTCCTCGGCATACAGTAACACCGTTTCGATAACAGCAAAATAAAAAACTGCTGTCTGTATAATGCAGACAGCAGTTTTTGCCATATATCAATCTTCGAGCATTATATCAAGTATCTCCGCGTCGGTTTCGCGCATACCCTCACGGGCAAGCTGACCGACAGATTCGATGGTCTTTTCAACATCATCTTTAAGTATACCGTCGCCGCCGTGCAGACCCTTGCCGCTTTCGTAAAGGTCAAAGCCGAGCAGCCCTGCCTCGACTGCGGAGGCAATTTTTGCCGCACAGGAGGGCTTTGCCCCGTCGCAGACAGTGCCGGAAATCATACCGAGGGTATTGGTTATCGTTGCGGAAACGGCTTCGGTGGTGCCGTCAATGAGCCATGCAACGCCCGCTGCCGCACCGCAGCCTGCGCTTACCGCGCCGCAGAAGGCGCTCAGTCTGCCGATGGGGGTCTTTTGATGTATGGTAATGAGGTTTGAAACGATGAGCGCACGCAAAAGTTTTTCGTGGCTTGCACCCATGTCATTTGCGTAGACGATTACGGGCAGAGAAGCGGTCATGCCCTGGTTTCCGCTGCCGGAAACGATTACCACAGGCATTTCGCAGCCGCTCATTCTCGCATCCGAGCCTGCCGCCGCCTGAGCCCTTGCGCGCACACGCACATCCCCGCCTCTGGTTTCGATAAGGGTCTTGCCTATCGACGCACCGTATGAACCGTGCAGTCCCTCCTCGCTGATGGCGAGGTTATACTCTATCTGCTTTTCCAGCAGCTCACGCACATCATCAATATCGACGCTTTCGGCGAAATCAACGATATCGTGGACATTCAAAACGCTGCGGTCGGTCTCTCCGCCGTCGGAGGCGGCATCGTCTTTTTTGAGCAGCGTTTCGCCGTTTTTCTCGATGAGTACAATGTTCGTGTGGAAGTCGCAAATGCGCAGGCGCACGCTGTCCGAGCCCTTGTACAGGTGCAGGTCGATGTCCAGCAGCTTGTCGCTTGACGACTTCATGACGGTCATGGCGCAGCTTTCCATAAGCTCGGCGATTTTGTGAATGTCGCTTTCCCTGACATCGGCAAGCACCTCAAGCTGCTTGTCGGCATCGCCGACGGCTATGCCTGCGGCGATGGCGGCGGTGATGCCCTTCATGCCGCCGGTATTGGGAACGATAACGCTTTTTACATTTTTTATAATGTTGCCGCTGATGACGATGTCGATCTTCTCCGGTATCGCATCGAGTACGGCACGGGCCTTCGCCGCGGCATACGCCATTGCGATAGGCTCTGTACAGCCCATTGCCGGGATAAGCTCCTCTTTAAGTATTTGCAGATACTGCGAATACTTCACATCATTCTTTACCATTTCAAGTATCTCCTTTGATACAAATTTCTCCACGCAAAAGTATATCACCCTTTTTTCGATTTGCATAGTCCGGTGTATTGATAAAAGTGTGTCGAAATAGCTTGTAATATGTGTTAATACTGTGTTATAATCAATGCACCCCACGAAAAATGAAATTGGAGATGTTAATCTGTGATAGGCTTTTATAACTACACCGTCTGGCTGACTTATATCGGCATGCTTTCGTCGGTGGTGGGCATCGGCTTTGCCGGCAGCGGCAATGTCACCGCAGCGGTCATATGCCTGATGTTTTCCGGTTTATGCGATATGTTTGACGGCATTGTTGCCCGCACAAAAAAGGATCGCACCGATGAGGAACGCCGCTACGGTATCCAGCTCGATTCGCTCAGCGATGTAGTTTGCTTCGGCGTGCTGCCCGTTGCCATCGGCTATAGTATCGGTGCGGATGCATGGTGGCAGGTAGCGATAATGGCTCTGTTTGCTCTCGCGGGGCTTATAAGACTTGCGTATTACAATGTCACCGAGGAAACCCGCCAGCAGCAGACGACCGAAAAGCGCAAGCATTATCTCGGCGTTCCCATTACGACCTCGGCTCTGACAGTGCCATTGCTGTTCTGCTTCCGCGGACTTCTGGGCGCTTACTTTGCGCTTGCGTACACGCTTTTGCTCCTTGTTAACGGTGCGTTTTTCATTACACCCATACAGGTCAAAAAGCCCAGCAAGACCGGACTTGCCGTTATGCTCGTTCTCGGTGTTATCTTTACTGCCTGCATTCTGATATTCTGATATCGACAAAGCCTTGAAGCATAGCTTCAAGGTTTTTGCTTTTTTTGTGGCATTTGCAACATGAATGTGCTATTATGGTCAAAAGAGGTGTTTTTTATGGATTTGAAGAATGTTGAGCTTTTTAAGGATATAAGCTGTCAGAGCATAGACGCGATGATGAGCTGCTTTAACCCCGAGGTGCGCTCGTTCCGCAAGGGTGAAACGATTCTGGTATATGAGCCGGAGATAAAGTACCTGTGCGTGCTGCTCACCGGCAAGGCGCATCTTTACTGCGTGGATATTGACGGAGAGTATACGCTGCTTGAAAACTATGTGCCCGACGACATTTTCGGCGAGGTGTTCACCCTGCCTTACAGCGGCTTGGGCTATGTCGCCGAGGCTGATACCGACTGCACGGTCATGTTCATAAAAATGAGCTCGATATACGGCAGGTGCTCAAATGCCTGCGAGCACCACACGAAGATAAACAGCAACCTCTTTAAGCTCACCGCAAAAAAGGCGCAGATGCTTGCACTGAGGATTAATATGATAAGCAAAAAGACGGTGCGTCAGAAGCTCATGAGCTACTTTGAGTATCTCGAGGAAAAAACGGGCAGCCGGAGCTTTGAAACGGAGCTATCGCTGTCGCAGCTTGCAAACTATCTGTGTGTTGACAGGACGAGCCTCATGCGCGAGCTGCGCTTGATGCGCGAGGAGGGAATCATTGCCTCCAGCGGCAGAAAGATAACCCTGCTTGATGTTTGAACCAAACAGACGGTGCAAATTATACAAATGCACCGTCTGTTTCTGTATATTTTCGACAAAACGACCAAAATACGCTAAAAGTTTCACAATTTGCTGTTGCCAAGTTTTGAAGTATATCATATACTGACATTTATAATAAGCGTGTATAAACACAAAAAAATCAAGGAGGAAAGCACAATGGCACGCAAACTGATAAGTGTTATTATGATCCTTGCTTGCCTATTCATGCTCTTTGCAGGCGCACTCGGAATAAGAGACATCCTGCAGGAGAAGTCTGACGGCGAGAAGGAGAAGGCCGAAACGCTCGAAAAGCTTGATGCGCTCAAAGCCGGCAAGGAAAAGCTCGAGTCAAACCGTGCAGCCTACGAGGAGGGTAAGACCACCTACGAGGAGGGCACGGCAGCTTATGAGCAGGGCAAGGCCGACTATGCAAAGGGTCAGCAGGATCTCGCCGCAGGACTCAAGGAGTATAATGCGGGTAAGGCCACGCTTGCACAGGGCAAGGCAGATTATGCCGCCGGCGAAAAGAGGCTTGAGGCCGGTCAGAAGGAATATGACGCAGGCATGAAGCAGTACAACGAAAAGCTTGCCGAGTACGAGTACTCCGTTAAGAATAAGGACGCTCTCATAGACGCTGCAACCGAGCAGTACATAAAGGAAAATCAGAAGACAGTGGACGCTCTCATTGCACAGAATGTCGAGGCTCAGGTTGAGGCGGCCGCAAAGCAGCAGATGCAGACTATCGAGATCCAGAAGCAAATGGAGGATGCCGTTAATCAGCAGCTTGAGGCATACAAGAAGGCAAATCCCGGTGCAAGCGAGGCCGAGCTTGCTGCCGTCGCCGAAAAGGCACAGGCGGCGGTCGAGGCGGCAACCCTGGATAAGGTGATCGCTGCTATCAAGGCAGACGAAAAGACCATGGCGTACATCACAAGCGAGGTCACCAAGGCTGTTAACGAAGCAATTCGTGAGGAGGTCGCCAAAGAGGTCGAATCCCAGCTTGCCGAAGCCAAAAAACAGCTTGAAACGGCAAAGAAAAAGCTTGACGCGGCGAAGGCTCAGCTTGATGCAGGCAAGGCAGAGCTTGCAAGGAACGCCCCCACGATAACTGCCGGTGAAAAGAAGCTTGCAGCGGCAGAAACCGAGCTTGACGCAGGTAAGGCAAAGCTCATTGATGCCGAAAAGCAGCTTGCCGACGCCGAAAAGCAGCTTGCCGAGGGCAAGGCTAAGCTTGATGAATTCGAGTCAGGACAGGCTCAGATAGACGCAGGTTACGAAACTCTCATGCAGAATGAGAAAATAGCCGAAAAGGTCAATAACGACAAAATGGACGCACTCGACGCAGGTTATCTTGTGGTTGAGGAATCCACCGCAGAGACCACGGAGGATCTTGTGACCCGCGCAATATACATCGGCGCGGCAATGGTCGCAGCACTGCTCGGCATCGTTGCGGCAGTCCTTGCGCTCAAGGGTAAGAATGTAAAGACTCTCACGATAGCTGCCTTTGTTCTCGCACTTGCAGCAACCGTCTTCGGCATTTCACGCAGCTTCAGCGCACATCCCCTGCAGATGGCTGCAATAATCGCACTTGCGGCGGTAATGCTTCTATTCATGCTTGCAGTATCAAAAAAGGTCGAGAATGTATAATGAAAATATGAAAACTGCGGTGGTGAAAACCACCGCAGTTTTCATATTGCGAAATGTAATGAAATGAGTTAAAATCAAATAAAACATCCTTAGCACAAGGACACAAAACAATATACGAGGTACAAAAAATGATTGTTGATTTCATCGATTTCAAAACCGTCAATCTCATAAGCAAGCTCGATACCGGCATAGGCGCAGAGCTCTCCCTTTCGCAGGAGGGGAAGGTCTCGGCGAAGCTTCCCGAGGAGTGGAGCGGCTATGTGGTCATCTACCTGAACATCAAGATCCACGACAAGGACGACACCTATTTCGTGTTTGACATCACCACCGAGACAATTGTAAAGCTCCCCGATGAGGTCACGGAGCTGACTGATGACGCCATGGAAGCCGGTATCGCAGTCGCGCAGGAAAAGACCTTTGAGGCCGTAAGAGCGATCTCCGTCGGCATGGGCATAAACGAGCTTGACCTCGGTAAGCAGGGCTGAGCGATGCAGGAGCCGACGCTGGTGATAATGGCTGCCGGTATGGGCAGTCGCTTCGGAGGCTTAAAGCAGATAACCTCCGTGGATGACGGCGGCCATGCGATAATCGACTTTTCGCTGTTCGATGCCCGCAGAGCGGGGTTCAAAAAAATAGCCTTCATAATTAAGCACGAAATTGAGGACAGCTTCAAGGCTGCCGTGGGCAGCAGGATGGAGAAATACTTCGATGTAAAGTATGTGTATCAGCAGCTTGATAAGCTTCCCGAGGGCTACCGTGTTCCCGAGGGCAGGGAAAAGCCTTGGGGTACGGGTCACGCGGTGCTGTGCTGCCGCGGTGTGGTTGACGGCCCCTTTGCAGTTATAAACGCCGATGATTTCTACGGCAAGGGCGCATATCAGGCAATATACGACTTTCTCAAGGAGGACAGAGCCCCCTCTGAATATGCCATGGTCGGCTACCGGCTCAAAAACACCGTGACCGAGAGCGGTCATGTTGCAAGAGGTATATGCGAGGCGAAAAACGGCTGGTTAACGGATATAGTTGAGCGCACGCATATCGAAAAGCGCGGCGAAAACGCCGCCTTCACCGAGGACGGCAAAAACTTTGTCGAGGTGTCGGGCGACAGCGTGGTGTCCATGAATTTCTGGGGCTTCTCAACGCAGATGCTCGACGAGCTCAATGCGAGATTCCCGAAATTCCTTGACGAGAATCTCGGCAAAAATCCGCTCAAATGCGAATACTTCCTGCCCTTTGTCGCAAACGAACAGCTTGTCGAGGGCAAGGCACGGGTAAGGGTGCTCGATTGCAATGAGACTTGGTACGGCATGACCTACCGAGAGGATCTCGACTCGGTAAAAAAGGCGATCGCAGACATGAAAAACCGCGGCATTTACCCCGATAAATTATGGACATAAAAAACAGACCCAAGGTTCGACCTTGGGTCTGTTTTTAAATCAGCTTTCCTGCCGTTCCTCCTCGGGGAAGGTGGAGATCAGTCTGGTGTAGCTGTTTTGAATATGCTTGTGCATGGCATCGTAGACTGCCTCGGGATCCCGAGAAAGGAAGGCGAGAATGATCTCTTTATGCTCCTGAATGGCATCATGTGTAAGGTCGATGCTATCGGGCTGGAGCTCGTTAAACCATCTCAGACGCGCCGAATGAATGTTCAGCTTACTGAGAAACGACTGCATGTAGGTGTTCTTAAGATGTCTGCAATACAGATCGTGGACCTCAAGGTCGGATGCAACATACTTGTTGTAATCATAAGGCTCGCTCTCGAGCTTGTTGAGATCTATGAGGCAGTTCGTCAGCTCCTCCTTGGGGATATAGGGAGTGGCTTCTCTTGCGGCGAAGGGTTCGAGCGCAAGACGGCATTTCCATACATCCATAAGGTCATTTTTCGAGATGTTCGTGACGATAGTGCCGCAGCGGGGTATGATCTTGGTAAAGCCGTCTCTCTCAAGCATATTGAGAGCTTCCCTTATCGGGGCACGGCTTATGTTGAGCATCTTCGACAGACCTTCCTCGGTAAGACGCATGCCGGGCTTGAGCTCACCGGAGGTTATCATATCCAGCAATATATCATAAGCCTGCTGCTTGAGTGATGGAGTTTTGCTTAAATCATGTTCTAAACGCAAAGGAAATTCTCCTTAATGGGTATTTTTTTGACAGTACTTTATAGTATATCACAAGATTTTCCTTCGTCAATGTGATTTATGGGAAAAAATTGATGAAATTGTGCGCACATTCACACATTTTCTGCAAAAAACCGTATATGAAGCCGTCAGAGTTCGATTTCGGACAAAAGAGCTTCAAGCCTGTCGAGACCGAGCTTTATGTCCTCCATAGACGCGGCATATGACCAGCGCACGAAGTTTTTTATTCCGAAGCCCGAGCAGGGAACAACGGCAACAAGTGACTTCTGAAGCAGGACTGTTGCAAAGTCATCATCGTTTTCAATGATCCGGCCGCCGACGGTTTTGCCCAGCAGCTTTTCAATATTCATCATCACATAGAATGCACCGTCCGGTTCAATGCAGCTGACACCGGCAATGGAATTAATCCTGCTGACTATATAATTGCGGCGCTCCTCAAAGGCACGGCGCATATGCTCAATGCCCTCCTGCGGGCCGTTAAGTGCTTCGACGGCAGCCCACTGGCTGATGGTTGACGGGCCGCCGGTGGAATGGCTGAGGAAGTTTGACATGATGCGTGCTATCTGCTTATTGGCCGCGCAGTAGCCTATACGCCAGCCTGTCATTGCGTAGGATTTTGAAACACCGTTTATGAGCAGCGTGCGCTCCTTGATGTCCTCGCTCAATCCGGCTATGCTCACAAATTCCGTAGAGCCGTAAATGAGCTTGTAATAGATCTCATCTGCCAAAATATACAAATCGTGTCTGACGCAGACCTCGGCTATTTCGAGCAGCTCGGCCTTGGTGTAGACCATGCCGGTAGGGTTGGAGGGATTGTTTAACATAAAGCACTTGGTCTTGTCCGTGATGGCGGCTTCGAGCTGCGCGGGGCTTATCTTGAAGCTCTGATCCTCGCCTGCAAACACGGTAACGGGGGTCGCACCGACCATCTTGACCATCTCATAGTAGCTCAGCCAGTAGGGTGCGGCGATAATTATCTCGTCACCGGGGTTGACAATGGCGGAGAGCGCGGCAAACAGGCAGTGCTTTGCACCGCTTGCAACTACTATCTGTGTGTAGTCGTAGTCGAGTCCGCAGTCTCTTTTGAGCTGAGCCGCGATTGCATTGCGCAGGGGCACAATGCCGGCGGCGGGGGTATATTTTGTTTTGCCCTCGCAAATAGCGGATATGCCCGCAATACTGATGTTATCGGGAGTCTTGAAGTCGGGCTCACCCGTTCCGAAGCCTATAACATCAAGCCCGTCGGCCTTCATCTGCTTTGCAAGACTGTCTATTGCAAGTGTTGACGAGGCTTTTACAGCCTCGGCTATTTTGGAAACGGATTTCATTAAGCATCCTCCTTCGTTTCGGAAACCGACTGTTCGCCCTTGACCTTGCCGCCGGCGGCAATTATCGCTGCACGGGCAAGCTCAAGCGTGGGGTCAACGGTCGGATAATGCAGGGCATACATGTCAAAGGCAAGCGGAAGCTCGGTGCAGCCGAGAATAAGCACCTGCGCACCTGTATTCAGCAGCCTGTCCGCGGCGGCACGAACCTCGGTCGTATCAAAGTCGGTGCATCCGGCCTTGACGCCCTTGTAGATCATATCCATGACCGCAGCCTGCCCCTCGTTATCCGGCGTTATCAGCTCTATACCGCTGTTTTCAAAGCAGCGCTGATAAATACGGGTCTGCACCGTGCCGTCTGTCGCAAGCAGACCTGCGCGGCTCACACCCTGACGCTTAAGTGCCTGCACTGTAAGCTTTATCATGTGCAGGACCGGTATCGACACAGCGTCCTGCACCTCGGAGTGAAAGTTGTGAGCCGTGTTGCAGGGCATGATGAGCAGTCCGGCACCGGCATTTTCAAGCAGCCTTGCACTCTTTACCATCTCCTCCACCGGACTTTCCGCGCCGCAAAGCAGAGCGGCAGTGCGGTCGGGGATGTTGGTGTTGGAGTCGATGAGGGTGTGGATGTGCTCCTGGTCGCAAGCGGCATCGGTGCTCATGACGATCTTGCGATATAGGTCCGCAGTTGCGAGCGGACCCATACCGCCGATTATTCCTATGGTTTTCTTTTCGGTCTTGGTTTTCATTTTTCAATATGTATCGCAAAGTCCGGGCAGCCGTTTTCGCACTGCTTGCAGGCTATGCAATTTTCCTCGTGTTTTGCACTCATATAGTTGTAGCCCTTTTTGTTTACAAAGCCGGTCATCTCAAAAACGCCCTTGGGGCACAGATGCGCGCACAGCTTACAGCTCTTGCAAAGCTCAATGTCTATAAATACTTTTGCCATATAAGCCTCCTGAATTAATTATAACAGCTCGGCGACCTTTGCCGCCAGCTCTCTCGGCGAGTAGACAACATGAACGCCTGCACTTTTAAGAGCCTCGAGCTTTGTCTTTGCGGTTCCGACATTGCCGCTTACTATCGCACCGGCGTGTCCGAGACTTTTTCCCGCCGGCGCATTTCTGCCGACTATAAGCGAAACGACGGGCTTGGTACAGTTTGCCTTTATCCACGCTGCCGCATCCTCCTCGCTGCTGCCGCCGATCTCGCCGAGCAGGACGATGACCTTCGTTTCGGGATCTGCGTCAAACAGCTTAACCGCATCTGCCTGCGTGAAGCCCCAGAGCGGGCCTCCGCCGATGGCAACGATGGTGGATTGTCCGATACCGGCGTCGCTTAGCGTTTTGCCTATCTCGTAGGAAAGTGCGCCGCTCTTGGACACCACGCCGACATGACCCTTTTTGAAGAATCTTATCGGGTGTGCGCCCACCTTGCACTCCTCGGGTGCGAGAACGCCCGCACAGCCCGGGCCCACGAGGGTAGCACCGTGGGCATGGGCATATTCGATGATCTCGACCGAGTCGTTGAGCTCCATTTCCTCGGTAGTGAGAACAACGAGCCCAACGCCTGCGTCTATGGCCTCATAGCAGGAGTCCTTTGCCGCGAAGGGCGGAACGAAGCAGATGGCTGTGTCAAACTCGTGTTCGGCAGCTGCCTCGCTCACGAAGTTGTAAACAGGCACTCCGTACACTTCCTGACCGCCCTTGCCGGGGGTGACACCGGCGACAATATCAGTGCCTGCGTCAAGCATTGCCTTTGTTTGCAGCGCTCCGGATTTTCCGGTGATGCCCAAAACTATAACTTTTGAATCTTTGTTTATCAGAATGGCCATGTCACATCTCCTTTACAAGCTGCACGAGCTGTGTTGCGGCGTCGGTCAGGTCGTAGTAGGTCTTCAGACCGGCCTCGGCCATAAGCCTGAGGCCCTCCTCCTCCATCGTACCGCACATACGGGTATAAATGGGGATGTTCACCTCATGCTCCGACAGGTAGCGGATGATGCCTCTTGCCATGTTGTCCATTCTGTTGAAGCCGCCGATCAAAACGATAAGCAGACCCTTGATCTCACTGTGACCGTCGAGGGTGAGCTGCATGGCTCTGTACATAACCTCCTCCGAGGTCATGCCGCCGAGCTCGGTAAAGCAGGCAACCTCCGCACCGAGATCTGTGAGCAGGTCAAGCGTAAGCATACCCGTTCCGGCACCGTCTGAGATCATCGCCACATCGCCCTTGAGAGGGACATAGGTGACGGTGGTCGTTTCTTTTTCGGGGGTTATGTATTTGTGCAGCTTCCCGCGGTTTGCCTCAATGGCATCACGCACGGAAGCAGCGGCTCCGGCATGGTCGTCGATGACGAACTTGCAGTCAAGAGCAGTGAGCTTTCCGTCTATAACGCCGAGGGGATTTATCTCGGTCAAAACGGCGTGCTCTTCAAAATAGGCCTCCTGAAGCTTAAGAAGGAAGCTTCGTGCCTCTGCACGCTCAACATCCATTTTGGCGGCAAGACAGCTTATTTGGTAGTCCTTAAGACGGGTAAAGGGGTCTATTTCAATACGCACTATCTCCTCCGGATGCTCAGCGGCGACGGACTCGATATCCATACCGCCCATGCGGCTGAATATGAGAGTCGGACGCTTAACACCCTGCTGGGTGATAGACAGATAGTATTCATGCTCGGGCTTCATCATTTCCTCGGCAAGAAGACCGTGAACGGTAAAGCCTTTGATGGTCATGTTCAGAATTTCGCCGAGATTTTTACGATACTCACCGTCATCCGCGCATACACGCACACCGCCTGCCTTACCTCTGCCGCCGGTCATTACCTGAGCCTTGAGCACGAAGGGAAGGGGCATAGGAGCAGCGGCATCCTCGGAGCATATAAGAGCGCTCTCCGGCAACGAAATGCCGTGCTTGCGCAGAAGGGCTTTTCCCTCAAATTCAAATAAATTCATGGTCTACCTCATTATACCCTGTAATACAGGTCATGGTCAACCGCATAGGCGATGCCCGCGTCAACTGCCTTGATGTTCAGCTCGAGAAAACGGGGATTAACGGTGCTTTCGAGCACGCTGATGAGGTCATCTCTGGACATGAGGTCAAGCGCCTCGCTCAAAAAGCCGAGCACGACCATGTTTGCGGCCATCCTGTTTCCGAGGTCAACGGCTATCTGCGTGGCGGGGATCTCCAGCGTGTGCTTAATGGGCCTGACGATCTTGGTAACAAGCTGGGGGTCAATAACGAGAACGCCGTCCTCGTCAAGGGTGTCGATATACTTTTCGTATGCGGTCTGGAACATTGCAACCAACAGATTTTTCGTCTCGGCAATGGGGGAGTTGATGGGCTTGTCCTGAATGATGAGCTCAGCCTGACACTGGCCGCCTCTTGCCTCCGAGCCGTAGGACTGCGTCTGGACCGCGTAAAGATCTGCCTTCGTGACCGCGGTGGTGCCGAGGATCACGGCGGAGAGGATAATGCCTTGTCCGCCGAATCCGCAAAGGGATATCCTGTGTGGGTAATTAAGCATGATCGATCCTCCTTATTTTTTTACCGATGTGCCGCCGTATACGGGTCTGTCTTCCATGATGTACTGACCGAGCCTGAGCTTTGAGGCCTTTTCTTCGTCTGTCATGCTCTGAGCCTGTGCCTCGGTGTAGGTGTAGGACTTGATCCATTCAAGCACCTTTACAGGGTCGCCGGTCTTGAGCGCGTATCTGCCGAAGTTGGTGGGGCACTGGGAAACTATCTCTATGAAGGAGAAGCCCTTGTGGGTGAGCGCACGCTTGATTGCTGCCTTGCACTGCACGGGAGTTGCGGTGCTCCAGCGCTCAACATGGCTTGCACCCGCTGCCTCGACGAGCCTGCACACATCAAACTGCGGCTCGGGACTGCCGAAGGGGGTGGTCATGGTCCTTGACTCCTCGGGAGTTGTGGGAGCTACCTGACCGCCGGTCATTGCAAAGTTAAGGTTATTTGCCATTATGACGGTGACATCGAGGTTTCTTCTCGCGGCGTGAATAAGATGGTTGCCGCCTATGGAGGCAATGTCGCCGTCGCCGGCAAAAACAACGACAGGAGTGTCCGGCATCATCATTTTAACGCCGGTCGCCCATGCGAGGGTGCGGCCGTGAACGCCGTGGAACATATCGGTCTTGAGATATACGGGGATTCTTGCCGTACAGCCGACACCGGCGATGTGCACCATGTGCTGAGGATCCATATCAAGATCGCTGAGCACCTGAGTGTAGTAGTTGAGTATCTGACCGCAGCCGCAGCCGCCGCAGAAGAAATGAGGGAGCTTTTCGGGTCTTAAAAATCTGCGGTTAGGATTAATGATAAGCTTTTCATTTTCGCTCATTTACTTAACTCCTTTCATTATCTCTGCAAGAACTTCACTGCCTGTGTGAACAAGACCGAGGTTCTTTGTAACGGGAATGACCTCGCAGCGACCGTGAGCGCAGCGGGATATCTCGTTGACATACTTGCCGTTATTCATCTCGACGGCAAAGATCTTCTTAACATTACCGGCAAGCTCGGTAAGAGCCTTTTCCGGAACGGGCCATACATTGCAAAGCTTCATAACGCCGACCTTGACGCCGTTTTCCCTTGCAAGCTCGGCGGCCTCAATGGAGGGGCGAACCTCGCTGCCGTATGCGACTATGGCGTAATCCGCGTCGTCCATCATGAAATTCTCGATACGGCAAATGTCATCGCTGTTTTCGCGAATCTTGCCGCATATACGCTTGTAAAGGCGCTCAAATTCTTCCGGCACCCAGTCGATGCTGCCTTGCTCGTTGTGCGGGTTGAGGGAATAAATGGTGTTGTAGCCTGCCGCGAGGGGCGCCATATCCGGACAGCCGGTGGGAGCGGCGGCAAAGGGAAGATACTCCGAGGGGGGCAAAGCGGTGTATTTGCGGTTAAATATCTCAATGTCCTCGGCTTTGGGAATGTCGAGCCTTTCGCGCATGAGGGCGATCGTAGTTTCGGACATGATTATTACGGGGTTGCGGTACTTTTCGGCGAGATTGAATGCCCAGATGGTGTAGTCGTAAAGCTCCTGAACGGAGGAGGGGCAGACGACTATCGCCTCATAGTCTCCGCTTGCGCCGTAGCGCATTTGGTAGACATCGGCCTGCGATGCGTAATTCTCGCCTCTGCAGCGCTGAACATCGGCAACAACAATGGGAGCTTCAACAGCGTAGCAGTAGCCTAGGCCCTCCTGCATATAGTTGTATCCGGCACTGGCCGTTGCGGTCATAACCTTGCCGCCTGCAATGGATGCACCTGCAAGAGCGTAGATCGAGCACAGCTCGTCCTCGCCCTGAACGAACTTGCCGCCGACCTCCACAAGTCGGGACGACATTCTTTCGGATATCTCGTTTGCCGGAGTGATCGGGTAGCCTGCAAAGAAGTTGCAGCCTGCGCTCAGCGCACCTTCGACCAAGGCATAGTTGCCGAGCATGAAGTGCACGCCGCTGTCAACGCGCTTTTCCCAGTTTTCGAGTTGATTTGCTCGTATTATTGGCATAGTATTGTTCCTTTCCTGTGATGAAATCAAGTTTTGCCTTGTGCTCAGACGATACCCTGAGCCATCATTGCATCGGCAACCTTGAGGAAGCCTGCAACA
>JAEDIN010000087.1 GCA_016292445.1 Oscillospiraceae bacterium | reverse complement strand
AGCAAGGTAACTCTGTGCTTTGATATGTTCCTTGGAAGATTGGAGATATTCCCCCTGCTCATCATGTTCGCCCCGGCAACATGGAGAAAGTGAGATAAAAAACCGAACTCCTGTGAGGAGTTCGGTTTTTTATATATCGCATATTTCGCAGTGAACTTCACCTGTCGGGCCTATCTCGAGCTTTGCCCATGTGCGCATTTTGCCCTGACCTGCCGTGCCGGGGTTGAGGGCAAAAATGCCCTCTATCTGCTCAAAGCACGCTCTGTGCGTATGCCCGAACATAGCGATTTGTGCGCCGCAGCACTGCGCGGCGTAAAGCAGCGTATCCAGTCTGCCGCCGCGCACGGCGTAGCGGTGGCCGTGCGTAATAAAAGCCTTTATGCCTCCGATGGTAATTACTTTGTACTCGGAATCGGTGCTGTCGTAATCGCAATTGCCCGGCACGGTGCAGACGGGTATTGTCGGAAACCGGCGTTTTAACGCCTCGGTGTCGCTCATACCGTCGCCGAGGTGAATGACCTGATCGGGACAGTATTCACGCACTGCGTTTATCATGCCCCTGCTTGAGCCGTGGGTGTCGGAAAAAACGGCAATTTTCATTGTAAACCTCCGTGGTAAGGGTGAATATAATGAATCGGGTGATGACTGATGAAAGACTTGGAAAAGCTCGGAGCGGAGCTCAACAAAAGCGGCAAGGGCGAAAAGCTCAAGAGCATTGCCGATTCCGCGGAGGGAAAGGCTATAAGCCGCATGGTAGACTCGGCAAGGGTCGAGCAGGCGGCAAAAAGCGGCGATACCGCGGCGCTCAGGGATATTCTCTCGCAGGTGCTGAGCACCGACGAGGGCAAACGCCTTGCCGAGAAGCTCAAAAAAGCGATGGAGTGAAAGGAGCGTTGCCCGTGAGCGAGTTTGAGGATAAGCTCAATGAGCTGCTGAATGATCCGGGGCAGATGGAGCGGATAGCAGGCATTGCAAAATCGCTCATGGGCGGTGATGCACCGTCGGCACCTGCGTCCGATACGGATTTTGACGAGGGACTCCTCAAAAGGCTGAGCGATCTGATGAAGGGTGCGGACAATAAGAGCAGCAACGATAAAAAGCTGCTCGAGGCGATGCGGCCGTACCTGTCGGAAAAGCGGCGCAGCAAGATGGACAAAGCGATTAAAATAGCAAAGCTTGCGTCGATAGCGTCGATAGCTGCGCAGTTCGGAGGCGATGACGATGGCAATGTATAACCGCTACCGGGGAAATACGGGAAAACCCGAACGGATAGCCGAGCCGCAAAGCCGGAACCGCCAGCCGCCTAAACCCCCGACGAGACCGCAGCCGAAAAAGCCTGTCAATCAAGTGCCGCTTTTGGGCGGTTCGCTGTCAAGGCTCATTCCGGAAAAGCTCGGCGAGCTTGAAACCGAGGATCTTTTGCTGATACTTATTTTATACCTCATGTACCGCGAAAGCGGCGACAAGGATCTGCTGATAATTATGGGTGCAATGTATTTACTTTAAAAAAACCGCCTGACGGCGGTTTTAGTTATTATCAGGCAAACCGAAATGCTTAATGATCGCGTCTGCGATGCGCTCGGAGGCATGACCGTCGCCGTAGGGGCTTGCTGCCTGCGCCATGCGCTCATATGCACCGCTGTCGGTCAAAAGAAGCTCGGCCTCACGGATAATATCCGCCCTGTTAACGCCGCAGAGCCTCACCGTGCCCGCTTCGACCGCCTCGGGGCGTTCGGTCTCACGCCGCAGAAGCAAGACGGGCTTACCCAGCGCCGGAGCTTCCTCCTGCAGACCGCCGGAATCGGTCATTATCATGTAGCTGCGGCTCATCAGAAGCCGCATATCGATTGCGTCAAGCGGTGAAATGAGCTTTATATTTTCAACGCCGCCGAGATTTTTTACCGCGGCAGTTTTCACCTCAGGGGCGCTATGCACGGGGTAAACAAAAATAACCTCGCTGTGGAGTTTTGCAAGCTCATACACCGCCGAAAAGATGTTTTCCATCGGCTCGCCGTAGTTTTCGCGGCGGTGGCAGGTGAGGGTCACGACCCTGCGCCGGAAATCGACATCTCCAAGCTCCGGCGAGCAAAACTCGCTGCGGCAGGGACTCATGCGCATTGCGTCAATGACCGTGTTGCCGGTGACGAAAATCTCCCCCGGGCAGTTTTCTTTGCGCAGGTTTTCCGCGTTTTTTTCGGTAGGCGCGAAATTCAAGGCGGCAAGCCTGCTTATCATGCTGCGGTTTGCCTCCTCGGGAAAGGGACTGTATATATCGTTTGTCCGAAGACCCGCCTCAACATGACCTACGGGAATTTTTGCGTAAAACGCGGCGAGGGCGGCGGCGAACGCCGTTGAGGTGTCGCCGTGGACAAGCACGAGGTCGGGTCTTGCCTCGGCAAAACATTTCTCAAGCCCTGCCAGCACCCTTGCCGTGATGTCGAAAAGCGATTGCTCGCCGCTCATTATGTCAAGGTCATAGTCGGGAGTAAGCCCAAAGCAGCGCAGCACGCAGTCGAGCAGCTCACGGTGTTGAGCCGTCACGCAGACGACGCACTCCAGTTGCTCGCGGCTTTCAAGCTCCCGAATGAGCGGAAGCATTTTTATCGCCTCGGGTCTTGTCCCGAAAACGCACATGACTTTAAGCTTCTTCATCTTTTTCCTCGTCGGCAGACTTTTCGGGTGCTTGCTCGTGGTGGAGGTGAATGTTCTTATTGTGTCTGAATACAAACCACCATATGCACACGGCTATCGCAAACGCAACGGCGGCAATAATATTTCTCGCAGGACCCTTCGAGGTGATAAGCACGGCGGCAAGACCCAAAATTGCGGAAATCGCGTAAAGCACGGCGACCGCCTGCTTTTGATTGAGTCCCATGTCGAGCAGCTTGTGGTGGAAATGCCCCCTATCGGCGTGGAACGGGCTTTGACCGCGAAGGATACGACGGGTGAAGGCGAAAATGGTGTCGGAAAGCGGCACGGCGAGCGCAAGCACCGGCAGGATAAAGGTGACTATGGCATAGAACTTGAACATTCCGATGACCGAGGCGGTGGCAAGGATATAGCCCAGAAGCAGCGCGCCGGTGTCGCCCATAAATATCTTCGCCGGATTGAGATTGTAGGGAATAAAGCCGAGGCAGGCACCGCACAGTGCGGCGAGAATGGTTGCAACATTGCTGTTGGAGTCGGAAACAAGCATCGACACGACGAGCATCGTCAGTGATGCGATGGCGGAAACACCGCAGGCGAGTCCGTCTAGTCCGTCGATGAGGTTAACGGAGTTTGTGCAGCCGACTATCCACAATATGGTGACGGGAACGGCGAGAATACCGATGGTTATCGCCTGCTCGCTGGTGATGAGCAGGGGATTAGTGACGACATTGATTATGATGCCGGAAAGCACGGCCGTGACGGCGGCGAGTATCTGCACACCGAACTTGAGCCATGCGTTAAGGTTTAGAACATCATCTATCGCACCGACGACGGCGATGAGTATCGCGCCGACGAGAATGCCGCGCACCTGGGTGGTGATGTTGGCAAAAAGCAGCACCGAAAT
>JAEDIN010000086.1 GCA_016292445.1 Oscillospiraceae bacterium | reverse complement strand
GCGTCGTGAAGCTGAATGTATTTGCCGACGAGAGCTATGCGCACCTTGCGCTTTGCCGCCTTTATCCTGTCGACCATCGCCGTCCATTCGGCAAGGTCGGGCTGCTTGCAGTTAAGAGCAAGCTTTCTGCAAACGCAGTCGGCAAGCCCCTCCTTTTCAAGCAGCAGCGGAGCTTCGTAAAGCGTCTGCGCGGTGAGGTTCTGGATAACGCATTCCGGCTCGACATTGCAGAAAAGGGCTATCTTATGGCGCACATCCTCGCTTATCTCGGCATCGGTGCGGCACACGAGGATATCCGGCTGGATACCGACGGATAAAAGCTCCTTGACCGAGTGCTGCGTGGGCTTGCTCTTAAGCTCACCGGAGCCGGGTATCTGAACGATGAGCGGCACATGGATGTACAGCACATTTTGTCTGCCCTTTTCGACCGCCACCTGACGGATCGCCTCAAGGAACGGCTGGCTCTCGATATCGCCGACGGTGCCGCCTATCTCGCTGATGAGGACATCAATGTCCTCACTTTCCATCTCGTAGATGCAGCGTTTTATCTCGTCGGTGACATGGGGGATTATCTGCACCGTGCCGCCGAGGTACGCGCCCTGACGCTCGCGGTTCAGAACATTCCAATAAATCTTGCCCGCCGACACCGAGGATGCGCCGGTGAGACTTTCATCGACAAATCTCTCATAGTGGCCGAGGTCGAGGTCGGTCTCCGCGCCGTCGTCGGTGACGAAAACCTCACCGTGCTGATAGGGGCTCATCGTGCCGGGGTCAACATTGAGATAGGGGTCGAACTTCTGATTTTTCACGCGCAGACCGCGCTGCTTCAGAAGCCTTCCGAGGCTTGCGGCACAAATTCCTTTTCCGAGGCCGGAAACCACTCCGCCGGTTACAAATACATACTTCATTTTTTACTCCTCAAACAGAAAACAGCATATCGGTGTAGCTGGGATAGGGCCAGTATTCGGAAGCGGTGAGCGTTTCGAGCTTGTCGATTATCTCCCTTGCCTCCTCCATCCTCTTAAACACCTTGTCGTGGTAATAGACGATGAGCGTTTCGCTGCCTAAGTCGGGAACGGTCTCGAGTGCCGATTTAAGCTCCACGGTTTTGTCAAGCAAATTCTCGTTGAGTGCACTCAATGTTCCAGCAAGCGCGGTTTCCATGCGGCAGGGTGCATCGGGCAGCGTGTCGCGCTTGAGCTTTATCGTTTCGCACAGTGCGGAAACATTCTTGGACACCGCGTTGAGTATGCCGTGCTGCACCATATCGACAAGCGTGGTCGCCTCGATGTTTATGACCTTGCAGTACTGCTCCAGATGTATTTCATGTCTTGAGGCTATCTCGGCACGGGTGTAGACGCCGTGCTTGGTAAGCAGCTCGATGTTCTTCGGCAGGATGTAAGCCCGCAGCGCATCGGCAGAGCTCTTGAGATTGCTCAGGCCGCGCTTTTCGGCCTCCGTTACCCAGCTTGCATCGTAGCCGTTGCCGTTAAACAGTACTCTCCTGTGCTTAATAAAGGTGGACTTTATAAGCTCGTGCAGAGCGCGGTTAAATTCCCCGGGCTTTTCTATGCCCTCGAGAGCGTCGGCAAATTCCGAAAGAGAGTCTGCCATTATCGTGTTGAGTATCGTTGCAGGACCTGCTATCGACTGGCTTGAGCCGGGCATTCTGAACTCGAACTTGTTGCCGGTGAAGGCAACGGGGGAGGTACGGTTGCGGTCGGTGGTGTCCTGCGGAATGGGCGGCAGAACATCGACGCCTATGCGAAGCGAGCCCTTGCTGCGCTCCGTGTAATCGGTCTCGGAGATGATGGAGTCAACGATGGACTCAAGCTCCTGACCGAGAAACACCGAAATGATTGCAGGAGGTGCCTCCTGAGCGCCGAGGCGGTGGTCGTTTCCGGCGAAGGCAACGGAGCATCTGAGCAGCTCCTGATACTCGTCAACGCCCTTGACGAATGCCGCCAGCAGCAGCAAAAACTGTGCGTTCTGACTCGGGGTCTTGCCCGGGGACAGCAGGTTCTTGCCGGTGTCGGAGGCGAGCGACCAGTTAATATGCTTGCCCGAGCCGTTTACGCCGGCAAAGGGCTTTTCGTGCAGCAGGCACACAAGCCCGTGGCGGTCGGCGACCTTCTGCATTACCTCCATCTCGAGCTGGTTCTGATCGCTTGCGGTGTTTGCGTCGGTATAGATAGGCGCAAGCTCGTGCTGTGCCGGAGCGACCTCGTTGTGGCGCGTTTTTGAAAGCACGCCGAGCTTCCACAGCTCGCTGTCGAGATCCTTCATATAAGCCGCAACGCGGGGTCTTATCGTGCCGAAGTAGTGGTCCTCAAGCTCCTGACCCTTGGGAGGCTTTGCACCGAAGAGCGTTCTGCCGCAAAGGCGCAGATCCTCGCGCTCAAGGTAAAGCTTTTTATCGACAAGGAAATATTCCTGCTCCGGTCCGAGCTGGGAGGTGACCTTGTGCGACTCGGTGTCGCCGAACAGTCGCAGCACGCGCACCGCCGCGCGGCTTACCGCATCGCAGGAGCGCAGAAGCGGAGTTTTCTTGTCGAGCGCGTCGCCGGAATAGGAGCAGAACACCGTGGGGATGCACAGCACGCCGTCTTTTATAAAGGCAAACGCCGTGGGGTCCCACGCGCTGTAGCCGCGCGCTTCAAAGGTAGCTCTCAGGCCGCCGTTGGGAAAGCTCGACGCGTCGGGCTCGCCTCTTACCAGCTCCTTGCCGGAAAACTCCATGTTTATCCTGCCGCCGGATGCCGGAGAAATGAAGCTGTCGTGCTTTTCGGCGGTAATTCCGGTGAGCGGCTGGAACCAGTGGGTAAAGTGGGTCGCACCCTTTTCAAGAGCCCACGACTTCATGCCGTCGGCGATATCGTTTGCGACCGAAAGTGAAAGCGGCCGGCCGTTTTTGAGGCACTCTCTCCATGCCTGCAATGCCGCGGCCGGAACATAGCGTTCCATTGCAGCTTCGTTAAACACCATGCTTCCGAACAGCTCGGGTATCTTGGTTTTTTCGCTCACAGTAATTCCTCCTTTTTCATCACACACCGCTTGCGCCGTAGTTGGACAGCACTCTTGCGGACGGGTCCTTTATATCTTCACCAACCCAGTCGGGGTTCGGCATCCAGAAATCCTTTATCATCCTTGCCTGACCGGGATAGTATTTTTCAAAAATTTCTCTGTAAAGCAGGCTTTCCTTGGTAAAGGGAGCTGCGAAGTCATACTTCTTGCTCTTTAACTGAAATTCCTCGTCGGTGTACAGGCTCTCGGCGTACTCCTTGAGGTCATCGACCATAGAATGGCCGACTGCGTCGGAAAATGCCGCCTTCTGCCGCCAGAGTATCCCGTCGGGCAGGATGTGGTCATCGGCAAAGGCACGGCGCAGCAGATATTTGCCCATGTCGTAGCTGTTCACCTTGAGCTTGGGGTCGATGCTCATGACATAGCGGACAAAGTCGAGATCGCCGAACGGGACCCTCGCTTCAAGCGAATTTACGGAAATGCAGCGGTCGGCACGCAGAACATCGTACATATGCAGCTCGTCAACGCGCTTTTTTGCCTCCTGCTGGAATGCCTCGGGTGAGGGTGCAAAGTCGGTGTACTTGTAGCCGAAAAGCTCGTCGGAAATTTCGCCCGTGAGCAGTACGCGCACATCGCTTTGCTCGTGTATTGCCTTGCAGCAAAGGTACATACCGATGCTTGCGCGGATTGTGGTGATATCGTAAGTACCGAGGAGCTTAATGACCTCCTCGAGGGAATCGAGCACCTGCTGACGCGTCATGCTGACCTCGGTGTGGTCTGCGCCGATAAACTCGGCTGCCTGACGGGCATACTTCAGGTCGATCGGGTCAAGATCCATGCCGATGGCAAAGGTCTTTATCTT
>JAEDIN010000021.1 GCA_016292445.1 Oscillospiraceae bacterium | reverse complement strand
CTTGCGGCGCTCAAATCCGCTTAAAAACGGGGTTCGGATGCTCCCCTTATGCTTATTTTTTGCGCTTGAGAGCAGATGCACCGCCGACGATTTCGGAGATCTCGGTGGTGATAGCCGCCTGACGCGCTCTGTTGAGCGACAGTCCGAGCTGATCGATAAGGGTCTTGGTGCTGTCGGTTGCGGAGGTCATAGCCGTCATTCTCGCCGAGTGCTCGCCGCATTTTGCCTCGAGCATTATCGAAAGCACCCTGTTGTTGATATAAAGCTGCATAACGCTTTCAAGCACGCTCTGAGCGTCGGGGGCGAAAATGAACTGCTTCTTAGATGCTTCCGTCTCCGCTTCCGGAGCTGCCGGCAAAAGCCTGTGCGCAACAGGTTCCTGTCGGAGTGCGGAATGGTAGTGCTGATAGACTATGTGTATCTCGTCGGCTTCGCCGCTCAGATACATCTGCTTGAGATACTCTGCAACCTCGAGAGCCTCGTTTGCACTTGGGGTGTCACTCAAATCGTTAAAGGTCCGTATCACGGGAAGTCCGCTCTTTGCGATAACATCCTTGCCCCAGCGGCCGCAGACAACAACTGAGAAGCTGCGCTGCTCCGCCTCGGCTATTTCCTCCATGAAACGGAGAACGGCACTGTTGTACATTCCGCAAAGACCGCGATTGCCGACGAACAGGACATAGCACACATTTTTGACCGTTTTTCTCGGCGCGATAAAGCGGCTTTCGGTGCCCGAACCGCTTGCAAGCAGCGTATCAAGCACCTCTTGGCTCTTATCTGCGAAGGGGCGCATAGCCTGCATGCCTGCCTGTGTTCTGCGCAGCTTGGAAACCGCGACCATCTTCATCGCCTTGGTTATCTGCTGCGTATTCCTGACGCTCTTAATGCGCGTCCTTATCGCTCGCATATTAGCCATTTGAGCCCCTCCTTTCGTTAAACTTCATCAAAATGTTTTCTTGAATGCCTCGATGCACTCGCGCAGCTTCTGCTGCTGCTCGGCACTGAGCTTCTTGCCGCCGAGTATCTCATCGTGCAGCTCGGGATAGTTGCGGTTTACATAATCTATGACCTCGGACTCAAAGCGGGCAATTTCGCCAAGCTCGATATCGTCGGTATAGCCCTCTGCTCCGGCAAAGATAATAATTACCTGATCTGCTGCGGACATGGGAGAATACTGACCCTGCTTGAGGATTTCGGTCATGCGTGCACCGCGGTGGAGAGTGTCGCGCGTTGCCTTGTCAAGGTCGGAGCCGAACTGGGCGAAGGACGCCAGCTCTCTGTACTGGGCAAGGTCCATACGCAGACGGCCTGCGACCTGCTTCATTGCGCCGATCTGTGCCGCGCCGCCGACACGGGATACGGATAGACCGACATTGATAGCCGGACGAACACCCGAATGGAACAGATCCGATTCGAGGAATATCTGACCGTCGGTGATGGAAATTACATTGGTGGGGATGTAGGCGGAGATATCTCCTGCCTGGGTTTCGATAATGGGCAGAGCGGTCATGCTGCCGCCGCCTGCCTCGTCGCTGAGTCGCGCTGCGCGCTCAAGCAGTCTGGAGTGCAGGTAGAATACATCGCCGGGGTATGCTTCTCTTCCGGGCGGTCTCTGGAGCAACAGAGAAAGCTCGCGGTAAGCGGCAGCCTGCTTTGACAGATCGTCGTATATAACGAGGACATCTCTCCCCTTGTACATAAAGTATTCGCCCATTGCCGCACCTGCGTAAGGTGCAATGTACAGCATGGGTGCAGGCTCGGAGGCGTTTGCGGCGACGACGATGGTGTAATCCATTGCGCCGAAGCTGCGCAGCTTCTCGACAACGCCTGCTATGGTGGATTCCTTCTGACCTATGGCGACATAGATGCAGATAACATCCTTGCCCTTCTGGTTGATGATAGCGTCAAGGGCAATTGCGGTCTTACCGGTCTGGCGGTCGCCGATGATAAGCTCACGCTGACCGCGGCCGATGGGAACAAGTGCGTCAATCGCTTTAAGGCCAGTCTGCATGGGAACGGAAACGGGCTTTCTGTCGAGTACGCTGGGTGCGGGGCTTTCAACGGGGCGGAACTGCTCTGCCTTGATGGGACCCTTGCCGTCAATGGGCTTGCCCATTGCGTCGACGACACGGCCTATCATGCACTCTCCGACCGGCACTTCGATGATTCTGCCGGTACGGCGAACGGAGTCACCCTCCTGAATGTGGCTGAACGGTCCGAGAAGGACTACGCCGACATTCTCCTTTTCGAGGTCCTGAACCATGCCCTTGAGTCCGCCGGGGAACTCGAGCATCTCGCCCGCCATAACATCGGCAAGGCCGGAAACGCGGCAGATACCGTCACCGAGAGAGATTACCTCGCCGGTCTGGAACACATCAATGCCGTCATTGACCTTGGAAAGCTGTTTCTTGATGCCCTCGGCAATATCCTGCATCTGCTTATCGCTTGTACGGGTATTGTTCTCAACATCCTGGCTGAGACGGTCGAGCTGATGGGCAAGCGTACCGTCATAAACGGTATCACCGACCTTCATCTGAACTCCGCCGATAAGCTCGGAATCGACCTCGTTGCGGCAGGAGATAAAGGTCTCACAGATTATCTGTGTGAGCTTCTTCATTTCCTCGTCGCTGAGAGGCTCTGCGCTCTTTATTGAAATGTCAAGTTTCTTCAGTTCGTTCATATTCAATATGTCACTCGGCATTGCCGATACCAATTCTTTTATTTGTTCAATAAACCTGTCGTTGAGTGCCTGCTTCGACTGCGAAAAATCGCCCTTTCGGAGAACCTCCGCCGTTATTGCCGCAACCTTTTGCATTGTGTCGCTGCTTACGCGGCTTCGCATCTCCTCACGCAGTTGAGCCTCGCTCTTCGAGGCATTATCGACAAGTGTTTTCGCCTCCGCCTCACCGACGGCGGCAATGGCTTTCCTGTTTATCTCCGCCTGCTCGGCAGCCCCCTTCATTATCTCCGCCTTGCGCTGCTCGTTGAGCTGCTTTTCACGCTCAATATCCGCGCCGAGAGATTTGGCCTGCTCGCGGGCTTTTTCCGCCTCGTCAAGGTCCTTGCTGACCTGTCGTCTGCGGCTGACAAACATTTTATCTATCAAATTCATCTTCTTGGCAACAAACACGAGCGCTGCCGCAAGAATCAGAAAGTTGATTATTCTGAATAGCATATCCACCTGAGAACTATCCCTCCTTTCCCGTCAGTCCTGTCAGATAAGAAAGCATTACTTTGACGCTTCTATGCAGTCCTTTATGAGTGCAGCATCGCTATTGACCTCGTCGCTGTGCAAAAGCTTGTTCGACAAGATGGCTACCAGCTCCGGCATATCGCCCTCAACGGAGCTGACCGCCGCCGCTTCCTCGGCACTCACGCGCTCACGCACCTGCTTGTGAAGCTGTTCGGCTTCGGTATGCGCGGTGCTTAAAACCTCGCCCTTCGCCTTTTCGGCCTCGGCACGGGCTTCGGAAATGAGCTGCCTTGCCTCGCCGCTTTTCTCTGTGAGCTCTGCGGCAAGCTGAGCCTTGCTCTCGTCAAGTGCCTTCCGGGCGTTTTTGCCCTCCTCAAGGCCAGCCTTGATGCGCTCCTCACGAGCGTCCATGACTTTCAGAACAGGCTCATAAAGAACCTTTTTCAACAGGAACATAAACAGGAAGAAGCTGATGATGGTCCACAGAAATTCTGCTGTGCTGATTTGCAGTCCGGCTAAATCGAGCAATCAGTTCTCCTCCCTTCAGAGTCAATCTTACATCTTTGCTATGAGCATGAATGCTATGACCAGACCGTAGATAGCAAGTGCTTCCATAAAGCCCATTGCAAGTATCATAACGCCCTGAAGCTGACCCTTCATTTCGGGCTGGCGCGCCATGCCCTCAAGCGCCTTTGCCGCTGCAAGACCCTGACCGATGCCGACACCGATGGTGCTCAGGCCGATTGCAAGTGCAACGCCTATTGCTATAAGACCCTGTGCTATTGACATTTATATTTCCTCCTAAATATGTGTATACAATAATTATTCTTCATCCTCCGTCGCCTCGTTCAGGAACACCGCGAGCAGCATGGTAAATACCATTGCCTGAATAAAGCAGAACAGAAGGCTCAGTACATTCATTACCAAGGGCAAGCCTATGGGGAACAAGCCGAACAGTGTATCCGTTGCCAGCTCCTCACCGTAGATATTGCCGTAAAGTCGAAGTGCCATCGATACGGGTCTGGTGACCTGCTCAAGTATCATGATCGGAAAAAGAACCGCCACCGGCTTAAAGAAGCTAAGAAGATATTTTCCCAAGCCGTGCTTTTTGATACCCTGCGACTGGATAAGCACAAAAGAGATAGTTGAAAGTGCCGCCGTTACCGCAAGCACCGATGTGGGTACGGTGAAAATGTGTCCCGCTCCGGGCAGCAGTCCGCAGTAGTTACAGACGATGATCAGAATAAAGAATGTGGCAAGTATCGGAAAATACTGCCTTGTCTTCTTCTCGCCCAAAACTCCGCCGAAAAAGCTCAGCAGCGCGCTGACCGCAATCTCGGCAACATTTTGCAGAGGGCCGGGTCTGTCCTTTATCTTTCGTGTGCAGATAAACGCAAACAGCACGATAGCGGCCATTATTATCCACATACTGTATATCGTTTTTGTCGGTGCCAGATATTCGCTCCAAATTTCTGACAAGCTCACTCACCTCCATCCGCTTCGGGATCGTCATCTTCTTCGGTCAGCTTTTTTACGACGCTCTTCAAAAACAGCATTCCGAACACCGTAAGACCGAGTGCCACCGATATCAGGGTAACCAAAAGCGGCAGTTCAAAATTCCTGCATACAAGATATGCTGCAAGGAGGAAAACCACATCCAAGACAAGTCTCAGTGCATTTGTTCCCATGACGGCAACAAGATTGTCAGTTTTGTTTTTCAGGCTGCGCCTGCTTATACAAGCCGTGAGGAAAGCCCCCAAAGCCCCGAAGGTCAAGCCTCCGACGGCGCAAAAAATACTAATATACTTATCCATAGTATATCCCCGTTATCGGTTTTGGCGTTGCAGAAAGTGTAATTGCGCAACGCTACCATTTAACAACAAATTAACGCTAAATGCAACGAATTTTCCGTTTAGTTTAACATTTTTATCAAATTGTACAAAAACCGACTGTTTTCACATGCGGTTTGACAAGCAAATCAATAAATTGTGATTTTTTGTACAAAAGAAACAAAACCGACTGTTTACGAGCCGGTTTTGTGACTTCTTATTTATCGAACTTGTCCTGTTCAAGATAATCCGTATAGTCACGGTCGAATTTCTTTTCCTCCGGCGGAAGGTCCAGGCCTATCGTACCGCCGGGATTCATGTTATATTTTGGGTCGAAATAGTTCTTCAGCACTCGGAACACGCCGTATTCCTTCTCTCCGATGTAGCCCTCGAGCCACGGGGCAAACATCTTGCCTATGCCGTGGTGGTGGCTGATCGATGCGCCTGAACGCTGGATAGCGTCGAGAATGGTCGTGTGGTACGCCTTGAACGCTTTTTCGTCCTGCATCTTCGTAAGGAAGATGAAGTACAGGTTTGCACCCTGCGGATAGCAGTGGGACATATGGGTGGTGACAACGGTATTCGGCAGTGCGTGGCAGACCTTGCGTACATCAAGATGCACCTGCTCCATATTTGACCAGTTGACCGTACATTCGAGGGTGTCGGTGGTGATGCCGAAGTCCATGAGAGTATCGCGCAGGTAAGGGTCGTTGAAGCGGCCCTTTTCCCAGCTCCTTGTGACATAGCCGGTCAGCGGCAGTCCGCCGTGCTTGAGTGCTATCTTGCGGATGTTCTTTGCGACATTCTTGGAGTAGCCCTTTTCGCCGTCGGTGAAGCCGAGGAACAGGCAGCGTTCCATATCCTTGTAGCCGAGCTTGTCGAGGATGGGGTACAGCGGCGTGTCATCGACATTGTAAAGCCGCAACATCATGCTCGTCTCCTCCTGGTCGGAAAGACGGAACACGGAGGAATAGCCGCACTCGTGCTGCATCATTTCTCGGGCTGCCTTCATTGCCTCGTCCCAGGTTTTGAAGATGTATGAAAAGCGCTTGCGGTTTTCGGGCATCCAGCGGAACACCTTGAGAGTGACCTCGGTGAGTACGCCGAATGTACCCTCGGAGCCCATCATTATCTGATTGAGGTCCGGACCGCAGGCCTCACGGCTGTAATGGCTGGTCCGGATAGTGCCGATGGGGGTCGCGTACTTCTGCGACAGCACGATATCGGCAATGCAGCCGTAATAGGTGCTGTTCTGTCCTGCGCCGCGTGTGACCGTCCAGCCGCCGACGGAGGAATATTCAAACGACTGCGGGAAGTGACCGCAGGTGTACTGACGCTTAGCGCCGAAAAGCTCGGGGGCATTCTGCAGAGTCTTTTCAAGGTCGGGACCGGACATACCCGCCTGAACGGTTATGGTCTGGTCTATCTCGTTAAAGGATATGACCTTATTAAATCTCTTGCGCATATCAAGCGATATACCGCCCTTCACGGGCTCAACGCCGCGTGTCACGGAGCTGCCGCCGCCGTAGACATACAGGGGAATGTCATGCTCGGTGGAGTAAGCAACGATCTTTTCGACCTGCTCGGTGGTGTCGGGATAAAGCACGACATCGGGAACGGAATCGATTATCTTGTGGCGCAGTCGGAGTATATCGTATGCGGTGAAGCCGTAAGCAACCGCCAATCTGTCATAATCGGAGGTGGAAATGCCGTCCTCGCCGACTATCTCGCGCAGAGCGTCGATATGCTCCCTGGCAAGCTTCACGGGGTGGTCTGACAGGTCAACCCTGTCAAAGCCGATATCGTCGGTGTATTCCTTGAAATCATCGTCGGTGAGCTTGAAGACATCCTTCATCATCTTATACAGAGATTCCTTGGGGAATTTGAAAAACTCCGGGTCACCCCAACGGAATATCGAACGATAGCTGTCTGCGGGTGCAGGGGTGTTGACCCACTTGGGTTCAAAGCCCTTATAAGGTTTGTGACTCATTAAAGCATATTCCTTTCCTTGAGGTTATTCATTGTTGCGTACAGAGGTCTGACATTCTTATAAATCTTGCGGTAGACCTTGTTGTAGATATTCATATACACTGCGTGGTTTTCGGGGATAGGCTTAAAGACATCCTTTTCATGTACCATGCTCTTTATAGCCTCGTCATAGCTCTTAAACTCGCCCTTTGCCACGAATGCGACCATCGCCGCGCCTATCGAACAGGCCTCATGCGTATGGATGCGCTTTACGGGCAGACCGAAGGTGTCGGCAAGTATCTGGCAGGCAAGGTCGCTCTTTGAGCCGCCGCCGCCGACAAAAATCTCCTCGATGTGCTTTTTACCGCGCTTTTCCATGGCTTTCATGGACATATAAAGCTCAAGGCAGATGCCCTCGATGATGGCACGGTACATATGATACTTGGTGTGGTAATCGGAAAATCCGATAATTGCGCCGTAGGAGTCGGGCTTTAAAACATCAGGTGTCCAGTACGGCTGGAGCATCAGTCCGTTGCAGCCGGCAGGGATTTCGGATGCACGGCGATTGAGCAGCTCCTCGGGGGAAATGCCCATCTCCTGTGCCTCCGCCTTGTCCTTGTCGCCGAATTCCTTGATGAACCAGCTGAGCATCCAGAAGCCGCGGAACACCTGAATTTCGGGATTCCATGCCTTGTTGATGACCGAGGGATAGGCAGGCAGGAACTGCTGGGGCTCAAAATATGTCTCGGAGTACATCTCGATTGTAGAGCTTGTACCGAAGGATATTGACGCCTTCTCGGGGCTTGCCACCGACAGTCCGAGGGTCTCGCACGCCTTGTCGGCGCCCGTGGATATGAGCGGCAGCCCCTCCGGTGCGCCGGAAAGCTCGGAGGCCTCCTTTGTCACATAGCCGAGAACCTGCCCCGATGGGATAAGCTCATACAGCTTCTCCTGCGGAACATCATACAGGCAGCGGGTCAGGTCGTTTTCCTTCATCCATGCCTTTTTCTTGTAATCCATGGGGATATGCGCAATGGTGTTTGCCGGCGTATCGGCAAGTCTGCCGGTCATTTTGAAGTTCAGATACGCAGGCAGACAAACTATTTTCTTGGTCTTTTTCCAGATCTCGGGCTGATTAAGGCGCACCCAATTGACCTTTGAGGTGCGGTAGCCGATCTTCGTCCCCTTGTCCATGCCTATGATCTTGAACGCGATCTTCTTCCACCACGGGAAAGGGTCGTCAAATTCGCATTTGCGGGCATCCAGCCAGTGGATAATGTCACGGGTTGGTCTGTTATTTTCGTCAAGGAATACGAGAGTATCACGAATTACCGTGACGGCACAGGCTATGATGTCTACGACCTTGTCCTGATTGCGCTCCATGAGCACCCTGCTTGCCGCGCACATATGAGCAAAATAAAAGTCGGTCTTCTGCTCTGCCCAACCGGGCTGCTGTCTGATATAGGGCTCGGCGTATTTAACCTGCACCTTATCCACTATATTTCCCTGCTTGTCGACAAGTATGGCTCTTGTACTCTGCGTTCCTACATCGTATGTAAGTATCAGCGGTCTATCCATTACTTCCCCTCCGTTTTTATGTATATATGTTCGTTTAATATATTGCTCGTAGATATCACATCGACGCCCAGATCGAGCACATTCTCGATCACCGCGTCTCCGCCGGATATGCGCTTATCGAGAGTAACGGAGTTTATCTCACGCATAACATCGAATATTCTGTCCTTGGGAATATCCGCCGACACTCTGACCGGCAGCACCGGCACATCCGCAAACACGGTTTTTACCGTTGAGCAGATCGTGCGCTTAGGCTCGGTCATCTCGGATATTGCAAACTTTCTGCCGTTTTCACAGCTGTTGCCGGAAACGGTGAATTCCCCGTTTTCCTCCTCGACACGGAGCAGGCAGCCTCGGGGGCAGCCTATACAGTTAAACTCTTTCATTCTGCGACCTCGATCTCAAAGCGTACATCGGAGCTTTCCGAAATTCCGAATTTGTTCATGTCAAGCACCAACTGCTGCATCTCGGGCGGTCTTAATAACGGATAACGACGCTTCCATACCTCCGCTCCGTCAACCTTAAGCCGCAGTGTGCTTTTCCCAAGAACCTTTTTGGAGCGGAAATAGAAGGTTATCTTTGAATTGTCCGCCTCAAGGTCAAGCTGCTGCGGAACGAGATACAAAAACTCGCCGCCTATATTTATATTAACTCTGCGCTGCGATTTTGCCGCAAACAGTGCCGCGTTTTTGCCTGCCTCCTCGCCGGAGGCGGAAACAAAGTCCACAAGGTCGTTTACATGAAGCGCATTGCCGCAGGAAAACACGCCCGGAACGCTCGTCATGAGCTGACCGTCGCAAACCGGGCCTCCGGTGTGGCCGTCAAGGGAAACGCCTATGCTCTCGGCAAGCTCGTTTTCGGGGATGAGCCCGACGGATACTATAAGAGCGTCGCACTCAACACGCTTTTCCGTGCCCTTAATGGGTCTGAGATTTTCGTCAACCTCGCAAATTTCGACCGCTTCAAGCCTGTCAGCACCGAACACCCGTGTAACGGTATGGCTCAGATACAGCGGAATATCGTAATCGTACAGGCACTGGTGGATATTGCGTGTAAGTCCCGAGGGTGTGGGGTTAATTTCATAAACGCCCAAAACCTCCGCTCCCTCAAGGGTGAGTCTGCGCGCCATGATAAGCCCGATATCGCCCGAGCCGAGGATAACACAGCGCTTTGTGGGCATAACGCCGAGCCTGTTTGTAAAGTGCTGCGCCGTGCCGGCGGTGAACACTCCGGCAGGCCGTGTGCCGTGGATGAATACCTGCTTTGCAGTGCGCTCACGGCAGCCGGTTGCGAGAACAAGCGTCTTTGTATATATCTTTTTAAGTCCCTCGCCGTTTACGGTGACGACGCAAAAGCCGTCAGGGAGTTTTTCGACTCTGGTGACGAAGGTGCGGAGCATTGCATCTATGTTTCTTTTGTACAGCTCGGTCATGAACCGCTCGACATACTCCGGACCTGCAAGTCTTTCACCGAAGCGGCTAAGGCCGAAGCCGTCGTGGATGCACTGCTTGAGCATACCGCCCAGACGCTCCTCGCGCTCGATAACAAGGGCTTTTGCGCCGTTATCATGGGCGGATATCGCCGCAGCCAGTCCTGCCGGACCGCCGCCTATCACGGTCACATCGTAATCAAACATCTTTGCTTCCTCCCTTCCTGCTTTCAAAAACTATCGGGGAGCTTGCAGAGGATTTTTTGACCTCCGTAAGCGGGACGCCCAAAAATTCGGCGATAATTTTCGTCACCAGCGGCGAGCAAAAGCCGCCCTGGCAGCGACCCATGCCGGGTCTCAGCCGCTTCTTGATGCCGTCAACGGTAGGCACGCAGATGGGGGAATTGAGCGCATCGAGTATCTCGCCGCGGCTGACCTCCTCGCAGCGGCAGACGATGACGCCGTAATCCGGATTTTGCGCTATAAGCTCTGCACGCTCGGCATCGCTCATTGCGGCAAGGTGCGGCGGTGCATGACGAATCGGGTCAAATGCCTTGTTTTCCTCCGCTTCAAGCCACTGCGCTGCTTCATGTGCGACATCCTCGGCAACGGCGGGAGCCGTCGTCAGTCCCGGGGACTGTATGCCCGCCACATGGAAGATATTCTCGGTTTTTCTGCCCCACTCGATTATGAAGTCCTCCTCATATGTAGGAGCTCTTACTCCGGTGAAATATGTGATGATATCCCGCTCGGTCAAAGTGGGCATGGTTATCCTCTGCTTTGCGAAAACGCGCTCGATGCTCTCGGCATTTGTGGCTGTATTCTCACGCTCGTAGGTCTCGATCGCGTCGGGACCGACAAGCAGATTATCATGCACCGTGTGCAGTATTCCGCCGCCCTTGGTGCGGGTCTTGCTCGGCGTGCTTGCCCCGACAATGGAGGCAATGGCGGCAAGGTGTCTGCCTGCTTTTTTGTCGAGAATGGAATTTGTGCCTCTGCGCGGATGGATTGAAAAAAAGCGGTCGTTTGCCATGCGTGCGACCTCGTCGGAGTACACTCCGGCACAGTTGATGACGAGTTTGGGATAAACCGTTCCCCTGTTGGTCGTAACGGATCTGATTTTGCCGTTTTCGACCTGCATATCTGTTACGGCGGTGTTCAGCGACACTCTTGCCCCGTTATGAACGGCATTCTCGGCATAGGCGATGACGAGATTATACGGGCTTACGCAGCCCGAGGAGGGATTTGAAAGCGCAAAGGCGATATCCTCGTTTATCTCCGGCTCTTTTTGCCGCAGCTTATTGCCCATGATAATGCGTGTATCCTCGATACCGTCAATAAACCTGCGCCACATAGCGTGCAGCCAAATCGCGGGAAGCCAATACTTATTGCCGAAGCAGGCATACTGACCGGTTCTCTTAAACGGCACATCAAGCTCTGTGCAAATACGGTCGTACATCCTGTTTGCACGGCGGATATACTTATGCTTGAGAGAGCCTCGGGAAAGGTCAATGCCCGGATGCACCTCGCCGTCATTGCGACCGGATGCTCCCAGCGCAAGGTCTGCTTCCTTTTCGAGAAGCAGTATGTCGAGCTTATATCTTGAAAGCTCTCTGGCAATCGAACAGCCCGAGATTCCTCCGCCGATTATCAGTACATCGGGCTTTTCTCCGTCAAGTGCTGCGTCTTTAAGCTCCGGCAAGCGCATTGGTAGCTGCTCTGCGCCGGTAAAGACGATATCGTTTACCACATGGCACTTCGAGTGCGGCTTTGCGCACAGAAGTCCCGCCGCCACGACATCCTCCCAGCTATCAAGAGAGCCGCGCAGCACGATGCAGTTATCCTCAAGCGACGCCGACACGCTGTCGCCGTACTGCTTTTTGAGTTTTTTGTTCAACGCCTTGATATTCATTGCCTGCCCCTCGGTTTTGCTTCTATATATACGATATGATAATTATTGCATATACTATTATTATATCAAATTTGATTTTTTCGTCAATCTTCGACAAGGCGAAATCAGTATACTTTTTTGAACAAAGTGTATAAGTTAGCAAAAAATCCCCACAACACTTGTTGTGGGGATTTTAAATCAGTCTACTCTTAGGTTGCTCGAGGAGCTTCTTCTCGGCGGGGTAGGCGTATATTCGGGCTCAACTATCTCGGGAGTCGGGGTGGCATTGCTGTCGTCATCGCTCTTTTCGGGAGCGTTTGCATTTGAGCTTGAACCACTGTCAGGCTTGGTCGTCGAACCGGAGCTTGTTCCGCTGTTTGAGCTGCTGCCGGAATTTGTGCTGCTCTCATTATCCTTGCTCTCGTCGGGCTTTTCTTTGTCGTTATCCTTATCCTTATCCTTATCCGTGCCTGCATCAGTCTCATGCGTTATGGGGTCCTTGATGGGATCGTCAGCCTCCTGATTTGTGCAGCCACAGGCCGACAAAAACACGCAGAAAACCGCAATCAGCGATACGATCAGTATTCTTACTGCTTTCATTTTATATACCTCTTTCCGTTTGATTTGGAAAACTATATTTATCTTCATTCCTTGCAACGCATTCTAACATAAGAGCGCAAAAAGTGCAAGGCTATTGAAGCTCACCGGCTCTATACGCCTCAAGAAGTGCTTCGAGTGCCTCGATTCTGCTGCGCAGACGCACACCGTCGTCGCAATCGGCTATGTATCTGCGTCGGCCGAAGCGCTCGACCTGCTCTGCCTCGGATTCGATGTCGGCATTTTCGTCTATCGCCTTGGCAATGCCCTCAAAGGGTCTGTGCGCCTTTATCTTCAGGCCATGGGAGTTGTAAACGAGTGTATAGCCCGCTATGCCTGTGGTTTTCTGATAGGCCTCGCAAAAGCCGCCGTCTATAATAAACAGTTTGCCGCCTGCCTTGACCGGGCTTTCGCCCTTGCCTGCCCTGACGGGTGTGTGGCCGTTTATGATATGCCCTTTATCCGGATCAAGACCGAACTCGGTGAGTATCATGCGCGCAGCCTTTTCATCCTCCCAGAAGCTGAAATAGGCGTTTTTCGGTTCTGTCCAAGTGCTTTTATCGTCGATGACGGCGCGCTCAAAGGTGTGGAACACCCTGCCGGAGAATGGACTGTCGTTGCCGCACCAGAGATACCACATCATGTCCAGCGCAGACTCGTCGTGCTTTGCCCACGCACTTTTTACAATCGTGTCGGCATAGTCGAGAAGCTTTTTTCCGGAATACCACCTGCCGCCGTGCCGCACCTTGGCAAACTCGCCGTCTGCCGTCATCGGGATGCAGCCGTGGTAAAGCAGATTGCCGTTGCAGCAAAGATATGTACTGCCCGCTCTGTACACGAAATCCATGTGTCGGCGCAGAGATTGGCTTTCGCGGAACGCGCTTACATACTCGTTTATGAGCGCAAGCTCGTCGGCGTTGAGGCTGTATGGGTCTGACCTGTCTATGGTCGGCCACTTATCGGTGTTCATCGGATAAACGCCGTCGTCGAGTACCACGGTGTTTTTTTCGAAATCCACTCTGTCAAGCATCAGCCTTGAGTTCATGCCGTAGCCCGGATGCCGCTTTATTATTCTGCCCTCGAGCTTGAAGCCGAGCGTGTGCAGCGCAAGCTTGAGCGTTTCCTTGTCGGATGCACCGTAGTATTTCTGGGCAAAGGCCATGAGCGGTCTAAGCGATATTCCGTAGCGTCTGCCGATGAGATCCATATTGTCATAGCTGACCGCAATACGCAGCACGGTGAAAATGCAGGCAGGACTGCCCGCAGCCGCACCCAGCCACAGGATATCGTGATTGCCCCACTGGATGTCGATATTCGGGTGCTCCATGAGCGCGTCCAAAAGCCGCGCAGGCTCGGGGCCTCGGTCGAAGATATCGCCGACTATGTGCAGTTTATCCACCGCAAGCCGCTTTATTATATCCGAAAGAGCGGCAATGACCTCGTCGGCGGCACCCGTTGACACGATAGATTCGAGCAAAACCTCGTGATAGCGCACCTGATTTGAATACTCGTCGCGCTGCATATGTAAAAGCTCGTCAAGCACCATGCTCCACTTTTCGGGCATCTGCTTACGCACATAGTTGCGGGTATATTTGCTCGACAGCGTCTCGGCAAGCGTTCTTAGCATTTTCAGCGTATTGCGAAGCTCTGCGTCGCTAAGCTCGCCGCTTTCGCGCAGTGCGCTGAGCTTTTCTCGGGGATAGTATATCAGCGTGCAAAGGCTGCGGCACGCTTCCTCCCCTATCTCTGCTTCAAACAGCCTGCGCACCTTTTCGAGTATGACGCCGGAGCAGTTGTTGAGAATGTGCCTGACTGCGCCGTATTCCCCGTGCAGGTCGCTTATGAAGTGCTCCGTCCCCATGGGAAGTGCCATTATCGCCCGAAGCTTTATTATCTCCGAGCATACCGATGCTTCATCCGGGTACTTTTCCGCCAGCAATTCGAGATATTCACGGTCAAATCTGCTCATATCGCACCTTCTTGCACATTTTTCTGACTTGATAATATCATTTTATCCGTGCTTTTACAACGACAGCGCAAAAAATTTACAATCCGTCGTCAATTGAGCAGGTAAATGCCGTAATTGAGGTATCCGGCAAATGTCACCCACAGAACATACGGCAGCATGAGGATACCCGCCGTTTTGTTAATGCCGAAGAATTTGACGGTAGTTATGACCACAAGCAGCCACAGCGCGCACAGCCACACGAAGGCAAAAAGATAGTTTTCAAGATTAAAAAATATCGGGCTCCACGCAAAGTTGAAGATGAGCGAAATGACATACACGCTTAATGCAGAGTTCTTTTTGACCGACGGTGCCTTCGATACATACACAAGATATGACGCTATGCCCATCAGCACATAAAGCACCGTCCACGCAACAGGAAACAGCCATTTGGGCGGTGCAAGCGGCGGCTTTTTGACGACCTCGAACATTATCATGTTATCAATCGTCAAAAGTGCCGACAGTCCGCCGACAGCAAGCGGTATCGCCACCGCTAAAGCAAGTTTTTTCCACTCAGTTTTCATGCAATGACCTCCATATGCAAGCATTTTAATGTTAATATATGACTGCCTGTACAAAAAAATACTCCCCTGCGGCAATGCCTCAGGGGATGGTGGATGATTATTCAATTGTTTCGTCGAGGGCCTTTTCCGAGCAGCCCTTGGCGGTGTAGTATTCCGGCATTTCGGGTATTGTCCGTTTTTTTACCGGTTCGCATTGCAAAAAGCAATGCGAGCTTTTTAAACTTCCCGTTGCCCTTTGCAACAATACTTCCGGAATAAGATCTAAAATATTCGCTCGATCTGGGTTGAACTCTATTTTCCTCATTTTCAGTGTCGTTTGCAAATGCAACCGACATCAGAGCAAATGCTGCTACCATAAGCAGCACAAGGATCTTTTTTAATTTGATTATTCCTCATAAACTGAATTGATGATCTTAATCAATTCATCACGGGAGCCTATCTCTGACACGGAGCACTCAACATCTCTTGCCATCCATGTAGCATAATAATCACCGGTGTTGGTCATGATGTAGTGGGTTATCCCTTCTACGACATACTCATCCGGCCCCCCTTTGTCTTTTTCGAAGGTCGCCGTACTTTCGCCGGATGTATACTTGGTGTATTGCAGGACAATATAATCCTCATCGTTAGATAACGCACATACAAATGTGATACCGGTATCATCAGCCAGGCACTGTGTATCGACCTCCTTGTATCCATCAGGCAGGTAGGTTGGGAGCAGGCCGTCTGGACTTATCATATGATCCATCAATTCTTTTTCGAGCATTCCGAGTTGAGCCGGATACTCCAGTTTCTCCCGCTGTTCCGAAAAGCCGAAGGTTTCATTTGTCCAGTCGACAAGGCTCGCCCAAATATCAAAGCCCATTGCGTTGGCTGATACCGAGCCCAATACTACCACGGCGGCAATCACGGCGGCAATTCTAATCAGTGTCTTGCGATTTTTTCTCCGCTTTTTCGGCAGTTCGACTACATTATCTGTGCACTCGGAATCGTCGTCATATAGTGAAATGCCCGTTTTCGCATAGGGCAAATACTCCCGTTTGAATTGTTCTAATGAGGCCTCCGCCTCGGGAATTTTTATGCCTCTTTCTTCCTTTTTGCGAGCCAGCGTCTGCGCTAAATACAGCCGTGTTTCGTCATCAAGGAGACCGTCAGGATTATCAAGATCATCAAGCAAAAGAGCTTTGAGCGTTTCAACGCTCATACCGTCAACAACCAAACGGTCAATACTTTTTTTATAAGACACTCCGTATCCTCCTTTCATATCTATCTTGTATGAAGATGTCCCATTAAGGACAATTGCAATTATTGTCAATTGAAGTCAAAACTATTTGCAGCCTTTTCTTCGCACGATAAATCCTCTTTTTACAGGCCTCCACCGAGATACCCAGCTCTTTCGCCATGTCTCTGGGCGAACGCTTATCGAGCGCAACATTCTTTATCAATTCATATTCCTCGGGAGAGATCAGATTAGGGTATTCAATTTCGGAATAATCGTCAGAAGTGCTTAGGCTGACAATATTTTCTTCCTCGGACAACGATTGAACAACAAGCTTTGCCATACTTGAATATGTACGCCTCATGTTGCAAATCACATATTTTGTAGTATTCATTATCCAGCCGTTAGGGTTTGCACAGTCCGTCACGGCCTCAGGCTTAGAGCAGGCGATTCGGAAAGATTCCTGAACAGCTTCCTCTGCGAGTGAAGCGTTGTCCAGCGCAGAGTATGCGTAGTTATAAAGCGGGGCATACATTTCTCTGTATAAGTTGTCTATAAACGAACTCTGTTCCGTGTTCAGCTTAGCCACCTCCTGTTCGTATATATTTCTTATTCTTCTTAATACCGCAAAATGGGAAACCACGACCCTCTCGGGTCGTGAAATTCTTGTTTTTGACTTTTTGATACTATTGAATACGAAAAAATTATAGCATTTACGGTGCCCCAAAGTCAAAAAGATAATAAAAAAGCATTATTCTGACAAATGGGGTGAAGTTCAAATGTGACGTCCGTTTTATCTTTTTGTTTCAAAGAAATTTTTGAGTAATTCTGACGATTGCTCCGCCTTTACCCCGCCGAATATTGCCGGCTTATGCCCGTAGCGTTCCTCGAAGAGATTGATAACGCTGCCGCATGAGCCGGTGTTTTCATCCTTTGCGCCGAACACAACGGTAGGTATCCTTGAATTGATTATCCCCCCTGCACACATCGGGCAAGGCTCAAGCGTAACGAAAATAGTACATTCGTTCAGTCGCCAGTCGCCCACCGCATCGCAGGCCATGCGTATCGCCTCAAGCTCGGCATGGGCAGATGCATCGTGGTTTTCCTCACGGCGGTTTCTGCCGCTGCCGATAACATTGCCGTTTTTGTCAGCGATGACGCAGCCAACAGGCACCTCGCCGGCATCTGCAGCCTCCCGAGCGAGCGCAAGGGCAAGCTCCATATATACTTCCCTATCCATGCTGTTCCCTCTTTGCTAAACAGGCAGAGCCAAGCTCTGCCTGTTTATATTGCAATGTATGTGCTGTGATATTACTTAAGTGCTGCGGTGATGATGGACATCTGGTAAACTTCCTCTGCATTGCAGCCGCGGCTAAGGTCGTTGATAGGAGCGTTCAGACCCTGAAGGATAGGACCGTATGCGGCAAATCCGCCGAGGCGGGCTGCGATCTTATAGCCGATGTTGCCGGACTGTATCTCGGGGAAGATAAAGGTGTTTGCATAGCCTGCAACGGGGCTGCCGGGGAACTTGAGCTGGCCGACAACGGGAGAAACCGCTGCGTCAAACTGCATCTCACCGTCGAGCTTGAGCTCGGGAGCGAGCTTCTTTGCCTCCTCGGTCGCATTGCGGACGAGGTCAACATTTGCACCCTTGCCGCTGCCCTTGGTGGAGTAAGAAAGCATTGCGACCTTCGGGTCGATGCCGAACACCTTTGCGGTCTCGGCAGTTGCAACTGCGACCTCTGCCAGCTTCTGAGCTGCGGTAAAGGTAACATTGCCTTCCTTGTCAACGGTATCCTGATAGTCAATGTTGATCGCGCAGTCGCCCATTGCGAGGGTCTCATCGCCGCGGATCATGATGAAGCAGGAGGACACGAGGTGTGCGCCCTTCTTGGTCTTAACGAGCTGGAGAGCGGGGCGAACGGTGTCGGCTGTGGAGTAGGTTGCGCCGCCGAGCAGACAGTCTGCAATGCCCATTTTTACGAGCATAGTGCCGAAGTAGTTGCCCTTGGAAAGTGCCGCGCGGCATTCCTCGGCGGTCATCTTGCCCTTACGCAGAGCGACCATTTCCTCGACCATTGCATCCATGCCTTCGTAGGTCAGAGGATCAAGGATCTCAAGGCCGTCAATATCAAAGCCGCCCTTTGCGGCTGCTGCCTTGACCTCATCGACATTGCCGACGAGAATGGGGGTCAGGAAGCCTTCCTTCTTCAGTCTTGCTGCGGACTCGAGTATGCGTGCATCGTGGCCTTCGGTGTAGACGATCTTTCTGGGATCGTTCTTCAGAATTTCAACGAGATTTTCAAACATTTTAAATTTTTCCTCCATATTTGCGTTTTACGCACATATTACCAGGTAACTTTACCACTACTGCGAAAATTTTTCAAGTATTTAGCCCTATTTCTATTTACAAACTGCGGTTTGACGGATATAATATACAAACTGTAATCATTGTAATGGAGATATAGCAAATGGAAAACCAGAAAACATTCGCAAAAAATCTGTCCGAGCTCCGACGCAGAAGCGGCTTGAGCCAGCGCAAAGCGGCGGCTGACCTCAAAATCAGCCAGGCTCTGCTGAGCCATTACGAAAACGGTGCCCGCGAACCGGGTCTCGGCTTTGTGTGCCGTGTCTGCGATTATTATAATGTCACCGCCGACTACCTTCTCGGCCGTTCTTCTAACCCCAACGGCATCGACCGCAGCGCCGATGTTGCCAGGGCGTTCATCGGTGAGCTGAGAGTGCTTGCAAACAAGGCCGAAGCCGCGATGGAGGAGTTATTGTGATAAAGCAGGACCATATCAGGAACTTTTCGATAATCGCTCACATCGACCACGGCAAATCCACCCTGTCTGACAGGCTAATAGAGCTTTGCGGCGCTGTCGAGGAACGCATAATGGAGGATCAGATCCTCGATAACATGGACCTCGAGCGTGAGCGCGGTATCACCATAAAGGCGAGGGCCGTGGGTCTTAATTACAAGGCCAAGGACGGTGAGACCTATGTGCTCAACCTCATTGACACCCCGGGTCATGTTGACTTTAACTATGAGGTAAGCCGTTCGCTGGCAGCCTGCGAGGGTGCGGTGCTCGTCGTTGACGCATCCCAAGGCGTTGAGGCGCAGACGCTTGCAAACACCTATCTTGCACTGGACGCGGATCTCGAAATTCTCCCCGTCATCAACAAAATTGACCTGCCTGCCGCCGACCCTGTGCGCGTAAAGCATGAGATTGAGGATATCATCGGCATTTTGGCTATGGACGCCCCCGAGATAAGCGCAAAAAACGGCATCAATGTCGAGGCAGTGCTTGACGATATTGTCAATAACATACCCGCGCCGACAGGCGATCCCGATGCGCCGCTCAAGGCACTAATCTTTGACAGCCAGTATGACAGCTATCGCGGCGTTATAGTCTTCATGCGCATTGTTGACGGAAAGATACGCAAGGACACCGAGGTACTTTTAAAATCCACCGGAGCACGCTACAAGGTGCTTGAGGTCGGACATATGCGTCCCATCGGTCTTGAACCCTGCGCCGAGCTTTGCGCCGGCGATGTCGGATACTTCACCGCGAGCATAAAAAATGTTGCCGACACTCAGGTGGGTGACACCGTCACCGATGCGTCCAAGCCCTGCACCGACGCCCTGCCCGGCTACCGCCCTGCCCGTGCTATGGTCTACTGCGGCATTTACACCGAGGACGGCAGCAAGTACCCCGACCTGCGCGACGCGCTGGAAAAGCTCCAGCTCAACGACGCTTCCCTCTCCTTCGAGCCGGAAAGCTCCGTTGCTCTCGGCTTCGGCTTCCGCTGCGGCTTCCTCGGAATGCTGCACATGGAAGTCATTCAGGAGCGTCTCGAGCGTGAATTTGACCTTGAGCTCGTCACGACCCTGCCCAGCGTAATTTACAAGGTCATAAAGACCGACGGTTCGGTGGTCATGGTCGATAATCCGCACAATTACCCCGATCCGGCGAACATTGAACACGCCGAGGAGCCCTATGTCAAGGTGTCAATAATCACGCCCAACGACTATGTCGGTAACATCATGCCGCTGTGTCAGGACAGGCGCGGCGAGTACAAGGATATGCAGTATCTCGACTCGAACCTTGTCGAGCTGCGCTACGATATGCCGCTCAACGAGATAATCTACGACTTTTTCGATACTCTCAAGGCCCGCACCAAGGGCTATGCTTCGCTCGACTATGAGCTGAGCGAATATAAGCCATCCGAGCTTGTGAAGGTCGATCTGCTGCTAAACGGCGATCAGGTCGATGCGCTGAGCTTCATTGCGCACAAGGATAAGGCCTATGGCCGTGCAAGAAAGCTCTGCGAAAAGCTCAAGGACAACATCCCCCGTCAGCTCTTTGAGGTTCCCATTCAGGCTGCCATCGGTGGCAAGATAATCGCCCGTGAAACCGTCAAGGCGATGCGCAAGGATGTTCTTGCCAA
>JAEDIN010000085.1 GCA_016292445.1 Oscillospiraceae bacterium | reverse complement strand
TGGTGCTTATTTAGCATAAGCTGTTGTTCTTACATTATCTAATTTTCAAGGTACAATCTTGCTCCCCACATCAGCGGACAGCTTGATTAATATATCATAACCGTTCGCCATTGTCAAGACTTTTTTCAAAACTTTTTTCGAGCTTTTTCAATTTGTCTTGCCTTTCGTGAGTAGCTTTGTTAGAATACCACCCATTTCGTGCTTTGTCAACACTTTTTTTGGTGATTTTGCGAAGGTTTTTGAACTTTTTTTGACCGCCACTAAATATTGTGTCCGTCTTTGGTTACAATAACAATATGTCTATTTTTAACTATTTTTTTGGTCGTCCGCAAAACGGCGGCGGACCTCATCCGAGGCAGTGTCCCGAATACAAGGGCAGCATCTGCAGACAAACGCTCGAAAACATTTTTGACGGCTGCTCGGACTTTCAGTCGCGCGAAATTCGCGCCGGACTGGTTTCCGACGGCACGCTTTTCGTCTGCTGGATAGACGGCATCGTTGACGGCGGCGACACGGGCAAGGATATTCTGCGGCCGCTGACCGATCTTTTGCGCGCAGGCAGCGACCCGACGCCGGAGCGTCTTATGCAGGGTGCGGTTTACAGCTCGCAGGCCAAGCTGCGCACGGAGCTTGACAAGCTGGTCGATGATATTACGCAGGGCTGCGTCGCCGTCGTGTTTGACAGGCAGTCTGCGGCTGTGACCTTTGAGGTCAAAAGCAAAAATCAGCGCAGCATCTCCGAACCGAAAATAGAAAAATCGCTCAAGGGCGGCAAGGACTGCTTTGTTGAGATGCTGCGTACGAACACCGCGCTTGTCAGGCGACGAATTTTTAATCCCGCTCTGAAAGCCAAAAGCACGGTCATCGGCAGAAAAAGTCACACCCGTGCGGTGATAATGTATGTTGACGGCGTAGCCGACCCTGCGACAGTTGCTGAATTGGAAAAACGGCTGGATGCCATCGACATTGACGGCGCACTTGCAAGTGAGTCTATCGAGGCGTACATCACCGACAAGCCGCGCTCGCTGTTTCCGCAGCTGCTGCACACCGAGCGTCCCGACCGCTTTGCCCAGCAATTGCTCTGCGGCAGAGTGGGACTTATCGTTGACGGTCTGCCGATAGCGTACATGCTCCCGGTGACCTTTGCCGAATATCTGCGTGTGCCGCAGGACGAGTCGCAGCACTATCTTGTTGCCACGATGCTGAGTTTAATACGCTGGTTTGCGGTGGTGCTGACCGTCGCTCTGCCTGCATTCTATGTCGCGGTTGCGATGTACCACCAGGAGATGATACCGACAAAGCTTCTGATGAGCATCGTTGCCTCAAAGCAGGATGTGCCGTTTTCGACCGCGCTTGAGGTCATCGGGATGCTGCTCGCCTTCGAGCTTTTGCAGGAGGCGGGATTGCGCCTGCCCAATCCCATCAGCGACACGGTTTCGATAATCGGCGCGCTCATCGTTGGGCAGTCGGCGGTGGAAGCGAAGGTCATATCGCCCATCGCGGTCATAGTCGTTGCGATGGCAGGTATAGCCGGCTACGCGCAGCCGAGCCAGGATCTGAGCGCGGCGCTGAGACTGTGCCGCTTTGTGCTGGTGCTTGCGGCGATACTCGCAGGGCTTTTCGGGGTGACGGCGGCACTGTGCATTTTGATTTGGTATCTGTGCACGATGGATTCCTTCGGCGTGAACTACACCGCACCGCTTTCAGGCGGCAGGCCGAATAATCTTTCGCGCACCTTTTTGCGAAAACCGCTGCCGAGGGAAAAATTCCGCGATCCGGATCTGAACACGCCCGACAAAAGGAGGCAGAAATGAAGCTTACACGCATAATCGCAGTCGTCTGTCTTGCCGCATTGCTGAGCGGATGCTCGGGCGGCTCGGTTTATTCAAACTACCGCGAGATAGAGCAGCTCATGGTTATCCAGACGATGGGCTTTGACTACGCAGAAAGCGGCGTGCGCCTGTCGGCATCCTCGGGCAGCGACAGTGCCGGAGGAGGCGGCGACGCAAAGGGCGGCAAGCAGGGAGGGTCGACACAGGTGGCGCGGCTCTCCGCGGAGGCGGAGTCGTTTTCGCTGGCAAAGGAGCGGATGCAGGATTACTCTGCAAGAGAGGATCTGTATTTTGCGCACACCTCGTACATCGCCGTCGGCGGCGAGTCGGCGAAAAAATCGGTGATGCCCTTTCTTGATTACATCGAACGCTCCACCGAGCTGAGGCTTGACATTCCGCTGTTTGTCGTGACAAACGGCGCGGCCTCCGAGCTTGTTCTCGGCGCAGGTGGCGAAAGCTACGATGCGACGAGCGTTCTGCGTTCGCTGGAGCGAAATCTCACTCTGCGCGGTGACGGTGTGATATACAACGCCGCCCAAATTGTCGCCGATCTCGATACAAACGGCTGTGCGCTCATAAGCGCTGTCAAAGCCGTCAAAGCAGACGAGTCGGTCAAGGAGGCAAAGCAGTCCGAGCTCACGGCGATACCCGACGGTTATATGGTGATAAAAAACGGCAAAGCGGTCGGCAGCATACCCATTGAATATGCCCGGGGCGTGAACATTCTGCAAAACAAAGTCGGTCCCAGCTCTGTGGAGCTTGACACCGACGGCACAAGAGCGACGGTACAGCTTGACAAATGCAGCTGCGACATAAATCCTGTGTTTGACGGTGAGCACCTTGCCGGACTGGATATTCAAATAACGCTCACCGCCGCACTCTCGGAGACCGCCGACAGCATCGAAACGCAAAAGCTCAGCCGCGCTCTTGCGAACACGGCTAAGCTCTGGGTGACAGAGGCGCTTGGCGTCTCGCAGTCGCTTGAATGCGACTTTTTGCAGCTCGGCAGCGTGCTCGAGCGCAAGGAACCGAAGCGGCTTGCGGGCATGAGCTCCGACCTGTCGGAGAGTCTGCCCTCTATATATTATAATGTAGGCGTCGAGGCGAAGGTCAATCGCAGCTTCGATGTCGGCTTGGGGAGCTCTGAATGAAAATAAACTATGACCGGCGGCAGCTCATGGCGCTTATATTCGTGTCCTCGCTTGCCCCTGCCGTGCGGCTTATACCGAAATTCAACACACAGGCGGCAGCCAGCGCAGGCTGGTTATCGCCGCTTGTCGCTTTGCCGTTTCTGGTTTTGTATGTGTGGTTTTTGTCGGCGTATATGGCTGACCGCCGCAGCGGCGAGGGTCTCGGCGAGCTGATAATGCGCACAAACGGCAATATCTTCGGCTCTTTCGTCCTCATCGCAACGGCGGCGTTTCTCATTTTCTGCTGCGGCTTCATTCTGCGTTCCGGAGCGGAGCGGTTTATCTGCACCATCTACCCTGCCGGAAACGCGTGGCCCTTCGTCATCGTCATGCTCTCACTCGGCGTCATCGCCGCACTCGGGCCGCGGAAAGCACTGCTACGCTCGGCGCGGATATTCTCGCCGCTGCTCGCCGTCGTGATGGTGCTCGTGATCGCCTTTGCGCTGACCAACATCGAGCTTGACCTGCTTTTGCCGCTTTCAAAGGGCAAGCCCGATAAGCTCGGACTCGCCGCCGTACCGATGCTCGAAATTTACGCCGGAATTTTCGTCTACTCGGCATTTCTCGAACGCACAAGCGACAAGACCCGCGGCAGAGCGGCGGCATATTCACTGTGGCTTATCCCCGTGTGCCTGCTGTTTGCGGCATTGTCCCTCGTCGCCGTCGGCAATTACGGCGCGGAGCTCACCTCGAGATTTAACTACCCGTTTTTTGCAATAATACAAAATGTTGCGGTGTTTCACACCATTGAACGCATCGAGGCTTTGGTCGTTGCGTTGTGGGTGCTGCCCGATTTTATTATTTTCGCGATGATGCTCATTGTTGCCGCCCATTGCCTGCGGCTGGTGTTCGGCTTTGTGCCGGAAACAAAGGAGACCTCCATGCTCGACATGACAAACGGCCGCTGGCTCATACCTGCGACCGCCGCCCTTATCACCATTGCCGCCGTGCTGCTCGACCTCGATTCGGATAATCTCAATTTTTACTCCCAGCTCGTCGTGCCGACAGCAAACATGGCCGTCGCCCTCGTGCTGATACCCGTGAGCTTCGCAGTCGGCAAACTGCGCCGC
>JAEDIN010000084.1 GCA_016292445.1 Oscillospiraceae bacterium | reverse complement strand
TTTTGTTCGATAATGTGCAGGCACCGCACTATAATTACATAGGCGATTCGATCCTCGGCTACAAATCGCATATGGGCGCCGGCTCAATTACCAGCAATGTAAAGAGCGACAAGACCCTCGTGGTGATAAAGTCCCCCGAGGGCAATATCGAAACAAAGCGTAAAAAGGTCGGGGCAATCCTCGGCGACCATGTCGAGATAGGCTGCAACAGTGTTCTGAACCCCGGCACTGTTTTAGGCAGGGGAGCAAGCGTGTACCCCACAAGCTGCGTTCGCGGCGTTATCCCCCAAAACGGCATATACAAGGATAAAGACAATATAGTCATCAGAGAATAAGAAAATCAGTCACCCGATGGGGTGACTGATTTGTCATACAAGGCTTTTGTATTCGTCGCATTCCTCGACGGCGTCGGGCGGGAAAAACTCCTCAACGGGGAAGCGGATGCGCCCGAACATCGTGCAGGGATCATCCTCGCTTGTACCAACGCACTCTTTTTCGGGCATACAGTAATCATATGCGGGAATGAGAAGCTGAGTGTTGCGGATAAGACGAATGATAGAGAACTGACCGAGCGTCACATACCACGCCCTGTCACAAGCACCGAATGAAAGCTCTTCATCAAAGTGATTAAGTATTGTTTCGGGAATATCACGCTGCTCGATGCCCGGCTCGGGCAGAGGAGTATCGGCGAGATTCATGTGCAGAGCTATGGGATCGACCGCATCAACGACCGCATACGGCATGTTGTTGTCGCCGCATTCGCAGCAGCCGTCCGAGGAGAAGGATTTTACCCTGCCCTCGCTGCCGAACAGCATAACCCGTTTATCAAAGACGGCAAGACCCGTGACAACCTGATTTGACGGGAACGCCTCACCCGTCACCTTGTAAAAATATGTGACATCTACCGTGTAGTAGCCGCGGTTGAGGCAAATCTCCTTAACCTTGACCTTACAGCACAAGAGCTCGGCGCAGCGGGGACGAACGCTGAATGCGCTTTGCAGATATCGCTGTGAGCATATGGTCGGATAGACTCTCAGGTCCTCAATGCAATCCTTATCTCGGCAGGAGTCCATTATCTTCCTTGTATCTATGCAGACGGCCTCTTTTATGCAGTCATCACTGTTTACCGGCCCCGGCACAACCCTGTCTGCCATAAACATACCTCCCTGATGGTTATTGAAGTCAAACTTCAATACAGTGTATGCACTTAGGGTCAAATTGTGAAGTATTCATTTACAAAAACGCAGGAATATATTATTATAATACATTATAGCTTAAATGGAGGAAAGACATATGGGAAAGAGATTTGTTGTGCTTTTGCTTGCTGCGGAGGTCATACTTTTGCTTGCCATGCTGCTTGCCGATTTCGGGATTATACCCAGCAAGATCGATCCGTTTTCCACGAAAAGCATCATGATGCACCTGACGGTTGTAATTATCATCATAGGCTCGCTCATCGCCATCAAGAGGGCGGACAAGAAATAGGATTTACAGCCTGGGCGATTTGGTGTATAATCGAATGTGAGGAGAGTGATATCATGGACAGACTTGGATTTATCCACGAAAAGCTCGACATTAAGATACTGATACTGTTTATACTGCGACGCTTACCCGGCACTGTTGATCGCAACTTGCTGTCCGATTTCACCCAGTGCGACGGCGGAGTCGGCTATTTTGATTTTTCAGACTGCCTCAGTGAGCTCGTTGACACGGGACTTGTCATCGAGGAGACCGATGGCTATCGCATCAGCGAAAAGGGTGCGCAGGCGGGAGAGACTGTTGAAAGCAGCTTGCCGTTTTCCGTTAGGAAGAAGGCGGAAAAGCTCATCGCCCCCGAAGCCGAGCGGCTTCGCAGGCTCGCAATGCTCACAGCCGAGCATAGGATCACAAACGGCAACTGCATGGTCACGCTTGCCATGTCCGACGGTAAGGGTGAGGTCATGCGATTAAAAATACTTAGCTCCGGTGAGGAACAGGCTCAACGCATCGAGAAAAACTTCAGGACCAACGCTGAGGATATCTACTGCCGTCTTATCGAGCTGCTCGATAAATAGTATTAAGGGTTAACTTAAATGCCCATCTTCTGATGGGCATTTTGCATTTAGAAAGGATGACTGCAATGAAAGTATCAATACCTGAGGGATACAAAAGCATTTTAAGCATTTATGACACCCAAAAGGCGATAAGCCTTTTAAAACGCCTGTTTGAGGACAGACTCGGTGCACTGCTGAATCTCTACCGTGTTTCCGCACCTCTGTTCGTCGAGGCAAATTCCGGCTTGAATGATAACCTCAACGGATATGAAAGACCCGTCACTTTCGACATTCTGCGCTCCGAATCCACGGCGCAGGTCGTTCAGTCGCTTGCAAAGTGGAAGCGTCTTGCGCTTAAACGCTATTGCTTTTTCCCCGGGAAGGGCATCTATACCGATATGGACGCAATTCGCCGTGACGAGGATGAGCTGGATAATCTCCATTCTATATATGTTGACCAGTGGGACTGGGAAAAGGTCATCCTGCCCGAAAACCGCAATCTCGATTATCTTAAGCTCACGGTCATGGACATAGTAAAGGCAGTATGTGACACGCAGGATACCATGCAGGCGATGTACCCCCAGCTTCAGTGTCTCGGCAAGTTTGAGCGCAAAGTATCGTTCGTGACTGCACAGGAGCTTGAGGATATGTACCCCGACTATACCTCCAAGCAGCGCGAGAACGCCTATCTCAAGGAGCATAAGACGGCGTTCATCATCGGTATCGGCGGTGCGCTGCGCTCCGGCAAGCCCCACGACGGCAGAGCTCCCGACTATGACGACTGGAGCTTAAACGGCGATATCATGTTCTGGTGCGATTGGCTCAACTGCGCCATCGAGCTTAGCTCCATGGGCATAAGAGTTGACCCCGAAACGCTCGATAAACAGCTCACCATCGCCCATTGCGACGACCGCCGCGAGCTTCCTTATCACAAAATGCTCCTAAACGGTGAGCTCCCTCTCACCATCGGCGGCGGCATCGGCCAGTCAAGACTTTCCATGTTGCTCCTCGGCAAGGCACATATCGGTGAGGTGCAAGCCTCCATCTGGGACAACGAAACAATTAAGCTCTGTGCCGAAAAGGGCGTCATGCTCCTGTAAAAAGCGAATATAATCTGTTGAGGAGTAAGTATGGAGCTTATTGAAATATTAAAAGTAATAGTCCTCGGCATAGTCGAGGGTATAACCGAGTGGCTGCCCATTTCCAGCACCGGTCATATGCTGCTTGTAGACGAGTTTATCCACATGAATGTCAGTGACGGATTCAAGGAAATGTTCTTCGTCGTCATTCAGCTCGGAGCAATTCTTGCGGTCGTAATACTGTTTTGGGATAAAATGTGGCCGTTTCAGTCAAAAGACAAGACGAAGCCGGTTATAAGAAAAGATGTCTTTTCAATGTGGTTCAAGGTCGTTGTCGCCTGCATACCGGGTGCAATCGTAACCCTTTTGTTTGACGATTACATTGAGGCGCATCTGCATACGCCGACCGTTATCGCACTTGCACTTGTTATCTACGGTATTGCGTTTATCGTCATCGAAAACTGGAACAAAAGCAGAACACCGAAAATTCAGAGCTTAGAGGATATATCCTATAAAACCGCGTTTATCATCGGACTGTTCCAGGTGCTCTCCATCATCCCCGGCACCTCGCGCTCCGGCTCGACAATAATCGGAGCACTCACCATAGGCGTGTCCCGAGTTGCCGCTGCGGAGTTTACCTTTTTCCTTGCCGTGCCTGTAATGATGGGGCTGTCGCTTATTAAAATCGTCAAATTCGGCTTGAGCTTCACAAGCGTTGAGCTTATGACGCTTACAATCGGCTGTGTCGTTGCATTTTTGGTGTCGGTGCTTGTCATCAAGTTCCTCATGAGCTACATCAAAAAGCGTGACTTCAAAATCTTCGGCTGGTATCGCATCGCCCTCGGCATTGTCCTGCTGCTGTACTTTATGTGAATATGAATTTCAGCCCTGTAACGCAATAAGTTACAGGGCTGTTTTTCGTGCGGGATTATTGGAGCGGGTGAGGGGAATCGAACCCCCGTATTCAGCTTGGGAAGCTGATGTTCTGCCATTGAACTACACCCGCAT
>JAEDIN010000083.1 GCA_016292445.1 Oscillospiraceae bacterium | reverse complement strand
GCCCGTCAAAACAGGCCGCAGACGAGTTCGGCGTAGGTAGTAGGATCTTCTATTTCTACTCCGGCGATAAGCTCTGCCTGTGCGTAGAGTATCTTGCTGAGGGCGGCGGCCTTGTCCTTGTCGCCGGCGTCATAGGCTTCCTTGATTGCCTTGAAGGCGCGGTGTTCGCCGTTTAATTCAAGCACGCGCTCTGCTCTCAGACTGCGCATCTGCTCGCTGGGGCCGTTGCGGAAATACTTCTCCATCTCGAGGGTCAGTCCGCCCTGTGTGGTCAGGCAGCAGGAGGCGGACACGAGCTTGCTCGACAGGGTGACCTTCTTGAGGTTATCGTCGCCGATGCTCTCGACCATGAAGTCGAACAGCTCCTTATTCTGCACCGCCTGCTCCTCGGCGGCCTTCTTTTCCTCGTCGGTCTGGAAGCCGAGGTCCTCGGTGATGATGTTTACAAAGGGCTTGCCCTCGTACATACGCAGGGTCTGCAAAACGGTCTCGTCGATGGGATGGGTGAGGTAGAGAATCTCAAAGCCTCTGGAGCGCACATCCTCGCACTGGGGCAGGCTCATTGCGTGCTTTACGGTGTCGGCGGTGCAGTAGTATATCGCCTTCTGGCTCTCGGGCATATTCTCGTGGTACTCCTTGAGGGTCTGCTGGGACTCCTCGGAGGTGTAGAAGATGAGCAGGTCCTTGAGGAAGTCGGTGTATCTGCCGTATTCGTCGCAAACGCCGCACTTGATGTGGATGCCGAAATTCTTCCAGAACTGCTCGTACTTGGGACGGTCGTCCTTCATCATCTTCTCAAGCTCACCCTTTATCTTCTTTTCAAGATTCTGACCTATGACCTTGAGCTGTCTGTTATGCTGGAGTATCTCTCTGGAGATGTTGAGGCTGAGGTCGGGGGAGTCGACAACGCCGCGCACGAACTCGAAGTAATCGTGAATGAGCTTGTCGCAGTTTTCCTGAATGAGCACGCCGTTGCAGTAGAGCTTGATGCCCTTCTTTGTCGTGCCGCTCATCTCGTGGTCAATGTCCTTGCCGGGGATAAACAGCATCGCCTTGTAGGACACATTGCCCTCGGCGTTTACGCGCAGAACGACCGCGGGATCGGTCTGGTCGCGGGTGGTTTCCTTATACCATTCGGCGCACTGCTCGTCGGTGACATCCGCCTTGCTGCGCTGCCAGATAGGAACCATGGAGTTTACGGTCTCGGGAGCGGTGACATTTACCGTCTGCATGACGGGGTTGCCGTCCTTATCATTCTCGCCGGTGGGCTGCTGCTCCTGACGGGTGATATCCATGACGATGGGCCAGCGGACATAGTCGGAGTACTTCTTGACAAGTGCCTTGAGCTTCCAGATTTCGAGGAACGAACCGAAGATCTCCTCCTCGGTATCCTCTTTTACATGCATGATGACATCCGTGCCGACGGCGTACTTGTCGCAATCGGTGACGGTGTATCCGTCTGCGCCGGTGCTTTCCCACATAACGCCGGTCTCCTCGCCGTATTTGCGGCTTATGACGGTGACCTTGTCGGCGATCATGAACGCGGAGTAGAAGCCTACGCCGAACTGACCGATGATGGACAGATCCTCGCTCTCGGCCTGCGATGCGTCCATCTCGCCCTTGAACTTATAAGAGCCTGACTTCGCGATAACGCCGAGATTTGCCTCTGCCTCTGCCTTGGTCATGCCGATGCCGTTATCGGAAACGGTGATGATGCGCTTGTCCTTATCGACGGTGATGCGAATGCGGTAATCGCCCCTGTCAAGTCCGACCTTATCGTCGGTCAGCGACAGGTAGCACAGCTTGTCGATAGCATCGGATGCGTTGGAGATAATCTCACGCAGGAAAATTTCCTTGTTGGTGTAAATCGAATTGATCATCAGGTCGAGCAGTCTTTTGCTTTCGGCCTTAAACTGTTTCTTCGCCATATTCAAATAACCTCCGGTTAATTATATTACTTATATTGGTGGAATGTATATTATAACACATTATTATAATTTTTCAACTGAACCGACGGCGTTATTTTCCGTTTTTTCCTCCGGATTGCAAAACTTGACGGGGAATGTTATAATGTAGCTTTGTTAATAATGTATTTTGTTTAGGAGGTAATTACCTTGACTAAGATAGACATTTTCTCCGGATTTTTGGGCGCAGGCAAGACCACGCTCATCCGCAAGCTCATTTCCGAGGGCTACAAAAACGAAAAGCTCGTTCTCATCGAAAACGAATTCGGCGAGATAGCCGTTGACGGCGGCTTCCTCAAGGACGCGGGCGTCGAGATAACCGAGATGAACTCCGGCTGCATCTGCTGCACCCTCGTCGGCGACTTCACCGAAGCACTTAAGAAGGTCATGAGCGAGTATAAGCCCGACCGAATACTCATTGAGCCGTCCGGCGTCGGCAAGCTGAGCGATGTCGCAAAGGCAGTCGCAGGTGTCGAGGGCGCGGAGATAGGCGCAAAGGTCACCGTTGTTGACGCAGGCAAGTGCCGTATGTATATCCGCAACTTCGGCGAGTTCTTTAACGACCAGGTCCAGCACGCCGATGTCATCGTATTAAGCCGCACCGACACCGCCTCCGACGGCAAGGTCGTTACCGCAAGCGCAATGCTTTCGCAGCTCAACCCCAACGCAACCGTCATCACCACGCCGTGGTCTGAGCTTAGCGGCGAGCAGATAGTGCAGGTCATGGAGCGCATCGACTCTCTGTCAAGCACCATGCAGGAGATGGAGCATTTCCACGAGCATCACCATCATCATGAGCATGACGGGCACTGCGGCTGCGGTCACGACCACCACGAGCATGAGCATCATCATGAACACGGCGAGCACTGCGGCTGCGGTCACGACCACGAGCACCATGCCGATGAGGTGTTCACCTCCTGGGGCGTTGAAACACCAAAGAAGTTTACCGAGGCAGAGCTTAGAGACATTCTTGCAAAGCTTGAGGACGCGAACCGCTTCGGTACTATCCTGCGTGCAAAGGGCTTTGTGGACACTGCCGACGGCGAGTGGATCTACTTTGACTATGTCCCCGGCGAGGTCGATATCCGCAGAGGCGGCGCAGCCGTCACCGGCAGACTGTGCGTTATCGGCTCAAAGATAAACGAGCAGGCAATTAAGGAGCTGTTTAACATTGAGTGAGATAAAGGACATCCCCGTATTCCTCTTTACGGGCTTTCTCGAGGGCGGCAAGACCAAGTTTATACAGGAAACGCTTGAGGACAAGCGCTTCAACAGCGGCGAGCGCACCCTGCTGATTGTCTGCGAGGAGGGCGAGGAGGAATATGCCCCCGACCAGTTCTCCGGCAAGAATGTTTTCATCAAGGTCGTTGAAGAACCCGGGGAGCTTAACCGCCCCAACCTGCGCAAGTGGCTTGACGAAACGGACAGCGAGCGCGTTGTCATCGAGTACAACGGTATGTGGATGCTCGACGAGCTTTACAACGCTCTGCCCGAAATGTGGATGGTGTATCAGGAGTTTTTCTTCGCCGACGCTCGCAGCTTTGAAAGCTACAATGCCAACATGCGCTCTCTCGTCTACGACAAGCTCAAGAGCGCGGAGCTGGTGGTGTTTAACCGCTACGACGACTCCATCGACCGCATGGCCCTGCACAAGATAGTCCGCGGCGCGTCACGCAGAAGCGACATCGCCTATGAGTACAAAGACGGCACCGTGCAGTACGACGATATCGAAGACCCCCTGCCGTTTGACATTAACGCACCCGTTATCGAGATAGGCGACGACGATTACGCCCTCTGGTACCGTGATATGTCCGAGGAGCCGCAGAAATACGAAAACAAGACCGTGCGCTTCAAGTGCCGCTACCTCAAGCGCAAAAAAGTCCCCCCCGGAAACTTCATCGTCGGCCGCCATGTCATGACCTGCTGCGCAGACGATATCCAGTTTGCCGGATTAATCTGCAAATGGGACGGCTGGGAGAGCATCGTCGGCGACTCGTGGCACATACTCACAGCGCGTATAAACCACAAGTTCAGCCGAGCCTACGGCAAAAAAGGCCCCGTGCTGACCTTCATAAGCGATGAGCCCTGCGAAGTTCCCGAAAACCCCGTCGCCAGCTTTTAAGCTGACAGGCGACATGGGTTCGTCTCTAAGTCAGCTTAAGTGAAAAATTATGAAAAAAGCCCGTTAGCATAAATCTAACGGGCGTTT
>JAEDIN010000082.1 GCA_016292445.1 Oscillospiraceae bacterium | reverse complement strand
CCGACCTGAATGGTGTCTTTGTCATAATCCGTCTTCCTGGTGAAAACCAATGCCTCGTCGTCGGCAAGGCTCAGGTTTTTTCCGGTGTTCCTGTTAAAGTCCTCGAGTGAAACAACATTCAGATAGCAGATACGCTCCACGGCATAAGCGTCCATATCGTAAAGTGCCTCGCTGATGATCAGTCTGTTGCCCTCGAGTTGACCCGCAGCGGCGGCGACCCTGCCGTTCACGCTGCGGCTTATTCCACCGAACTTTTGCATGTAGGTGTCGATCGCAGCCTTGGTTTTGTCTGTGTCCGCGCGGTCAAATCCACCTTCAGTGTTATAGTCGGCAGACAGCAGGAAGTCGTAGGGATACTGCTGTTTAAGCACATTTTCCTTGCCGAAAAACAGGCAGGAGGTGCTGGATATCATGACGAGTACCATAGTGATAAGGATGCAGATGGAGGCAAGGCCCGCTCCGTTGCGCTTCATGCGGTATACCATGGAGGAGACGGAAACGAAGTGCTTGGGCTTGTAATAGTAGCTCTTGTTCTTCTGCAAAATGCGGCACAGCAGCACTGAGCCTGCAATGAAGATAAGGTAGGTTGCAGCTATTACCATGAGTACCGCAACAAAGAACCAGCCGATTGCGGCGATGGGCTGCTTGATCGAGACGGAAATATAATATGCTGCGGCAAGAACAACGATACCGAGAATGCCGAACAGCCAGTTTGCCTTGGGGGGCTTTTCGCCGAAGCTCTCGCTGTGAAGAAGCTCGGTGGGATTTGAAAATCCGACCTGGCTTACGGATTTAATAAGCAGCAGGAGGAAAATACAGGCAAAGAAGATTGCCGTGAACAGCATGGACTTGGGATAAACGGTGAAGTTGTAGCCGGCATCGGACTCGACGAAGAAGGCAAGTCCCAGCTCCGCGAGTTTTGAAAGCGCAACGCCGATGATAAGGCCGCACACAAGCGAGATGGCGGCAACTATGACCGTTTCGCTCAAAAGCACTCTTGCAATGTTGCGCTTGCCCATGCCGAGGATGTTATACATGCCGAACTCCTTTTTTCTGCGGCGGGTAAGGAAGGAGTTTGTATAAAACAGGAACAGTGCGGCGAAAAATCCGATAACCAATGAGCCTAAGCCCAGAACATTTGACAGCGTTGTGCCGCCCCTCATGTTTTCGAGAAATTCGCCGGTGGACAGAGAATGCATGATGTAAAACATCGCGACCATTCCGACACAGGTCAGAATATACGGCAGATACAAGCGGCGGTTATTTTTAATTCCGGTCCATGCAAGACGGGGATAGAACAGTGCCTTCATGCCTGCTCACCGCCTGTCGCCAGCATAGTAAGTGTGTCGGAAATCTTCTGATAAAGCTGCTGATCGCTGCTTTCGCCGCGGTAGATCTGATGGAACACCTCGCCGTCTTTTATGAACAGCACGCGGGATGCGTGGCTTGCCGCCTTGACCGAGTGAGTGACCATGAGGATGGTCTGACCGGAACGGTTGATATCGCCGAACAGTCTGAGCAGCTCGTCGGTCGCCTTGGAGTCGAGCGCGCCGGTGGGTTCGTCTGCAAGGATGATGCGAGGATTGGTGATGAGTGCTCTTGCGACTGCCGCGCGCTGCTTCTGACCGCCGGATATCTCGTAGGGGTACTTTTTCAGCAGGTCTGAAATTCCGAGTTCCTTTGCGATGGGGATTATGCGGCTGTGCATCTCGTCGTAGGTCTTGCCCGCAAGCACCAGCGGCAGGAAGATGTTATCCTCGACGGTGAAGTTGTCCAGCAGGTTAAACTCCTGAAAAACGAAGCCGAGATTGTCGCGTCTGAACTGTGCTACCTCGGATTCCCTGATGCCTGCAAGCTCCTTGCCGTCGAGCAGCACAGAGCCGCTCGTTGCTTTGTCGAGAGCCGCAAGGATATTCAGCAGGGTGGTCTTGCCGGAGCCGGACTCGCCCATGATGGCGATGTACTCGCCCTCATCAACGCTGAAGTTGACATTTTTCAAAGCCTCGACCGCATTCGAGCCAAAGCGTGTTTTGTAGATCTTTTTGATTCCCTTTACTTCGAGTAAGCTCATTTCAAAAACCTCCGTTTGAGTTTCTGACAATAATATACCAAAAGGGAAATCGCAGCTCCATCGAATCGGCTTACAATTTCCCTTTCAAATCTTACGCTTTTGTCACAATCATTCGACCTCAAGCTTTTTCTTGTCAAGTGCTATGCGTATGACCGTACCCTCGCCTGCCCTGGATTCGGCACTTATGCCGTGACCGAGCTTATCGCACACTCTGCGGCAAAGATACAGGCCGATGCCGCTTGCCTTCTTGTCGCTCCTGCCGTTATAGCCCGTGTATCCGTTTTCAAATATTCTCGGCAGGTCGTCGGCGGCGATGCCTATGCCGGTATCCCGTATGCACAAGGTTTTGGGGCTTTCGGTATATATCGAGACCGTACCCTCGGAGGTGTACTTGAGTGCGTTGGATAATACCTGCCCGACTACGAACGACAGCCACTTTTCGTCCGTCAGCACCTTTTCGTTAAGCTCGGTGTATTCAAGCTTTATCTTCTTATTTATAAAATCTCCGGCGAGCTTCTTAACCGCTCCCCTGACGATGTCGTCAAGCTCGTGTTCCTTTATTACATAGTCGGTGGAGTCTGCACCAAGTCTCAAGAATGTCAGCACCATCTCGACATAGCGCTCTATCCGCCCCAGTTCGGACTGGAGCTGCCTCGACTCGGCGGTGTCCTCGTTTTGCAGTGCAAGGCGCATCGAGGCTATCGGAGTTTTTATCTGATGCACCCACACGGTGTAGTAGTCCATCATCTCGCGTAAACCTTGCTCCGTCCGCTGCTCGGCTCTGTCATGCTGCTCGCGCATAAGGCGTATTATCTCCTGATAGTCTGCCTCCACGACACCGTCTGCCTCCGGAAAGGAGTCGGCAAGCTTTGCGTCAAAGCATTTTATGCGCTCAAGCTCGGCGTGCTTTTTCCTTGTTCGGACGATATCCGCCGCGGCAAAACCTGCAAGCAGGACAAGACACAGCACCGTGGGATACAATACCGCCTTCAGCGGAAATCTGTAAAACAAAAAGGTCGCCGCGAAAAGAGCAGCGCACAGCACGAAGGCAAGCAGTGCAAGTCTATGCTGCTTTATGTACGAAATAATATACCCCATTTTCTCACCCGACTATGTAGCCCACGCCGAATTTTGTGCCTATAAAGTCCTTGAGTCCCGCTGCGTCGAGCTTTTTGCGGAGTCTGCCGACATTGACCGTGAGCGTATTCTCGTCAACGAAGCTGTCGGTCTCCCAAAGTGCCTCCATGAGCTTTTCGCGGCTTACCACCTTGCCCTTGTTCTGCATCAGAGTAAGCAAAATGCGGTACTCGTTTTTGCTCAGCTCCACCTTTTCGCCGTTGTAGCTGAGGCAATTGTCGCCGGTGTTTAATAGCGCGCCCATGTGCTCGAGCACCGGTGCGGAAGCTGCGAAGTCGTATGCTCTGCGCAGTATCGCCTGCACCTTTGCAATGAGAACGCTCTGGTCAAAGGGCTTGGCTATGAAATCGTCTGCGCCCATGTTCATCGCCATGATGATGTTCATATTGTCTGAAGCGGAGGAAATGAAGATGACCGGAACGGAGCTGACCCTGCGTATCTCCTGACACCAATAGTAGCCGCTCATAAACGGCAGGGAGATGTCCAGCAGCACGAGATGCGGCTCATACTCGGCAAACTCCGCCATGACATTGCGGAAATCCCGAACAGTGTGCGCCTGCATACCCCAGCTTTGGGCGCAGGCCTCAAGTCCCTGAGCTATGCCCATGTCATCCTCGATTATCATCAGCTTGTACATGATGCCACTCCCCTACTTTTTCTTTCTCTCCGGCAGCTCGTCATACATTGCGTCAAACAGCCCCGCGAGATATGCCTTATCGTCAAGTTCGGTAACGAGCAGCATCTTGCTGCCTCCCTCGTAAGGAAGCTCGCAGGAAGCCTCCGGCATATAGTCTGCCGCCGACTTTACGGGCTTTACAAGCAGCCTGTCGTCATAGATGCCGCCTGCTATCTTACCTTTATAATAAATGATGAACTCTCCCATCATCGCGCGATGGCTTATACCGTCCAGCTCCGAAAGCTGCTCGAGTACGAAATTCAAAAATTCCTTGCTTGACGCCATTGTTGCTCGCCTTTCATTTGCAATTTATTTGATTATATCATGAAGCCGGCGCATATACAAACAAAATGAGCGTGCTTGTTCATAATAGGCAGCTCCGCCGCAGCGAGGCACTGCGGCGGAGCTGAATTTTCAGTTGAGCAGAAAATGCATCAGTATGCCCATGAGCAAGCACACTGCCGCCGTTATTACGGCAGTGCCG
>JAEDIN010000081.1 GCA_016292445.1 Oscillospiraceae bacterium | reverse complement strand
CAGCCCTCCGAGATAGTTAAGGTCATTTTCATCGTGCTTCTGGCGAAGCAGATGACAATATACAAGGAGCGGCGGACGCTCAATCAGTTCGGCTCTATCATTAAACTTGCCTTGCACTGGGGTTTTATCTTCGTCCTTATCGTCGTTGTATCAAAGGACCTCGGCAGCGCGCTTATCTTCCTCGCCATCTTCATCGTCATGCTCATCGCCTCCGGTGTTGCATGGTACTGGCTCGGAATTGCAGCGGCGGCAGTCGCGGCGATGGTCCCCCTGTTCTGGAACTTTATCCTTGCCGACTATCAGAAAAACAGGATACTCGCCCCATACATTCCCGATATCATCGACCCCTCCGGTACAGGCATCACATGGCAGACGCACAGAACCAAAGAGGCTCTTGCCTCGGGCCGCCTGACCGGTGTCGGCAGAGGCAACGGTCTGTTTGCCCAAGGCAACTTCAACGCCAAGCACACTGACTGTATCTTTGCCTCCATCGGTGAGGAAATGGGCATGATAGCCTGCATAATCATCATTGTTCTGCTGACTGTAATCATCATCCGCTGTTGCGTCATCGGCGTTCGCTCAGGTTCGCCCTTCGGTATGCTCATCTGCTTCGGCGTTGCCGCGGCACTGGCGTTCCAGACCTTCATCAATGTAGGTATGTGCATAGGCATCACCCCGGTTATCGGCATTACGCTGCCGTTTTTCAGCTACGGGGGCTCGTCGATAGTTGCAATGTTTTCTGCGATTGGGCTTGTGTCGGGCGTTAAGTACCGACCGAAGCCAAAGCAGCACTTCATTCAATATTAAGAATTAAACTGAAACAGCGAGTGCGTCTGCACTCGCTGTTTTTTACAAAAAGCTGCGGATATCCACGGCAAGCTGCTGCTCAAGATTAATCAGCCGCTTTGTAATGTCCTTCGACTTTTCGTCTGCAGCCTTGTACTTGTTAAGATACTTGTTCAGCGACTTTACGCCCATATTGCAGCCGTCGGTCATGAGGTCGGCTATCGTTTGATCGGACTCGTCAACGGCAAGCATTGCATTTGTCTTCATCCACGACATACCCTTTGCCATCGGATTAGGCTCCTTGCCGGAATCCTCAAATCCGTTTAGCCTGCCGCGTATCTCTTTTTCAATCTTCTGATGCTCCGAGCGGCAGCTTGTGAGCTTCCGGCGAAAAGCGTCTGCCTGCACACGGTCAATCACCTCCTCGATGGAGGAAATGCCCATTTTTACACCGGCATCGCACTCGCGCAGCAGCCTTATCGTATCCTGTTCAATCACGGTTTCTCACCTCTCCTTTTCTTATATCATGCCCGATTATACGCTGCAAATTCAAAATTCCCATGCCTCTTCAGGCATGGGAATTCAGTGTTATTTTGCCGTTATGGATACAACGTTGCTGTATGCGGAGTTTGCGTAGCTTGTGCGCGCGGATATCGCCATGACCTTATAGTAGTAGGTCGTACCGGCAGTCGCGCTGATGTTATTGAAGCTCTTGCCTGTCGTGGAGTAGTAGTAGCTGAAGTTCTTGCCGTCGGTGCTGCGGTAAATCGTGTACTTTTCCGCGCCGGTGACGGAATTCCAAGTGAGCTTGGGATTACCGTCGGCGTTGAGTGCTATCTTGACCACGGGAGCGGCGCAGTCGCAGGTGCGTGACACCACGGTGCTGAAGGCAGAATCGGCATAGGCCGTCTTTGAGGCTATTGCCTTGACCTTGTAGTAGTAGGTGTAGCCTGCGTTGGAGGAGGTGTTTGTATAGGTGGTGTTCTTTGTAGTGAACATCTTGGTGTAAGTGCCGTTTGAGTAGTTTGCACGGTAAACCACATATTCCTTTGCACCGGAAACCGCATCCCACTTGAGAGTGACTTTTCCGGTGGAGGCATTATTGCCTGCCTTGACTACAGGTGCCGCGCAGTCACAGGTGCGGCTTACGATGCTGCTGAACTCGCTCTTATTGCCGTCGGCGGCAACGGCTCTGACCTTATAGAAGTAGGTGTAGCCTGCCTTGGCGGAGGTGTTGGTGTAGCTTGTGCCGTCGGTGGTGTACATTTTAATATACAGACCGTTTTCGCTTAATGCACGGTAAACCTCGTACTTTACGGCGTTATCCACCGGTGCCCAGCTTAGCGTGACCTTACCGGTAGCGGCATTGTTGCCTGCCTTGACTACGGGTGCGTCAACTGCAATGGGTGCCTCGGGGAGTGCCTCGAGGATCTGCTGTGCCATGAACTGATGACCCTCGATAGTGGGATGTACCTTCAATATGAAGTACTCCCAGAAATAGCGGTCGTCGTAATTCATGGGATAGGTCTCTGTTCCGACAACATCTGCGTAGTAGAAATTATCGTATTTGAGCTTGTAGCTTGCAATGTGGGCGTTTATCGCGGTAACGATGGGAGCCGCAATGCCGCTTAAATCAAGCTGGCTGTCCTCGGAAAGTCTGAAATAGGTAAACGGATTGTATACGCCGACGCCGACAACGGTAATGTCGGGGTTGAGCTTGTATACCTCTTTCATGATGGCTTCGTAGTTTACGGTGAACTGGTTGTATGCCTTGTTCATGGTCTCTGTGAGTGCGCTTACAAGGTCTGCAATCTTGCCCATAGACTGGTATGCATCAATGAGCTTGCCGAAGGCGGCGCCGACATTGCCGGTCTTGTCGAGGAAGTCCTTTATGGCATTCAAAGTGGGATCGGAGGTATCCTTTGTAAGTTCACGAAGAACCACATTCAGCGAAAAAGAGAACACATCGTTTGAGCCGACATTAATGCTGAGAAGATCTGCCTGCTTAATCTTTTCGGGGTAGTTTACATATGCGTTTACCGCATCCAAATCGGGCAGAGCAAAGCCGTTGCCGTCAGCGTCATAGTAGATGTTGCCCCAGATACAACTTTCGTCGTAATCGTTATAAGTGCCGTCGAGAAAATATCTGAATTCTACTGCACGCAGGGCGCTTCTTGCGCACTGGAGAAGATTTGCGCCGAGTTCATTTGCCACGAGAGAGTGATAAGCTGCAGGAGCAGCGTCAAAATCGTAGCCTAAGTAGATATAGTTATTGCTGTAAACCTTGGTGTAGTCATCGACTGTCTGGTCAAAATTTGTGGGCTTGCCGTCCCTTGCAAGACCGCAGCCTGCGGCGATACTGTCGCCGACGCACATATAATTTTTGTAATCGTAATAGTTCTTGCCGGTTTCCGCGAATGCAGGTACGCCCAGCGCAAGCAGCATCACGACGCACAGCGTCATTGCAAGCATTCTCTTAAAGCATTTTTTCATTCTGTTTATTCCTTTCTTTTCAAACCGCAACACTTGCGTTTGTGTATGTATTGAAATCCGCTGCCAGCTTATTATAATCTATCTTGCCCATACCGGCATAGGGCATTTCATCGACAAAGTGCAGGAACTTGGGACGGCCTCGCTGCTCAAGCTCGCTCTCCATCTTTGCCTTCAGCTCCTCTCTGACGGAATTTTCATCCGCTCCCTGACGGAGCTTTACCACCGCAAGAGCCTGCATTCCCTGCGCGTGTTCGGAATCGTTTACGCCGACGACCGCACAGCTTTGCACTGCCTCGTGCATACCGAGGATGCTCTCGATCTGCACAGGGAAAATTTTATGTCCGTCAAAACGGGTTATCATGCGCTTTATTCTGCCCTTTATGAAGATAAAGCCGTCGGAGTCCATGCAGCCGAGGTCGCCGGAGTGTACCCACACCGTGCCGTCGGGATGCTTTACCATGACCTTTTCGGTCTCCTCGGGATTGTTGAGATAACCGAGCATGACCGAAGGTCCGGTGATGCAGATCTCTCCCTCCTCGCCGAAATCAAGCTCCTCGGTCGTGCCGGGCTTGAATATTGCGACGGTAGCGGTCAAAAGCGGGTAGCCGACGCTGAGGCTCTTAAAGTTGCCGTTGCAGCAGCAGGATACCGCCGAGGACACCTCGCTCATGCCGTAGCCCTGGGAAAGCGGATACTTGCAGCCGTGGGCACGCAAAAATCCGTTGAGCTTTGCCTCCAAGCCGGCATTCATCGTGTCGCCGCCGCTGCCTGCGGTCTGGAAAAAGCTAAGGTCGAAGCCGTTTTTCATTTCCTTGCTGTTCATGAGCTTTTCATAGTGAGCCGGAACGAGCAGGGTATGCGAGGGCTTGTACTTTTTCACCAGATGCCCTACCTTGTCCGCCTCAAACTTGGGGATCATGACGATCTCAAGCCCCAGTGACAACGGCATATGCAGGCTTGCAACGATTCCGTAGGAGGAAAACGCCGGAATGATATCAAGGAAACGCTGATGACGCGTGTATTCTACGCCGCAGTGGCGGAAATCCATCGCCACAGCATTAAAGCCGTCGTTTGAGAGCATGACGCCCTTGGGCATACCGGTCGTGCCGCCGGTGAGCGTGACTGCGGCGAGGTCGTTTTCGCCGTACTTGGCAGCCTCAACGGTTTTTCCCTTGCCCAGCTTCAAAAAGTCCTTCCAGCTTATAGTCCTGCCGAC
>JAEDIN010000020.1 GCA_016292445.1 Oscillospiraceae bacterium | reverse complement strand
TTTACGCCTTTTTCAGGTCCTCGCCGCGCAGATATTTGCCCAGAGGCTTCCAGACAAGTGCGCCGATAACGAGTATGATGACCATATCAACGAGCATATAGCTGCCGTTATACAGTGCCGAGTAAATCCACGGCGAGGTCATGGTCATGTTGAAGAAGGTTTCCGGCATGTACTCTGCCCAAACGGTCGCGCCGACAACATAGTGGACAAGGAAGCGTGCGCAGCAGGCGACGACAGTGCCGATGAAGAAACCGTACTTGTTCTTGCTGAAAAGACCGGCAACGCCGAGGACTGCATATGCAACAATGAAGTCACCGATAATGGACTGCCAGCCGATGGCTATGCCGCCTTCATAGAACATCTGCAAAATGCCGTAAACCGTCGATGCCAGCATCGCAGGGCCGAAGCCCCAACGCACGCAGAACACCAGCAGCGGCAGCATTGCAAGGTCAAACGAGCCGCCCTGCGGCATCTTGCCGACAGGCAGCATGCTGAGCACAAATGACAGTGCGACAAAAATCGCACCCTCGCACAGCGCGCGAAGCTTAAGATGGGATTTGCTTTGATTCATAACTATTCCTCCTAAAACGAAAACCGCACCCTCAGGTGCGGTCATAGGAAAACGATTTGAATTTAAGATTTTCGTTTCCTACGCCGGCATTACCCGGATCAGGTTCATGGGTTTCGGAAATTCGATTCTCTCCGTCTCAGCCGAGAAAAACTCAGCACCCCTGTTTACTTGCAGCCCAATAGTATTCTATTGCTACCGATTTGTCAAGAGTGTTTGGCGACAAATTCCGAGAAAAAACGCTTCTTTGGCAAATATGTCATGAGCGGCAATCCGATGACATACATAACTCCCAGCTCGCCGAGGCCCACCTGTCCGGCGTAAACGGCAAATGCTCCGATATCCTCCAGCGGGTTAAGTCCGGCAAGTGCGACGGTGAGCGTTGCGCCGACAATGAGCGCATTCCAGATAACCGGCATAAAGCAGGCCAAAAGCCTTGCACGCAGAGTGTTGCCCATTTTGCCGCACTGCGCGATACACACGCAGGTTATGAGCGTTGCCAGCGAGCCGAACACGACATCGAGAATGCCCGCCGTGCTCATGAGATTTGCAACGATGCAGCCTATGAAAAGTCCCCAACTTGTGTAGGGCATGAAAAACGGCAGTATGCACAGCACCTCGGAAACGCGAAACTGCACCGGTCCGTAGCTAATGGGCGCGAGCACCATGGTAAGCACCGCATACAGCGCGCCGATTATTGCGGCGGTTATCAGATTTCTTGTGTTAATCTTCATCGTTTCCCTCCATGTTTGCCAGCGAAAACACGCAGCCGCAGTATTCCTGACGGTACAATCCGTATTTTTCGGACAGGATTATCGAACGGTGGTTGCCCTCGCGCTTTCTGAACTCCGACGGCAGCCACTTTACGCCATATTTTGCCGCAGCCTCACGACCGATGGCGTTTATCGCCACGGCGTCCTTGCGTGATGACACGGTGAGCGTGGTGCAAAACCACTCGAAGCCGCGTTCCTTTGCAATGCGGGCAGTTTCATCAAGGCGGATCTTAAAGCACTCAAGGCATCTTTTGCCCTCCTCGGGTTCGTTTTCAAGCCCCTTTATGCGTGAAAAATAATCCTCGCTGCGCCACGGCTCGACCAAAAGCTTGGATTTGACGCCGTCATTGCCGATAGCCTCAATGAGCTGCTTTTGAGTGGCCAGCCGCTTTTCATACTCCGCCTCGGGATACAAATTCGGATTATACCACAGCACCGTGACCTCAAAATACTTCGCCAGCAGCTCCAAAACAGAGCTTGAGCACGGTCCGCAGCAGCTGTGTAGCAGTATCTCCGGCTTGGTATCGCCGAACTGCTCGACGGTTTTATCAAATTTTCTGAAGAAGTTTTCTCGGTTCATAGCACACATTATATTTCGTTTTTCTTCGCTGTCAAGCCGTGCTTTACTTTTTCGTTTATTTAGTATAGTATAGACGCATCTTGAAATGGGAGTTTTGTTTATGACTGTTTTGGTCACCGGCGGAATGGGCTATATCGGCAGCCACACCTGCGTTGAGCTTTTGCAGCAGGGCATGGAGGTCGTGATAGTCGATAATCTTGTAAACAGCAGTGCCGAGGCAGGCAGACGCATCGAGCAGATAACGGGAAAGTCCCTTACCTTTTATGAGGCTGATGTGCGCGACCGAAAAAAGCTCGACGAAATTTTTGAAAAACACAGCATCGACTGCGTCATTCACTTTGCAGGTCTTAAAGCGGTCGGCGAGTCGGTCGAGATGCCGCTTGAGTATTACGACAACAACCTCGGCTCGACGATAACGCTGTGCGAGGCGATGAGAGCGCACGGAGTTAAAAATATTGTTTTCTCCTCCTCCGCAACCGTCTACTCCGGCGACAACGAAATGCCGCTGTTTGAAACCTCAAAAACAGGTAACTGCACCAACCCCTACGGTTGGACAAAATATATGTGCGAGCAGATACTGCGCGACTATGCAAAAACCGACCCCGAGTGGTCGGTCATTCTGCTGCGCTACTTTAACCCCGTCGGCGCGCACCCGAGCGGTCTTATCGGTGAAGATCCCAAGGGTATTCCCAACAACCTAATGCCGTACATCTCCCAGACCGCCATTGGCAAGTTTGAGTACCTACGCGTGTTCGGCGATGACTACGACACCCCCGACGGTACCGGTGTGCGTGATTATATCCATGTTGTCGATCTTGCCCGCGGTCATGTCGCCGCAATCGCGTACATGGCAGAGCACAAGGGCGAAAGCGTGTTTAATCTCGGCACAGGCACGGGTTACAGCGTGCTGGACATGGTACACGCTTTTGAAAAGGCAAACAAGCTAAAAGTACCGTACAAGATAGTCGGCCGCCGCGCAGGCGATCTTGCCGTTTGCTACTGCTCTCCGGAGAAAAGCGAAAAAATTCTTGGCTGGAGGGCTGACCTCGACCTTGAGGATATGTGCCGCGACAGCTGGCACTGGCAGACGAAAAACCCGAACGGCTACCGTAACGAAGGTGACTTGTCAAACTAAGTGCAACAGTTCCGACCGCAAGAAGCATTGCGGCAACGACATAGCAAACCGTGCCGCTGTCACCGGTCCGGGGGAGGATGAAGGCTCGTCATCTACATCGACATTGGTGTTGTCCTTCTCGGGACTGACGACATTTTCCGCAAAAGCTCCGGCGGACATTGCAAAAGCAAGAACGAAAACGAGAAGCAGGCAAACCGGCTTTTTCATATAAAAATTCTCGCTAAAGAAGTCGTTATAAACAAACATCCATTTTGCCTCGCGCCACATCTCCCGGAAGGAACCGTCTTCAATTCTTTCCTTAAGTTTTTTGAAAGTTCCATTTGTTCTCCAAGCAAAAAAGGCGCGAGAGCGCAATTTCGCATAATGGAATATATTATCGTACAACATAGAATAATCAATAACTTTTCGATGCAAAAAGGTCTTCCCCGCCTTGATCGGTGAGGAAGACCGCGCTTCATTCATCTTATAACCGTCGAGCCGTCGGTTTTGAGAAATATCTGTACCGGAGGCGTCAGGGACGCAAACTGCATCGGTGACAGCACAGCCGCATAGCTGCCCGCGTTGGTTATTACAAACACATCACCGCAATCAAGCTCAGGCAGGGTAATATCCTTTACAATGACATCCGTGCCGGTGCAGAGGTTTCCTGTGACGGTAACGGTCTGAGTTTCTTCGGAATCAACAAGCGGCACGAAGCCGAACGCGCCTCGGCCGGTATACATTGGCTCGGAGTTTGCCGGCTTCTCTGCATCGGTGTAGCTCTCGACCATCTGCGCTATCGAGGGTCTTGCAAAGCCGTTGAGAGTATTTGAAAGCAGCACAAAGGTCTTGCCGTGCGAGACCTTTTTATCGAGCACATGAGTTACATAAACGCCTGCCTTGCCGACAAGAAATCGGCCCGTCTCAACTAATATCTGCGTGTTATTGAGCCTGCCGCGGTATAGATTTATAAGCCTCGTCATCTCGCCGCCGAGGAAAGCAAGGTCAACGGGCTTATCGCTCTCGGCATAGGGGATGCCTATACCCGAACCCATGTTGACAAACTCAAGCTCAGTACCCAGTGCCTCTTGGAAGCGGCAGGAAAGCTCAAACATCTTTGCGTAGTAGCCCGCTATCAGCGCCCCGTCAAGCTCCTGACTGCGTGAATGGACATGGATGCCGATGATTTTAATATTCTTCATCGACCTCCACTCGTCAATGCAGTTAAAAACCGTGTCCTCATCTATGCCGAATTTGTTGGCAAAGCCGACATCACCGTCAAAAGTGAAATTGGGGTTTATGCGAATGCCTATCTCGGCAACTATGCCGTGGCTTGCGGCAAGCGACTGTATGCGCACGACCTCGTTAACGCTGTCGGCAATTATCACGCACTCCTCCAGCGCCGCGTCAATATCGTGCAAATTCTTGCCGGGTGCGGAATAGTAAATGTCGCGCTTTCCAAGTCCGTTTTCTCTGCCCATCATGACCTCGCGCAGAGAGGCCGCGTCAACGCCTATCCCCTCGGAAAGTATACATTTTATAACGCCCGGATGCGGATTTGCCTTTGCCGAGTACAAAAAGCGCACTCCCTCAAAGTTCCTGCGAAGCTGCTCTATGCTCTCAAGAATACCGCTTTCTTCATAAAGATAAAAACTCTCGTATTTCTCTGCAAGATTCATAACCGCGCTGCGATCAAAGCTCATATTTATCACTTCCATTTCTGTTTGATTGTTTTTCATTATACAGTACTGTGCAAGCTGCTGCAAGAATATATTAAAAATCCCGCTTCACTTTAGTGATTTAAACGGAAATAAAAAAGTTTATATTTGCTATTGACTTTCGCCCTTAAAAGTAGTAAAGTGACCTCATTCCGACAGGAGGAACGATGTAATGAAGTTCAACCGATTCTTTATGAACAGCTTTTACTGCTATTACTTTTACGCTAAGAGTAATGGTTGTTTGTGCTGCTCATAAAAACGGGTTGACTGTTTGTTTTGTTTACGGGCCGTGCAGACAATGTTCTGCACGGTTTTAATTTTTAATTAATTCAGGAGGAATCCAAAATGAAAAAGATCATTGCAATACTTCTGGCAGTAATGATGCTGTGCGCAGTCACGGCCTGCGGCGGCGAAGGCGGCGATGCCGAAGCTTATACCGTCGGCATCTGCCAGCTCGTTCAGCACCCGGCACTTGACGCCGCAACTCAGGGCTTCAAGGATGCGCTGACCGAGGCCTTCGGCGACAAGGTCACCTTCGAAGAGGGCAATGCCTCCAACGACATTCCCACCTGCGCAACCATTTGCAACGGCTTCGTTTCCAGCGGCGTTGACCTCATTCTCGCAAACGCCACCCCCGCTCTTCAGGCAGCGGCTTCCGCAACCGACTCTATTCCCGTTCTCGGCACTGCCGTCACCGAATACGGCGTTGCACTCAGTATCGATAACTTCAACGGCACCGTCGGCACCAACATCTCCGGCACCTCCGACCTCGCTCCACTTGATCAGCAGGCAGACATGGTAAGCGAGCTGTTCCCCGATGCAAAGAATGTCGGCATTCTCTACTGCTCCGGCGAGGCTAACTCCAAATATCAGGCAAAGGTCGTTCGTGAGTGCCTCGAGAAGAAGGGTCTGACAGTTAAGGAATACACCTTCACCGACTCCAACGATGTTTCCACCTTTACCACTACCGCTTGTGACGAAAACGATGTTCTCTACATCCCCACCGACAACACTGCCGCTTCCTGCACCGAGGCTATAAACGCCATCGCTCTGCCCGCCGGTGTTCCCATTGTCGCAGGTGAGGAAGGCATTTGCAAGGGCTGCGGAGTTGTAACTCTCTCCATCGACTACTACGAGCTCGGCCGCACCACCGGTCAGATGGCAGTCAAGATCCTCAAGGGCGAGTCAGATATTTCCGAGATGCCCATTGAATACTACCCCGAGCCCGTCAAGAAGTACAACGCAGACATCGCCTCCAAGCTCAACATCACCGTCCCCGGCGACTATACCGCAATCAGCGATTAAGCAATCAATTTTGTGAGGTAAAGCTATGAACACGGCTCTGTATTTGGCGTCATTGAGCCTGCCTAATTTAATAACTCGATTGCCCGGAGGTGTTTCGCAGGGTATCATCTGGGGCATTATGGCTCTCGGACTGTACATAACCTTCCGTCTGCTCGATATCGCAGACCTCACGGTAGACGGCTCATTTGCAACGGGCGGTGCCGTCACGGTCATGCTTATTATTGCAGGATATCCGGCCTATGTCGCACTTATAGCTGCTGTTATCACCGGTATGCTTGCCGGTCTGTGTACCGGGCTTCTTCATACGAAGCTCGGTATACCGGCAATACTTGCCGGTATACTCACCCAGTTTGCACTGTACTCGGTAAACCTGCGAATAATGGGTATGTCGGCGAACAAGCCCGCAAACCCCGATGTTTACAATCTTCTCATCAGCATGAGAAGCATCCCCTCCGCAATACTCAAGGGGGCACTTTTTGCTGCGCTGATAATCGCCGCGCTGTACTGGTACTTCGGCACCGAGCAGGGCTCTGCAATTCGTGCGACGGGCTCTAACCCGGCAATGAGCCGTGCGCAGGGCATCAACATCAACAATATGAAGCTGATTGGTCTTTCGCTTTCAAACGGTGCGGTCGCGCTTTCCGGCGGTCTTATGGCACAGTACCAAGGCTTTGCCGATATCAACATGGGCCGCGGCGCTATCGTTATCGGTCTTGCCGCGGTTATTATCGGTGAGGTGCTGTGCGATGCGTTCTTCCGCAAGGGCAGCGAATTCTATGTACGCCTTGCATTTGTCGCCTTGGGCGGTGTAGTATACTACCTCGTCATGGTCGTTATCCTTTGGCTCAAGCTCGACCCGAATGACCTAAAGCTGTTTACCGCCGTCATAGTTGCTGCGTTCCTCGCCGTGCCGTACATCCGTTCGCAGTCTAAAAGCTCGTTTAAGCTTGCCGAAAAGCAAAGCAAAAAGGAGGCAAATCATGCTGGAACTTAAGTCTATCTGCAAAACCTTCAACGCAGGTACGATAAACGAAAAAAAGGCCCTTCAAGACTTGAGCCTTCATCTTAAGCCGGGTGATTTCGTCACCGTCATCGGCGGCAACGGTGCAGGCAAAAGCACGCTGATGAACGCAGTCGCAGGGGTCTGGCCCGTTGACTCGGGCTCGATAATCATTGACGGAGTCGATGTCACAGGTCAGCCCGAGCATAAAAGAGCTGCCTACATCGGCAGAGTGTTCCAAGACCCCATGATGGGTACCGCGCCCATCATGCAGCTCGAGGAAAACCTCGCTCTTGCAATGCGGCGCGGTAAGCACCGCGGTCTGCGCTGGGGTGTAACGAATGCCGAGCGTGAGCAGTACCGCGAGATGCTCAAGACCCTCGGTCTCGGTCTTGAAGACAGGCTAACGGCAAAGGTCGGTCTGCTCTCGGGCGGTCAGCGTCAGGCATTGACGCTGCTCATGGCGTCGCTGCAAAAGCCCAAGCTGCTTTTGCTCGACGAACACACTGCGGCACTTGACCCTGCTACGGCGGCAAAGGTTCTTGAGCTTTCCGACAGGATAGTCCGAGAAAACAACCTGACCGCGATGATGATAACCCACAACATGAAGGATGCTATCCAGCACGGCACTCGCCTTATTATGATGCACGAGGGTCGAATAATTCTCGATGTTGAGGGTGAGGAAAAGAATAAGCTCACAAAGCACGAACTCATGGACAAGTTTGCACAGATCGCAGGCACACAGATAGAATCCGACCAAATACTGCTCTCCTGACAGTTATATAAAAAAGTAAGCTCCAAAACGGAGCTTACTTTTTTATATGTTCATATCGATGAGCGTTTTGTAGAAATCAACAGCAGCAGGCAGGCAGTCGCAGCCGATGTTTTCGTTAAGCCCGTGCATTCCCTTGAGCTGCTCTGGCCCGAAAATGACCGGTGCAAAGCGAATGCAGTTCGGACATATCTCCTGAAAAAACCTTGCGTCCGTGCCGCCGGTCATGACATAGGGACTTGCGGCAAGACCGGGGAACACCCGTTCTATCGCCTTGACGACAAAGCTCCAGCCCTCACCGTTGATATCCGCGGCCTGAGTATAGTCCGTTGCGTTTATGACCTCGGTCTCAAGTCCGAATTTGTCGGCACGCTTTTTTATTATCGCAAGGCTTTCGTCCTTGCCCTGGTGCGGAATAAATCGCATATTTGCCCACACTGACGCCTCCTGCGGAAGCACATTGCGTGCATCTGAGCCCGACTGCATTGTAAATGCGACCGTCGTTTGCAGCATCGCACCCGCCTGCGGCGATACCTCCGGCATCACGAGCTTCAAAAGCGGCTTAAACAGCCACATATTGCCGAAAAGCAGCTTCATTCCGAAGTCGGCGTATGGCGCGAGGGTTTTAAACATTGCCTCGACCTCGTGCGGAAAACACTTTTTGAACGGGCTGTGCTTTTCTATGCTTTGCTCAAACGCGGCAAGCCTTGCGATGGGCGAATTTTTGGGGGGTGCGCTCGAATGTCCGCCGCCTGAACGGGCGGTAAACTTCACATTTCCCTGTCCCTTTTCAAAAACGCCTATCATGGCGTAGTTGCCCTTTATTCCGCCCACGGGTTCGGCTATGATGCCGCCGCCCTCATCGCACACCACGAAAGGCTTAACGCCTCTGTGCTTTAGCTCATTAACTATCTTCGGTGCGCCGTCGCCGCCCCATTCCTCAGTACAGGACGAGGCAATATATACATCCTGCTTGGGTGTACAGCCCGACTCCAAGAGCTCCTCAACGGCTTGGAAAAATGCCATTACGGTGCACTTCGTGTCCGCCGCTCCCCTGCCCCAGACCTTACCGTCGGCAATGTCGCCGGAAAACGGCTCATGCTCCCAAACGCCCTCAGCGGGGACGACATCCTGATGGCTCATTAAAACGATGGGCTTAGCCGAGCTTTTGCCCTTCCAGTAATATAAAAGATTGCCGTCAATTTCGGTTTTCTCAAGTTTTTCGTGTACCAGAGGAAACAGCTCCTCCAGTTTTTTGTGGAAGACGAGAAACTTCCCGATCTGCGGATCATTAGGGTCGGATACCGTTTCGCAGCGAACCATTTCCGAAAGCTTTTGGGCGTAAAGCTCCATGCGCTCTTTATCCGGCATCGGCTTATAGTCCGAGACCTTTTTCGGCATAAGCAGCGTGCGCACGACCGCAGCGGCAAGCGGTGAGACCGCAGCGGCGGCTATGGCTGCAGTTATATAGCTCATTTGCTCTCCACCTTATAACGCTTCTTGTACATGAGATAGGCAATGCCGATGGCTATTGCACCGCTGGGCAGGATCATAAAGCTGGTCGAGGCGGTAAGGCTCGGCACGAATATGAACAGCAGGCTCATAACCGCGAGCGGAATGACCGCTATCTTCATGTTATTACGGAAATACTTATATGCCATTGCTCCGAACAGCGCCGGAACGACATTTTCAAACGCGGGCTGAAGTGCAGAGTCCTGCAAAACAGGCTGCAGGGGAATAAGCAGCGCAACGCCGACGGCGAGCACGACCACCGTCACCAGTGAGGCAGTTGCGATCGACAGCGTGGAAATTATCTCATTTTCGGGAGTGCCGGTCTTTGCGCCAACAATGTCACGGGCATTAACGGCACAGGGAATTTTCATGTTTATAAGGTTGCCGGTCATGAAGGCCAGGTAGGTGCCGCCTGCGCCGAGCATCGGGGTGTATACAAGGTACTCGGCAATGCAGCTTACGAACCACACAATGCCGACGGCAAGAAATGCCTTGCCGAAGGCAGGCATATTGGGCATTGCACCGAGATACCAACCCATGACAAAGGGTGCGCCGATGAGCATGATGAGTGTGACTATGCAGGCTATTCTGCCGAAGACATGAGTGCGGTTATTGTACTTTTCAAACAGCTCTTTCTTTTCGTTTTCAGTCACTGTCCGCACCTCCTTACTTGATAAAGCCGTTTATCACAACGGCTGCCGCCATTGCAATGAGCATACTGCCGGCAATGGAGAAGCTCTCGACCCATGCCGCCTTCTTCTTTTCGGCAAGCCAGATAAACACCGCCATTACCGCGCCGGCGATAACCGCGACCGCCAAGGGCATCCACGAGCCGGTAAAGCTCAAAAGTCCGCCGCTGCCGCCGGAAACCAAGCCGCCTATGTAGCTGCCTATATATGCGCTGACAAGACCGATGAACATTGCGGTCATTGCGCTGTCACCGAAGCCGGGTGCGCCGGTGTCGGCGTTTTTCGGGGTCTTTAGTCTTTTGAGATAACGCTTGTTGAAGAATATCGAGAAAACCATGCCCCACATGATACAAAAGCTCATGACGAGAGCTATGGTGGTGAATGCCTGTGCGGTCATCTCGGAGGCGTTAAGACCCGAAAGCCCTATCGCCTCGGCAGCACCGACGGCGACCTGAGTTTCATAATGCAGCGCACCGATGACGGAAAGGCGCAGCCACGGCAGCGGAGTTCCCAGACTGCCGGAAAGTGCGATAACGCCCAGCAGGATACCCACGCTGGGCAGCACCGCAAAGGTTGCGCTTGCGGTTATAGTTCTTTTCATTTTCGTCTTGTCCATACCTATGGCAAGGCCCGCTTTATAAGCCCTCACCATGAAGAACATGCAAACTGCGGCAACGAAGAATATTATCGCTCCGCATATCAGATACATTGTCGGGCTGTTAAGCTTTGATAGTATTGACACCGTATCACCCTCTCTTTCAAGTATGTTAACATTTTATCATGTTAGCTTGCCAATGTCTATTATTTTGTACTCCAGTATATCCACGCGACCTTGGTATTTACGCTGTCGGTAAAAATGCCGTCGTGCGAAAGTGCGCTGACTGCCTCGGTCAGTCTGCCGTGAAGCTCATCAGTTCTCTCGGACGGCTCAAAATAGCGGTTTTCCATGTACCGTACCGCCTCGTCTATGTCCCGCTCATCGCTCCAGCAGTAATCGACATATTTTATCTGCGGCGTAAATCCCGCCGCCGACACGCTTCGGATAAGCTCGGCGCAATCGCCCCTTGCGCTGCTGTTAAAGCTCTCCCGCTCAATGCCCATAAGCTTAAAAAGCCGTTCTCTGTCAGGCTCGGACCACTGTGAAAAAGCGGCTATGAAGCACCACGATTTTGTTATGTCCGCAAACTTCTTTGCTGTCGCGACATCGTGCACCGCGGGACTCATCGTCGATATTGAAAGGTCGTATTTGCCCCCTTCGGCAACGGCGTCTGCGCTCATTTCGTCAAAATCGCATTGCATGACACGCCACGGGGTTTTATACTCCGCCATATTTTGAGCTGCAAACCCGAGCATTTTCGGTGAGATATCCGCCAAGGTCACATCGCAGCCGAGGCTTGCAAACACCTTACCGTATTTGCCCACTCCGCAGCCCATGTCTATAACTCTGTCACCGGGGTGAAGCATATCGTTATCCAGCAAAAAGGCAATCAGCTTCGCGTTATAATCGTTGCCTCCGAGGGCGAAGACCTTTTGATAATTTGCCGCGACACTGTCCCACTTTTCGGTCTTTTCCATCACATCACCTCATTATTAAGATATATCCCCCTCTGATGAGAGGGGGATACAGTTGTTTTTTATCACTCGATTTCGAGCTTCATGGGAAGCCAGAAGGTGAAGCCGTAAACAAGGGTGTTAAGGAAGCAGCGGAAGTCGTCATACCATACTGCCTTACCTGCTTTTCTCGCAACGATGAGATACTCGGCGAGGTGCATACCGTAAAGCACCGCGGGCATTAGGGGGTTTTTCTTGACGATTGCGTGGGCAAAAGCACCTGCACCGAGAACGAGTACGCTCTTGCGTGCCGCGTTCCAATTGACATTAGACAGTTCCATTATGTTTTCTCCTTATCGTTAATTATTATTTGTAAAGTTTTGTATTATTCTTTTAAGGATTTCCTCATCTGCGGGGCAAAAACTGTATTTTTCTATCTCCGCAGGAGTTATCCATTTAATATCGCAGTGCTCCAGAAGCTGCGGCACCCCCTCGGCGATTGCGGCGTTAAACAGCGTAAGATGCACCGTCAGATCCGGATATTCGTGAGTAACCTCCATGAACACATCGCCGACCGCGACCTTGACCGCCAGCTCCTCGCTGCATTCACGCACCAGTGCCTGCTGCTTCGTTTCGCCCTTTTCGACCTTGCCGCCGACAAATTCCCACAGAAGACCTCTTGCCTTGTGCGCCGGTCTGCGGCATATCATAAATCTGCCGTTTTCCCATATGAGTGCTGCTACGACCTCTGTCACTGTCATCATACCATATACCTCGGCTCAAGTCACCTATCAAATCAATTATTTAGCTCAAAAAAAGCTTTCAGTGTGTTTATAAACTTCATTACCAGCTTGCCGTCGTCAAGCTCACAGCGGTAGATATCGCCGCCTCGCTGTACCTCAAGATATTTGCCGGGCTTAAACGGCAGTGCGGGAATCTTCGCCGATGGGATGGTAAGGTCAACGCTTTCGCCGTTTATCCTGCCGACGAGCCTGAACGCATCCTTGCTCAGGCTAAGCATACCGAGTCCGACCCAAATAAATTTATGCTTATCATAGTCGAGCATATAAATTCTCGTTTTCGCGCTTATTGTGTAATCCGGATCATTCCGCAGAGTCTCCAGATGTCTGTTGTAAATGAGCCTGCTCCAGTCCGAGACATACCTTATTTCCTCGCCGGCACCCTTATTATGCAGGAAGCCGTACTCGTCGCTTTCCTCGGCAAAGCCGCATTCGGTGCAATAGACGGTATTTGCGTTTTTGACCTTTACCGTGAACTCCCTGCCGCAGTTCGGGCAGGCATACAGGACATTTTCAAGTCCCTCGATGTTACTGTTATTGCTGTATTTTTCAAGCAGCTTTTCCTGCTCGCGGTATGCGTCAAAGAGTATCGCTTCGTCGGTCTTTTCCTTTATCTGCTTGACGCTGAGCTTCCTGAGCTCGGCTCTGTCAAAGAGCTTATATATGTCCATATATGTTCTGCCCGGTCTGAAGCCCTTCGTCCACTTGGGCATGGTAAAGTATGTGCCGCTTGCTCTTGCGACATACACATCCGCGTCGAGCCATTTTAAAAACTTATAAGTCGCCTGCGGTATCGGCGTGGAAATACCGTCCTCGCACATAAGGCCGGCAGGGTAAATGACAAGCGGCTCGCCGTTTTCGATGACCGATTTTATACGCCTCATATCGCTTATTGTGGTCTGGAACTGCTGCTTGGGAATTACACCGAGCTTTTTGAGCACCCCCGTGATGGGCAGAGAATTATAAAATGAATTGCTTATGACGAAGGTCAGCCGTCTCCTCGTAGCTCCGATGAGATTTGCAAAGTCATACGCCGCCTCATGGTTTGCGATGACCACATACGGTCCCTCGGCGTCCTTAATCTCGTTTCGGAGCATCTTTCTTTTAAACACGCCGGTGGCAAACGCGAATGCAACAAGCTGCGCCGTGCGGTACAGCAGCAGATCGGGTCTTGTGTAGTTTTCGCTCTCCATAAGCCCACGCCTTTCACTCTTTATATAAGAATAATATCACACACCTGACAATTCTTCAATTTTTTTATTCATATTTCAGCAAAAAATGCGGTTGGTGCAAAACCAACCGCATTTATGTTTATTTATCAGCCTATGCCGCCGACTATCGCACCTGCAACGAGGGCTAAGAGGGCACAGGCGCAGTAGACATACTTGCTCAAGGGGTAGAACCACTTGCCGATGGGCTTGCGTGCGCCGAGATTGACGCTCTCAAGTACAGCTTTCTTGCCTGCGACCCAGAAGAACATGATAGCCGCGAGCAGTGCGCCGAGGGGGCAGATGTAAATGGACACGACATCCATCCACTGCGACACGATGGCCTGTATGCACAGTGCAACGCCGAGGCCTATGACATGAATAATGCCGGTTGCCCATATTCGCTTGAGCTTGAACTTTTCCTGCAGGAATGCAACGGGTGCTTCGTAGAGGTTAATTATCGAGGAGATACCGGCGAAGGTCACGCACAGGAAGAACACGACACCGACTATCCTGCCGCCTTCCATACCGTTTATGACATTGACAAGGTATATGAACATCAGTCCCGGGCCGCCTTCATTGAGAGCTGCGCCGCCGGTCGCCATTGCCGGTATGATGACGAATGCAGCAAGCAGTGCCGCAAGCGTGTCAAAAAATGCGACATTTCGCGCCGAGCTGGGTATGCACTCGTCCTTGCTCAGATACGAGCCGTAGATAACACTGCCGTTACCCGCAACGGACAGGGAGAAAAACGCCTGACCGAAGGCAAACAGCCAAAGCTGCGGATTTAAAAGTCCCTCGGGGTTTAAGGTGAAAATGTACTTATAGCCGCCTGCAGAGGTAGGTATGGTGTAGATATATACGCCGAGTGCGATAAACAGGAAAAACAGCACGGGCATCATGAATTTGTTTGCTCTTTCAATGCCGCCTGCGATGCCGAAGGACATGATGGCAAAGCTCACTATAACGGCAACGACTATCCATACATTTGCGCCCCATGCCGATGCGGTAGAACCGAAGGCGGGGCCGATCACATCCATATTCTGGCCCATTGCGTAAAGATCGCCCGTAAACGCCATAAAGGCATATTTGAATATCCAGCCCATGACGCAGGTGTAGCCGATGGCGAGGGCCAGTGAGCCGAGTATGGGCAGATAGCCGATGCGTTCGCCTATCTTGTGATTGCCCCAGCGAAGCTCGGTGCACATTCCGAACGAGCCCATGGGGCCCGCGCCGCCCGCTCTGCCGAGGGCGAACTCACCGATAACTCCGGTAGAGCCGATGAGAATTACGAATATGAAATACGGGATGAGAAAGGTCAGACCGCCCCATGTGGATACGAGCATCGGGAAACGCCAGATGTTGCCCATGCCGACCGCCGAGCCTATACAGGCGATGATAAATCCGCCTCTGCTTTTAAAGCCGTCACGGCTTTGCAATGAATCATTCTTCATATTAATGTTGCCTTTCACAAGGTATTTTGCGCTAATGTGTTAATTATATATTAACAAACTCAGTTAAGCAACAACAATTTCTCCGTTTTTCGCATGAAAAAAGCAGCTCAGGCAAAAAGCCCAAGCTGCTTTGTGTTAAAAATCTACAGGCTGTCGATATAGCTGCACGCCGCGAGTGCCGCGGCAGAGCCGTCGGCGGCTGCGGTGGTGAGCTGGCGGACAGACTTTTTGCGGCAGTCGCCGGCAACAAACACACCCGAGGTCTTTGTCATGCAATCCTCGCCGGAGTCTGCATAGCCGCCTGCATCGAGGTCGATAAGCTCGGCGAAAATGCCGTTATCAGGGGCATGACCTATCGCAACGAACAGACCGTCTACCGCGATTTTGCGCTCGTTTCCCATCTTGTCGGTCACGGTAATGCCCGTAAGCTCCGTTTCGCCGTGCAGCGCGGTAATGCTGCTGTTTAAAACGAACTCGACATTTTCCTTTTCACGCAGCGCCTCGACGAGCTTTGCCTCGCCTCTGAACGAATCTCTGCGGTGGACAAGATACACCCTGCTGCAGGTGTCGGACAGAAGCATTGCGTCCTGCAAAGCGGAGTTACCGCCTCCGTTAACGGCAACGGGACAGCCCTTGTAAAACGCGCCGTCACACACTGCGCAGAAGCATACACCCGAGCCTACAAGCTCCGCCTCACGCTCAATACCGAGCATACGGGGCCTTGCGCCGGTGGCAATAATGACCGCCTTTGCCTCAAATTCACCGCCGAACTCGGTCTTGACGCGCTTTACATCTCCGTCAAGCTCTATCGCCGTGACCTCGTCAAGCTCCATCTCCGCGCCCTGATTCATTGTCTGCTCCATAAGCCTGTCGGCAAGCTCTGTGCCGGATATGGACTCTATCGTCGGGAAGTTTTCCACCTTGGGCGACCATGTTATCTGGCCGCCGAAAGCATTTTTTTCGATTATCAGCGCGGTTTTACCCGCTCTCAAGGCATAGAGGGCGGCAGTTAATCCTGCCGGCCCTCCGCCTACGATTATTATATCGTACATATTATTTCTCACTTTGCAAGATACTGCTTTATCGCACCTGCGCCTGCGTACTTTTCGACATTCTCGCCGTCAATGATGACGAGGGTGGGTGCCTGCTTCACGCCGAGGGACAGTGCAAGCTCCGCGTTTTCGTCCGCCATGAGCTTTTCGTAGCTAAGGCCTGCCTTGTCAAGATAGCTGCACGCGATGCGGCAGTTCGGGCAGGTCGGAGTTGCAAAGAGGATGGTCCTCTTTTCACCCTTGACAGGCTCTGTTGCGGGTGCTGCCTCAACGGGCTTTTCCTCGTGAACGATAGGGCCGTTGTGCTTGAGCACGCTTGTCTCGATATTATACTCCTTGCGGTCCTGATACTCCTTGGTCTTGCCTTCGTTCCAGTTCTGCACGGGGCGGTAATAGCCGGTGATGCGGCTGTATACCTCCGCGGCTTCGCCGCACTCGGGGCAGGTAAACTGCTCGCCGTTGAGGTAGCCGTGGTTCTTGCAGACGGAATAGGTGGGGCTGAGGGTGTAGTAAGGCAGCTTGTAGTTCTCGGCTATCTTGCGGACAAGATTTGCCGCTGCCTCCCAGTTCGGGAGCTTTTCGCCGAGGAAGGCGTGGAACACCGTGCCGGAGGTGTAGAGAGTCTGAAGCTCGTCCTGAACATCAAGTGCGCTGAAAATATCGTCGGTGTAGCCAACGGGCAGGTGGCTGGAGTTGGTGTAGTACGGAGTGCCGCCGGCTTCGGAGGCGGTGATGATGTCGGGATACTGCTCAACATCGTGCTTAGCAAGACGGTAAGAGGTGCTCTCTGCAGGAGTTGCCTCGAGGTTATAAAGGTCGCCGTACTTCTCCTGATAGTCGGAAAGACGCTCGCGCATATGGTTGAGCACATTCTTGGTGAACTCCTGGCACTTCTCGGTGGTCATATCCGCCTTTATCCAGCCGGCGTTGAGACCTGCCTCATTCATGCCAACAAGGCCGATGGTGGAGAAGTGATTGTCAAAGGTGCCGAGGTAGTACTTGGTGTAGGGGTAAAGGCCCTCGTTGAGAAGCTTCGTGATGACGGTGCGCTTGATCTTCAGAGAGCGTGCCGCAATGTCCATGAGCTTGTCAAGACGCTTGTAGAAGTCCGCCTCGTCGGTCGCAAGGTATGCGATACGGGGCATATTGATGGTGACGACGCCGACGGAGCCGGTGCTTTCACCGGAACCGAAGTAACCGCCGGATTTCTTGCGCAGCTCGCGCAGGTCAAGGCGCAGACGGCAGCACATGGAACGAACATCGCTGGGCTCCATATCGGAGTTTATGTAGTTGGAGAAGTACGGGGTGCCGTACTTTGCGGTCATCTCGAACAGCAGCTTGTTGTTTTCTGTGGGAGACCAGTCAAAATCTCGGGTTATGGAATAGGTGGGGATGGGGTACTGGAAGCCGCGGCCGTTGGCGTCGCCCTCAATCATGATGTCGATGAACGCCTTGTTGACCATATCCATTTCCTTCTTGCAGTCGCCGTAGGTGAAATCCATCTCCTTGCCGCCGACTATTGCGGGCATATCCTTGAGGTCTGCGGGAACGGTCCAGTCGAGGGTGATGTTTGAAAACGGTGCCTGAGTGCCCCAGCGTGACGGTGTATTGACGCCGAACACGAAGGACTGGATGCACTGCTTGACTTCCTTGTAGGTCAGGTTATCGACCTTGACAAAGGGTGCAAGGTAGGTATCAAAGGACGAAAACGCCTGTGCGCCTGCCCACTCGTTCTGCATGATGCCGAGGAAGTTGACCATCTGGTTGCAGAGGGTGGAAAGATGGCTTGCCGGAGAGGAATTGATCTTTCCCGGAATGCCGAGACCCTGCTGAATGAGCTGTTTGAGGCTCCAGCCTGCGCAGTAACCGGTCAGCATGGACAGGTCGTGCAGGTGAATGTCGCAATTACGGTGGGCAGAGGCTATCTCGTCATCGTAAATTTCGCTCAGCCAGTAGTTGGCGGTGATTGCACCGGAGTTTGAGAGGATAAGTCCGCCGACGGAATAGGTAACGGTGGAGTTTTCCTTAACGCGCCAGTCGAGAACATTGACATAGCTGTTGACCGTTTCCTTGTAGTCAAGGTAGGTGCTCTTCATGTTGCGCAGCTTCTCGCGGTTCTTACGGTAGAGAATGTAAGCCTTGGCAACGCCCTCGTAGCCGCCTCTTGACAGGACCGCCTCAACGCTGTCCTGAATATCCTCAACGGCGACAAAGCCGTCCTTGATTTTCGGCAGGAAGTCTGCGGAGACCTTGAGTGCGAGGAAGTCAATGATATTCTCCGTGTACTCGGTCTCGGTGGCATCAAACGCCTTCTTTATTGCGTTTGCAATCTTGTTGATGTCAAACTCGACGATTTTTCCGTCTCTCTTAATGATCTGGTACATATTTTCCTCCTTAAACACCTCTGACCTCGACGGTGGGTACATATTCCCTCACCGCATCGGCCAGCCCGTGCATCTCGTTTTCGTCAAATGCAGTAAGCTCCTCGGGATTTATCAGATTTCCCGAATCCTTGAACTGCTGCAAATAATACTCCTTTGCGCCGCTTATCCATTTTGCGGCGGCAACAAGACTTTCCTTTGTGTGTATGCCCTTTACCACGGTCGTGCGGAATTCATAATCCACCGCACCGCCGAGAAGGAAGTTCTTCGATTCCTCAATAGCTGCCATACTCACATTGCAGCCTGCGGTCTTCGGATATTCCTCCGGTGCGTTTTTAATATCCATCGCAACACGGTCAACCAAGCCGGCTTCGACTATATCACGCAGCAGCTTCGGATTTGAACCGTTGGTATCGAGCTTTATCTTGTAGCCGAGATCTTTTATCTTCCTCAAAAGTTGGGGCATATCCGCGTGCAGCAGCGGCTCTCCGCCGGTTATCGCCACACCGTCGAGCATACCAACTCGCTTTTTGAGGAAGCTCATGACCTCGTCCTCACTTATAGACGCTTCCTCGATCTGCTCCGGCAGCACCAGCCCTGCATTGTGACAAAACGGGCATCTGAAGTTGCAGCCCGCCGTGAACAGCGTGCAGGCAACCGTTCCGGGGTAATCGAGAAGGGTCAGTTTTTGAATTCCTGAGATTTTCATAGCGTTCCCTTTCAAAGTATCAGCGGTACTTATAATAATCTACAGATTGTGGCTTGTCAAGAGTTGCAGGCACAAAATATTGTGTGTTTTTACCGCTTTGTAACCGCTTTGACCACAAAATATAGTGTTCGGATTTTTACATTCTGTTATCGTTTCTGCCTGTTTTTGTTATGTGTATTTTTGACGGTTTTGCAAAAATGCCGTTGTTTCAAGGCTTAGCGGATTTTTACCTGTTCACAATTTGCTCATTTTTGTTATTAAGCGCCTGAACACGGGTGAAAACAATATATTGTGGTCGTCCGTTTTTTGCACCACAAGAGAAAACAGCACACAATTTCTTGTGTGCTGTAAAATTTAAATGTGGTCACAGGCTGTCAATCAGGCTCTCGGCACATTTCATGCCGTCAACGGCAGCAGAGGTGATACCTCCGGCATAGCCTGCGCCCTCTCCGCAGGGGTACAGCCCTCTGATTTCGGAGCGGCGGGAAGCATCGCGCAGTATGCGCACCGGAGAGGACGATCTCGTTTCGGGAGCGGTGAGCACCGCATCGGGCGAATCGAAGCCCTTGAGCTTTTTGCCAAGCTCCGGTATGGCTCTTTCCATGACGGCCGTTATCTTTTCCGGCAGGATACCGCGCAGCTCGCACCAGTGTACGCCGGGCTTATAGCTCGGCGTAACGCCCTTTGGCTCAGTGCTCGCCCTGTGCGCAAGAAAATCGCCCACGGTTTGTGCGCAGGCCTTGTAGTCCGAGCCGACCTCAAACGCTCTGCGCTCAATCTCACGCTGCCAGTACATTCCGCCCAGAGTGCCCTCATAGGGAAAATCCTCCGGTGTGAGGGTCACGAGCAAAGCGGCGTTGGCATTTTCGCCGTCGCGCTTCGAGCGGCTCATACCGTTTGTCACAACGCCGCCGATTTCCGAGGCTGCGGCGATGACCTCGCCTCCCGGACACATACAAAATGTATACGCGCTCTCACCGTCGTCAAAATGTACATTCAGCGAATAGTCCGCCGCCGGCAGCCCGTCATATTCGCCGCCGTACTGCGCAAGGTCTATATCCGCCTGCTTATGCTCGATTCTCGCGCCCATGGAAAATGCCTTGGCCTCCATGGGAACGCCGAGCGAATACAGCATTTCAAAAGTGTCCCTCGCCGAGTGACCGATGGCGAGGATGAGGCTTTCGCAGTCAAGGGTATATTCCCCCTCGGGGGAGCTGACCTCGATGCCGGTGAGCCTGTTTTTGTCGATAATAAGCTTCATGAGCTTATTTGAAAAGCGCACCTCACCGCCGTTTTCGATTACCGTTTTGCGGATGCTCTGCACGACATTTATAAGAATGTCCGTGCCGATATGCGGCTTTGCGTCATACAGAATATGCTCCGGCGCACCGTGCTCGACAAACTGCTCGAGCATCCAGAGGATGCGCTTGTCCTTAATGCCGGTGTTCAGCTTTCCGTCGGAAAAAGTGCCTGCTCCGCCCTCTCCGAACTGGACATTGCACTCCGGGTCAAGCTCGCCGCCGCTGCGAAACGCCTCCACTGTCTGCGCCCTTGCCTCGGCATCCTTGCCCCGCTCAATGACGATGGGTTTTAATCCTGCCTTTGACAGCACAAGGGCGGCGAACATTCCGGCCGGTCCGAAGCCGACGATGACCGGTCTTTTTTGTGCCGTGAGCTGCGGAATTTCGTAATGAAAGCTTTCATAGCTGCAGACATTTTTGCTGTGTGTCTTTTTGAGCGTTCGCCCCTCGTCTTTGACCTCGACCGCCGCGGAGTACAGCCAATGGATGTCGTTTTTCTTCCTCGCATCAAGGGATTTTTTCGTGATTTTCAGGCTAAGTATCTCACGCTCAAAAACGCCGAGTTCTCTCGCCGCAAGCTTTTTAAGCTTGTCCTCGGGTGCATCTATGCCGAGGCGCAGATTTCGCACAAGTATCATTCTCCGAGCCTCCCTGCGACATAGCCGCTCGCCCACGCCCACTGCAAATTATAGCCTCCGCAGTCGGCATCTATATCCAAAAGCTCGCCGCAGATAAACAGATGCGGCACAAACCAGCTCTCCATCGTCTGCGGATTGACGCCGGTGGTCTTAATTCCGCCTGCCGTCACCTGTGCCGAGTCGAAGCCCTCGACACCGCGCAGTGCTATCTCAAAGCTCTTGCACGATGCCGCCGCGCGGCAAAGCTCGGTATAATTAAGCTCGTACAGCCTGCGAGAAGGGTTTATGTCCGAATACTTGACAATCATTTTTCCGAGACGGTTGTGCAAAACTCCCGTCAAAAGCTCCTCGGCGGCAAGCGTCGGCAAAGTCGAGGCTTTATCGGAAAGAAGCTGTGCAATCTGTTTTTCATCATAATCCGGCAAAAAGTCTATATGTACGATGCCGCCCTCGCCGCAAAACGATGCGGCACGGGAGATATCAAATGCCGCAGGACCGGAAAGTCCGGTTTCGGTGAATTGAAGTTCGCCGCGGCTTTCGGCAAGCGTTGCGCTGCCTGCCGTGAGCCTTAATGCCGCCTGCGCGCGAACACCCTTGAGCGAACGGGGATATGCGGGGTCGGTCACAAGCTGAACCAGCGAGGGTCGCAGCGCAGTGCGCTTATGACCCAAGCCCTTGAGAAGCTCGTAGCCGTCGGTAACGCCGCCGATCTTTGCGCCTGCGGCACCGCCGCATGCAACAATGACGAAATCTGCATTAATACTGCCCTCATCCGTCTTTATAACGAAACCCTCGCCGCGCTTATAAAGCTGCCTTGCCGGCGTCGATGTGCGAAGCTCGATATTGTCCCTTTGCAGTGCAAAGCGCAGGACATCCACGACGCTGTTTGCGGAATTTGACAGCGGATACACCCTGCCGCCGTACTCGGTAACGGTCAGAAGTCCGAGCTTGCGGAAAAACTCCAGTACCTTCTCCGGCGGAAGCTTTTGGAGCGCAGGTACAGCAAATTCGGGCTGCTCGCCGTGGTAATTTGCCGGTTTTGCGCCGACATTCGTGAGGTTGCATCTGCCGTTGCCGGTGGCAAGCAGCTTTTTGCCCACTCTCTGCTGTCGCTCAAGCAGTATTATTCTGTTTTCGGGGTTTTCTGAGGCTGACAACGCCGCCATCATGCCGGATGCGCCACCGCCTATTATCACTACCGTTTTCATTCTTATGCTCCGTTTTATATCACAGTATCGGGAGGGACTCAAAGGAGATAACCTCGGGATGAGCGTCCATATATGCAAGAGTTGATTCCGAGGTCAGTGCCTTGGGTGATTTGAAGCTCAGGTTAAAGGTGACCGTGCCGTTTTCGTTGCGAATTACCTCGCTTTCAAATACGCTTGCGTTCATCTCGTCGAGCATCGCACGCATCTGCTTTATGCCCGTTCCCCACTCGCGCATCGTGACCGATACGACATTCGTCACATATGTGTCCTTGCTGAAATTGTAGCGATGGAACATATACTGAAGTGCAAGCACGATAATCGTTGTGAATATCGACGCAAGGTACAAGCCCGCTCCGAGACACATACCGATAGCTGCCGTCGCCCAAATGCCCGAGGCTGTGTTGAGGCCCTTTATCGTGCTGCCTGCCTTGAAAATGACGCCGGCACCCAGGAAGCTCACGCCGCTTATGACCTGCGCCGCTATTCTCGCCGGATCTGCCGTGTCCACGCCGGTGTACATACTGCCGTCGGCGTTTACAAGGTCGGAAAAGCCGTATTTTGAAAGGATCATCAGCAGGCAGGCGGTGCAGGCTACCATCGCATGGGTGCGAATGCCTGCCTCCTTGAGTCTGCGTGTTCTCTCTATGCCGATAAGCATTCCGCATACTCCGGCAATGACTATTCTTAGACCGAACACAAGCTCGGTCG
>JAEDIN010000019.1 GCA_016292445.1 Oscillospiraceae bacterium | reverse complement strand
GCGCCGAGGAACTTGCCGGCGTCGTCACGGCTGAAGCCGAAGGTCATCTGAGTAAGGTCGTTGGTGCCGAAGGAGAAGAACTCTGCTTCGGTTGCGATCTCGTCGGCAGTCAGGGCCGCTCTGGGAATCTCGATCATGGTGCCGACAAGGTACTTCATGTCAAGGCCGGATTCTGCGATGAGTGTATCTGCTTCCTTAACGACTACATCCTTGACATACTTGAGCTCCTTGACCTCGCCAACCAGCGGGATCATGATTTCGGGAACCATGTTCCACTCGGGATGTCTCTTCTGGACATTGATTGCCGCGTTGATGACAGCGCGGGTCTGCATTGCTGCGATCTCGGGATAAGTTACGGCGAGGCGGCAGCCGCGGTGACCCATCATGGGGTTAAACTCATGCAGGGATGCGATGAGTGCCTTTATCTGGCCGACGCTCTTGCCCTGTGCCTTTGCCAGAGCCTCGATATCGGCCTCGTCGGTGGGAACGAACTCGTGGAGGGGAGGATCGAGGAAGCGGATGGTTACGGGATTGCCTTCCATCGCCTCGTAGATGCCCTCAAAGTCTGCCTGCTGCATGGGCTGGAGCTTTGCAAGAGCCGCTACGCGCTCCTCAAGAGTATCGGCGCAGATCATCTCGCGGAATGCCGCGATACGGTCGGAGTCGAAGAACATATGCTCTGTACGGGTCAGACCGATTCCCTGTGCGCCAAGCTCACGAGCCTTGCGTGCGTCGTAGGGTGTGTCAGCATTGGTGCGGACCTGCAGACGACGGTACTTATCTGCCCATGCCATGATACGGCCGAACTCGCCCGCGATGGAGGCATCAACGGTGGGGATTACTCCGTCATAGATATTACCGGTAGAACCGTCGAGGGAGATGAAATCGCCTTCGTTATAGGTCTTGCCGCCGAGGGTGAACTTCTTATTCTCCTCGTCCATGGTGATGTCGCCGCAGCCGGAGACGCAGCACTTGCCCATGCCTCTTGCGACAACTGCCGCATGGCTGGTCATGCCGCCTCTGACGGTGAGGATGCCCTGTGCGGCCTTCATGCCCTCGATATCCTCGGGGGAAGTCTCAAGTCTTACGAGAACGACCTTTTCGCCGCGCTCGTTCCATTCCTTTGCGTCCTCTGCGGTGAAAACGACCTTGCCGCAGGCTGCGCCGGGGGATGCACCGAGGCCCTTGCCCATGGGGACAGCTGCCTTGAGTGCTGCGGTGTCAAACTGCGGGTGAAGCAGAGTGTCAAGGTTTCTCGGGTCTATCATTGCAACGGCTTCGCTCTCGGAGATCATGCCCTCGTCAACGAGGTCGCAGGCGATCTTGAGTGCTGCCTGTGCGGTGCGCTTGCCGTTACGGGTCTGGAGCATATATAGCTTGCCGTTTTCAACGGTGAACTCCATGTCCTGCATATCGCGGTAATGGTTTTCGAGAGTGCTGCACACATTGGTGAACTGTGCAAATGCCTCGGGGAACTTTTCCGCCATCTGTGCGATGGGCATAGGGGTGCGCACGCCCGCAACGACATCTTCGCCTTGTGCATTGGTGAGGAACTCGCCCATGAGCTTCTTTTCGCCGGTTGCCGGATCACGGGTGAATGCAACGCCGGTGCCGCAGTCATCGCCCATGTTGCCGAATGCCATCATCTGAACATTGACAGCAGTGCCCCAGCTGTAGGGGATATCGTTATCGCGGCGATAAACATTTGCGCGGGGGTTATCCCAGCTTCTGAAAACCGCCTTGACTGCGCCGATGAGCTGCTCCTTGGGGTCGGTGGGGAAATCCTCGCCGATTTTGTCCTTATATTCTGCCTTGAACTGACCTGCAAGCTCCTTGAGGTCGTCAGCGGTGAGCTCAACATCCTGAGTGACACCGCGAGCTTCCTTCATGCGGTCGATAAGCTGCTCGAAGTACTTCTTGCCGACTTCCATGACGACATCGGAATACATCTGGATGAAACGGCGGTAGCAGTCCCATGCCCAACGGGGATTGTTGGACTTTGCAGCCATGACATTGACGACATCCTCGTTAAGACCGAGGTTAAGGATGGTGTCCATCATGCCGGGCATGGATGCACGGGCACCGGAGCGAACGGATACGAGCAGAGGATTTTCAAGGTCGCCGAACTTCTTGCCGGTGATCTCCTCCAGCTTTTCAATATTTGCCATGATCTCCGCCATGATATCATCATTGATCTGGCGTCCGTCTTCGTAATACTGGGTGCAGGCCTCGGTGGTAATGGTGAAGCCCTGCGGTACGGGAAGACCGATGTTGGTCATCTCTGCCAGGTTCGCGCCCTTGCCGCCAAGCAGCTCGCGCATCTTTGCGTTGCCTTCGGAAAACAGGTAAACATACTTCTTGCTCATAAACATTCCATCCTTTCTGAACAGCCCTCGATTTCAGCCCGGGCCGGCGATTTACAGCAGTAATACCTAATAATTATTCCATCATTTTTGCATAATTAGACTAACATTTTTAACACCAAATCTTCAATGCACTTTGCATACAAAAATGATCCCATTTTGTTGCGAGTTTCACAAGTGTTTTGTTGATTTTGCCTATTTAGGCGTCCAAAAGTGCATCTTTGTCGTCAAAATACCCCCAATGCAGTGCTAAACCGCATTGGGGGTATCGTCATTCATTGCATGCTTTTACTTTTTGAGGCGTTCCTCGAGGCCGTCTATCTCGGAAGCCAGCTCCTTGGGGAGCTTGTCACCGAACTGGGCATAGTACTCGCGAATGCCCTTGCATTCCTCTAGCCAAAGTGCCTTATCGACCTTGAGCAGATCCTCGAGCGTCTCCTCGGTGACACCGCTGCCCTCGAGGTTAATATCCTCTGCCTTAGGCTCGAAGCCGAGCTCGGTTTCCACTGCGCCGACCTCGTCGAAGCAGCGGCCGAGTATCCACTCGACTACGCGCAAATTGTCGCCGAAGCCGGGCCACTCGAAGTTGCCCTCGTCGTCGGTGCGGAACCAGTTGACATTGAAGATCTTCGGGGGATTGCTGAGCTTCTTGCCCATGTCGATCCAGTGCTGCCAGTAGTCGCCCATGTTATAGCCGCAGAAGGGCCGCATTGCCATGGGGTCTCTTCTGACCACGCCGACCTTGCCGGTGGCGGCTGCGGTGGTCTCGCTTGCCATGATGCTGCCTACGAACACGCCGTGATCCCAGTTTCTGGACTGGTAGACCAGCGGAGCGGTCTTTGCACGTCGGCCGCCGAAGATGATAGCGGAGATGGGAACGCCCTTCTTGCTCTCAAACTCGGGGCTGATGCAGGGGCAGTTGACGGCAGGAGCAGTGAAGCGGGAGTTGGGGTGAGCGCCCTTTGAACCGTCCGTGCAGTCCCAAGGCTCTCCCTTCCAGTTTTCCGCATTCTTCGGGGGATTCTTGTCCATGCCCTCCCACCAAACGGTATTGTCGTCAAGATTGCGGACAACATTGGTGAAGATGGTGTTTTTCTTGGTTGCCGCAAGTGCGTTGGGGTTGGATTTTACGCTTGTGCCGGGGGCAACGCCGAAGAAGCCGTTCTCGGGGTTTACAGCCCAAAGTCTGCCGTCGGGACCGATGCGCAGCCATGCGATATCATCGCCGACAGTCCAGCACTTCCATCCCTTTTCACGGTATGCCTCGGGAGGAATGAGCATTGCAAGATTGGTCTTGCCGCAGGCAGAGGGGAACGCGCCGCAGACATAGCGGACCTCGCCCTGAGGATTCTCAACGCCGAGAATGAGCATATGCTCCGCCATCCAATCCTCGTTGCGGCCGAGGGTGGATGCTATACGCAGTGCAAAGCACTTTTTGCCAAGCAGAACATTGCCGCCGTAGCCGGAGTTGACGGACATGATCGTGTTGTCCTCGGGGAAGTGAACGATATATCTCTTTTCGGGGTCAAGCTCCGCCTTGGAGTGCAGACCCTTGATGTAATCCGCTCTGTCGCCGATTGCGTCGAGTACGGTCTTGCCGATTCGGGTCATTATCGCCATGGACACGACTACATAGATGCTGTCGGTAAGCTCGATGCCGTACTTTGCAAAGTCAGAGCCGACAACGCCCATGGAGTAAGGAATGACATACATCGTGCGGCCTGCCATTGCGCCGTCATAGATGCCGTAGAGCTTTTCATACATCTCCTTAGGGTCCATCCAGTTGTTTGTGGGGCCTGCGTCCTCCTTGCGTCTTGAGCAGATGAAGGTACGGTCCTCAACACGGGCAACATCGTTCGGGTCGGAGCGGTGCAGATAGCAGCCGGGGAGCTTTTCCTCGTTGAGCTTTATAAGCTCGCCGGTGCTCATCGCCTCATGGCGAAGCTGCTCGAGCTGCTCCTCAGAGCCGTCTATCCAGACGATTTTTGCAGGCTTGCACAGTGCGGCCATCTCATCGACCCACTTGGTAATGTGTTCATTATTGGTAAGATTCATAATGATACCTCCGTTCATTGCTAACTAAAAAAACCTTTCAACTAAGACTAACATTTTAGTTGATTGTAGTCAATGGAATTTGACACACAAGCATCTATTAAATTAAACCAAAAATTGCATCCGAGATTTTCGCAAAATCACCAATTGACAGCACCTCGCCGCGAATTTTAGGGTCAAAGCCGCAATCGGAAAGCAGCTTTTCGATTTCCGACTTGCCGAGCTCGTTAATGCTTGCGCCGAGAGCATTCGTCAGAGTCTTGCGGCGCATTCCGAACGCCGCCCTTACGACACGGAAAAACAGCGTCCTGTCTTTGACCGAAACCGGCGGTGCGCTGCGCATTTTGAGCCGTATGACGCTTGAGGTGACCTTGGGCTGCGGAATAAAGCAGCTCGGGGGCACATCAAACAGCATTTCCGGCTCGGCATACCAGTTCACGAGCACCGTAAACGCACCGTAATCCGCCGTACCGGGTCTTGCGCATATTCGTCTTGCGACCTCGCGCTGTATCATGACCGTGACCGTATCAAAGCACTCCGCCTCTAAAAATGCGGTTATCAGAGGGCTTGTGACATTATACGGCAGATTTGCGCACACCACATGTCGCATTCCCGACATCTTTTCGTTCACAAGCTCTTTTATATTCTGCTTCAAAACATCGCCGAATACTATCTCGACATTATCTTTTCCGTCAAGGGTTTCCTTTAAAACCGGTCTGAGCGCATTGTCAAGCTCGACGGCTACCACCTTGCCCGCTCTCATCGAAAGCTGCTCGGTCAGGCAGCCTATTCCCGGTCCGACCTCGAGTACACCGGTGTTTTCGTCAAGCTGTGCTGCATCGGCTATATCCTCCGGCACCCACGCGGCGGTCAGAAAATTCTGCCCCATGGACTTAGAAAATCGGAAGCCGTGGCTTGAAAGCAGTTTTTTTATATCGTTTATGTCTGTAAGTCTCATATTTTCTTCTCAAAAGCCTGTCTTGCCGGATCGCGACCCGGTTCGATTGAAACAAGCACATTTCCTCTGTATGCGTAGCCCTTGCGCTTTAACAGCTTTTGCGTCGCCTTGTTCTTGCGGTGGGTGTGCGTGCGAATGCACTCCGCGCCTCTGCTTTTTGCAGTCTCCTCGGCAAAGCCGAGCATCATATCGCTTATGCCGGTGCTTCTGAACTGCGCCTCGACCGCCATACGGTGCAGCGTACAGTATTTGCCCTCGCCGTGCCATTTGCCGTCGGTCAGATTATCGTAATCGCTCTCGGGCTTGTCCGTCAGGCAGAAAAAGCCGGCAAGCCTTTCGCCGTAGGTGACGGCGTAGCACTCGCCTTCGGCAACAGCCTCGGCAAACACCTCCTGCGTCGGGTAATCGCCCTGCCACTGGTCAACACGATGCTTTTTGAGATAATTCCTCGCCTGTCGCATGATAAGCATTATATCCTCGATATCGTTCTCGGTTGCCAAACGGTAGCCCACCGGCAAGGTGAGCTTCATGCGGCTGCGCTCTTTCTTTATCTGCTCCAACAGCTTCAGATCCCGCTTATCCGTAAGCATTATCTTCTCGAACATATCGGGGCGCTTGTCCATAGTGCGCTCAAGACTTTTCTTGCGCCTCCACTCGTCCACGGCGGCATGGTTGCCCTGTAAAAGCACCTCGGGCACTTTCCTGCCCTCCCAGACCTCGGGTCTGGTGTACTGCGGATACTCCAGCACTCCGTCCCAATGACTTTCGCCGGTAAAGCACTCCTCGTCGGACAAAACGCCGGGCACAAGCCTGCACACTGAATCGGCGACCGCCATTGCGGCTATCTCTCCGCCGGTAAGCACGAAGTCGCCCAAGGATATCTCCTCGTCAACGCACTCCTCGATAAATCGCTCGTCAACGCCCTCGTAGTGGCCGCACACCAACACGAGGTGGTCGTAGTTGTCACGCAGCCGTCTTGCGGTGCGCTGGTCGTAGGGCTTGCCCTGCGGCGACATATAGATAACGCGGCTTTTTCTATCCTTTACGGTTGACATAATATGGTCAAGGCAGGATTTGAGCGGCTGCGCCATCATTACACAGCCCCAGCCGCCGCCATAAGGGTAATCGTCCACCTGACACTGCTTATTCTCCGTATAATCCCTGATTTGTACGCAATTGACCTCGATTATCCCCTTTTTAGCTGCTCTGCCCAAAATACTCTCATGCAAAACGGCGTTCATGGTATCGGGAAAAAGCGTCATTATATCAATTCTCATGGTTGACATAATTATTCACATTCCTTCTATCAGTCTTACGGTGACAACCGCGTTTTCGGCATCGACCTTGAGTACAAACTCGTCCACCGCCGGAACAAGATGCTCAACCTCGCCCTGCACGACATAGATCTGCGAAGCCGGAGTTTCGAGAATATCCTTGAGTACGCCGATCTCGCTGCCGTCCTCGGTAACGACCGAAGCTCCGATTATATCCTGCAAAAAGTATGCGCCCTTGGGGAGCTTTGCGTCCTTCCTGTCGATATACACGGTTTTATTCTTCAGGCTCATTGCCGAGTTTACATCCTCGACACCGTCCAAAACTGCAATCAGAAAGCCCTTATGCACTCTGCCGCTTAGGAGCTTTACTGCCTTATTATCAATGTAAACGGTTTTGAATTTCTTCAAAAACTCCGGACTGTCCAGCCAGACCTGAATCTTGACCTCGCCCTTAACGCCGTGGGTGTTTACTATTTTTCCGGCTTCGATATATTGCTTTTTATCCATTTTTCATCCCTCGCATAGTCTAAAAGGGCTACCGATGGGTAGCCCTTTTCGTATTGTCAGTCCATGATATCGACTGATACCTTCTTGCCCTTTCTCTGGGCAACAGCCCGCATGAGTATACGGATCTCTTTGACGATCCTGCCCTGCCGGCCAATGACCTTGCCCATATCACCGTCGGCGACACGCACTTCAAAAACGGTCTCGCCGCCGGCTTCGCGCTCGGTCACAGATACCTCGTCGGGATGATCGACGAGATTCTGCACGATATAGGTCAAAAGTTCTTTCATGCCGGTAGATTCTCCTTATTAGGCCTCGACCTTCTTAAGCAGGCCGCGTACGGTTTCGGTGGGCTGTGCGCCGTTTGCGATCCAGTACTGTGCGCGCTCCATGTCGACCTTGATCTTCTGCTCGCCCTCTGCCATGGGATCATAAACACCGAGCTCTTCGATAAAACGACCGTCACGGGGGCTGCGGGAATCTGCAACGATGATGCGGTAGTAAGGTGCTTTCTTTGCGCCCATTCTACGAAGTCTGATCTTTACCATTTATATTTCACCTCCAAAAAATTCTATATATTACAAACGCATCTGCGTGAGTAATCAAAGTCTGAATCCGCCGAGACCGCCGAGCCCCGGCATTCCGCCGCCCTTGCCGAACTTCTTTTGCAGCTTCTTCATATTTTTGCCGGAAAGCTGCTTCATCATGCCCTGCATGGCGGTAAACTGCTTGAGCAGTCTGTTTATTTCGACAACGCTTGTGCCGCTGCCTGCGGCAATGCGCTTTTTGCGGCTTGCGTTGAGTATCGACGGGTCATCGCGCTCTGCCTGCGTCATGGCAAGGATTATCGCCTCAATGTGGCTAAGTCCCTTTTCATCGACCTTTGCGCCCTTGAGTGCCTTTGCGTCAAGGCCCGGTATCATTCCGGCAAGATCGTTTAAATCACCCATGCCCTTGAGCGAACGCATCTGCTCGAGGTAATCCGACAGCGAGAAGCGGTTTGCCCTGAGTTTTTCCGCCATCTCAAGAGCTTTCTTTTCGTCAAAGCTCTGCTCGGCTTTCTCGATGAGGGTCAGAACATCACCCATGCCGAGTATTCTCGACGCCATACGGTCGGGATAAAACGGCTCTATCTGATCGAGCTTCTCACCGACGCCGATGAACTTAATCGGCTTGCCGGTGCTCGCCTTGATTGAAAGTGCCGCGCCGCCTCTTGCGTCACCGTCAAGCTTTGTGAGCATAACTCCGGTAACACCCAGGGCCTCGTCAAAGGCGTTTGCCGCATTCACCGCATCCTGACCGGTCATCGCATCGACGACAAGGAGGATCTCCGCCGGTTCGACCGCTTCCTTTATATTGCGAAGCTCGTCCATGAGCTGCTCGTCTATATGCAAACGGCCTGCCGTATCGAGAAATACGAGGTCGTTGCCGTGCTTTTTGGCGTGCTCAACGGCTGCCTTGGCGATATCCACGGGATTGGTCGTGCCCATCTGGAACACGGGGATATCAAGCTGCTTGCCGACGGTTTCGAGCTGCTTTATAGCGGCGGGTCTGTAAATATCGCAGGCTGCAAGCAGCGGACGCTTGCCCTGCTTTCTCATATAGGCTGCAAGCTTTGCGCCGTTGGTGGTCTTACCTGCGCCCTGAAGTCCGACCAGCATAACTACGCTCGGCGACCTTGAGCCTATCGTCAGACGCCGGTTTTCGCTGCCCATGAGCTTTACAAGCTCTTCGTTGACTATCTTTACGACCATCTGTGCCGGTGAAAGTGCCTCAAGGACATCCTCGCCCGTGGCACGCTCGGTCACATTCTTGGTAAATTCCTTAACGACCTTATAGCTGACATCAGCCTCGAGAAGTGCCATGCGCACTTCCTTCATGGCTTCCTTGACATCGGCTGCGGTCAGTCTGCCCTTGCCGCGCAGCTTCTTAAAGGCAGCGGACAGCTTGTCGGATAATGATTCAAATGCCATAGCGTTGCCTCCTATTCAAGTTCATCGAGCTTTTCGGAAATGCTCCTTACAAGCTCCTGTGCTCTGCCCTCTGCCATGTCTCCAAGCTCCGTTAGCTCCGAGCGTATCTCGGCAAGAGCGGCGTTGCGCTCGTTAAAACGCTTTATCAGTCCCGTTTTATCCTCGATCTCCGTCATTGCGGCCTCGGCGCGGCGGATTATATCCCACACACCCTGACGGGAAATGCCGCTCTGCTCGGCGATCTCAGCCAAAGACAGGTCTTCATTATAATGGAGGTCAAAGTACTCACGCTGCTTGTCCGTGAGCAGCTCGCCGTAAAAATCAAACAGCATCGAACGCATCACTCTGCTGTTTTCCACGGTGCCCGCCTCCCTGTAAATCATTTTTACTTTACAGATTATACGCTTCCCATTCCTGCCTGTCAAGCAAAATCTCTTGTCAGCTAAACAGAATATATTTGAGTATTTGCGGCAAAACTGTCATTTATGACAACAAAGTGATTTTCGGAGGTCATTTTAATGAGTATACAGGGCAGATACATTGAAGATGACAGGCTTCTCGCCCTTGCAGAGCAGACGGCAAGATTAAACAGAAAAACCGAGCCTGTTCCCGCCAAGGCACTCGTAAGCAAACTCAACTCCGCAGTCCGCGATATAGACGCAGCCTACGAAAAGGTGGAAGCCAGATTCGGCTCTGCGGTGAGCGTTCCCGTTGCCTGCGAGTGGCTTTTGGACAACCGCTACATTGCTAAGCGCGAGGCGAAATGCGCAATTGCCGCTTTTTCAAAGGAAAAGTCTTTACGCGGCTCGGATGTCGGCGCCATACTGCTTGAAATATGCAAAACGCTTGTAGCTTGCGGTCTCGGTAAGGTAACCGAGGAGCGGTGCAGGCTGTTTTTAGACGGTTTTCAAAGCGTTTCCGTTTTGCCGCGAAAGGAGCTGTACCTGTTTCCGGCGGCACTGCGCGCTGCTTTGATTCTGCGCCTTGCCGAGCTGTGTGAAAAGCTTCTGAAAACCAACACACCCGAGCAGCTTACCGACGGCATTGCCGCCGTTTTCACCTCGCTGAGGCTTGTCGGCGGTCTTGATATGCAATACCTGCTTGAATCGGTCGATGTTTCCGAAAAGCTTCTTTGCGCCGATCCCTCGGGCATATACCCCCAAATGGACGATTTGAGCCGCGCGTATTACCGTGAGCGGCTTTCGCAGCTTGCCAAAGCAAACTCCATGGAGGAGCATTACCTTGCAAAGCACATTCTGAAGCTGTGTACCCAATCCGAGGGTGACGCCCGTCATGTTGGCTACTACCTTTTCACGAAGCCTTTGGGCAAGGACGCAAAAAAGTGCAGCGGCGCTCTCTACATTGCGGCGAATGTGCTGCTTACGCTGTTTCTGACGATATTATGCGGCTTTTTGTCGCACAGCTTTATTGCCTCGGTTTTGCTGCTTCTGCCCATCTCCGAGCTTACGAAAAATCTGCTGGACTATCTAATTTTGCTTGCCGTGCCGCCGCGCAGAATGCCGAGGCTTGAGCTTAAAGACGGTGTCGGTGATGATGCGAAAACCGTCTGCGTAATTTCCGCGCTTTTGTCCGACAAGGATTCGGGGCAAAAGCTTGCACGGCGTATTGAGGAGTTTTATCTCACCAACCGCCGATGCGGAAAAAACCTCATGTTCGGCATTCTCGCCGACCTTCCCGAGGCTGCCTGTGCGGTGACTGAAAATGACGCTCCGCTTATTCAAAGTGCCGCCGATGCGGTTAACAGGCTCAACGAAAAATATGGCGGCGGCTTTTATCTTTTCACCCGACCGAGGACCGAGGATGCAGGCAGACACCGCTTTTGTGGCTTTGAACGCAAGAGGGGTGCGGTGCTTGCGCTGGCGGCAATGCTGTGCGGCAAGAAAAGCGAACTCGTAATCTCGACCGGCGACGGCAAAGGACTTGAGGGTACAAAGTACATCGTCACCCTCGACAGCGACACCAACCCCACGCCGGACTCGATATCCGAACTCATAGGCGCGATAACCCACCCGCTCAACAAGCCTAAGCTTGACAGGGAAAATGCCTGCGTCACGGCTGGTCACGGCATCATACACCCGCGAATGAACTATGAGCTTTCCTCCGTCGGAAAAACGGATTTTTCGCGCATATTCGCCGGTGTCGGCGGCACTGAGCCTTACTCTGTGCTGTGCGGCGAGCTGTACACCGATTTGTTTGACGCCGGAGGCTTTTCGGGAAAGGGCATTATTGACGCCGAGGCACTGTATGTATGTTCAAACGCACACATTCCCGACGGGCTTGTGCTTTCGCACGATGCGCTCGAGGGTGCGTACCTGCGCGGCGGTTATATGAGCGACACCGAGTTTACGGACTCCTTCCCCTCCACCCCCATCGCCTACTATCGGCGCAATCACCGCTGGACCCGCGGCGATTGGCAGAACTCCGGCTGGATATTCAGCCGCGATGCCTCCATGACCGATATTGAGCGGTTTAAGCTCTTTGATTCTCTGCGGCGCAGTCTGGTTGCTCCGCTCAGCTTTGCCGCCATATTTTTGGGTCTGCTGCTGTCCGGCCATGCCCTCATGCTTGCGGCATGGACGGCGCTTCTTGCCCTCGGCGCAAGGCTTCTCATTGCGCTTACAGAGTTCGGCACGAGCAAAAGCTCGGACAGCCATGTCAAATATCAAAGCAGGCTGTTCAAGGGCGTTTCCGCCGCTCTTATTCAGACGGTGCTGAGGCTTTGGTTCCTGCCCTATGAGGCATGGATATGTTTAAGCGCGGCGGCGGTATCGCTGTGGCGTATGGGAATAAGCCGTAAAAACCTGCTCGAATGGGAGACTGCCGCTCAAAGTGAGCGCAAAAAACGCAGCGTTGCCTCCTACTATCTCAATATGTGGTTTGCACCGATATCGGGACTTGCACTGCTCATTTTCTCGACCGGCATTTTTGCTAAAACCGTCGGGCTTTTGTGGATAGTTGCTCCCTTGGCTGCTCTTGCGCTCACCTTTCCGGCAAAGCCCGTTAAGGTGCTGCCTGCCGACAAAAAGGCATATCTGTCGGAGTGCGCCGAGAGCATATGGGCATATTTCGATAAATTCTGCACCGCCGAGGATAACTTTCTGCCTCCCGACAACTATCAGGAGCAGCCGCCTGTCGGCATCGCTCACCGCACTTCTCCCACGAATATCGGTCTTGCGCTTGTTTCGGCGCTTTGCGCCGTCGATCTCGGTATCGACAAAGCAGGCAGGGCCTTTGAGATAATAGAAAAAATGCTCACGACGCTTGAAAAAATGCCGAAGTTTTATGGGCATTTAAGCAACTGGTACGACACGAGAACACTCCGCTGTCTTGAGCCTAAATATATCTCCACCGTTGACAGCGGTAATCTTTATGCCTGCCTGCTGACGCTCAAAAACGGTCTGTACGACTACAATCGCACACACCTTGCACGGCGTGTTGAAAAGCTCATGGAGCCTATGGATTTCTCCGTGCTTTTTGACAAAAGCCGCAAGCTGTTTTATATCGGCTTTGACCTTGAAAAGTCTAAGGCTTCCGACAGCTATTACGACCTAATGGCAAGCGAGGCGAGGCTGACGAGCTATCTTGCCGTCGCAAAGGGCGATATTCCGAGAAGTCACTGGCGCAGGCTCTCAAGAGCAATGCGCTCTTACGCAGGCTATCAGGGCATGGCAAGCTGGACGGGTACGATGTTTGAGTACCTCATGCCGGAGCTGTTTCTGCCGCTTGTCCGTGACAGCCTCATGTATGAAACGACGAAATACTGTATGTTCGTTCAAAAGCACAGGCAAACCCATTCAAAGCTATGGGGCATTTCCGAAAGTGCATTTTTCTCACTCGACCCTGCGCTCAACTACCGATACAAGGCGCACGGCTGCGCGCATCTTGCGCTTAAACGCGGGCAGGACAGTGAGCTTGTAATATCGCCGTACTCAAGCTTTCTTGCGCTGAACATCGAGCCCTTTGCCGCAGTGAGCAATCTGCGCAGGCTCGATTCCGCCGGTGCAAAAGGCCGCTACGGTTTCATAGAGGCGATAGACTTTACCCCCTCTCGATGCAGAAACGCCGACGGAGAACCGGTGCGCTGCTACATGGCGCATCATCTGGGCATGAGTATGCTCTCAATCGCAAACTGCCTGTCAGACGGTATTGTCAAGCGCAGATTTATGGCTGACGCAAGAATGCACGCATACCGCTGTCTGCTTGAAGAAAAGCTCCCCGTGAATGCCACGGTGCTGAAGCTTGGCGAGGGCGGCTTTGAAAAGCCGCAGAGGATCGCCGGTCAGCAGTGGGCAAAGCGCGGCGAGGACATCGACTTTGAAAATCCGAGCTGTGCAGTCCTGTCAAACGGCATATACAATGTTATGTTAACCGAAAGCGGTGTTTCCGCATCCTCCTGCGGCGAAACGCTTGTCTATAAGCCGCCGTTCAGACAGTTAGGCGAGGGTCACGGCTTTGAGATCAGGCTCGAATACGACGACAGAAGCTATTCTCTTTTGCCCGAACCCGGAGCAGGTGATTTCATATGGGAGCTGAGCGAAATGGCGTGCAGCTACACGCTCAACGCCGATGATTTCATCCTAAAATCGAGCGTTGCAACGGCAGGCGGCGAAAACGGCGAGCTGCGCTTTGCCGAGGTAAGCGCAAAGCGCGATATTGAAAGCGCAAGGCTTTCCTTTTCATTTGAGCCGGTGCTTGCAGATTATAATGATTATGTTAACCATCCAGCGTATTGGAGATTGGGTATCGATGCCCACTCCGACGGCAACTGCCTCTTGCTTCACAGATTAGCAAGAGGCAGGCAGCACGAGGTATGGCTTTGCATTGCCTGCGACAGAAAAATGAGCTTTCGGGCTGACAGAAACGGCGACTACGCGCATTTATCTGCGCCCTTTGTGACCGGCACAACGGAGTTTTCCCTCAAAGAGGGCGAACGCGTCGAGACGCGCTTTGCCATGTGCGTCGCCTTCACGCCCGACGAGGCATATGCCGGAGCGCAGCATATGCTTGCAATCGGACCTGCCGAGTTCGGCGCAATGCCGTCTGCCTGCGCATCGCTTACCGGAATGGACTCCCGCGAGATGGATCTTGCCATGTCGATGATAAAGCCGCTATGGTTCAGAACTGCCGAGAAACCCTTTATTTCTAAGCAAAAGCTGTGGCAGTACGGGGTGTCCGGCGATATGCCGATAATCGCCTGCCCGAATGATGAGGTCAGCCGAGAAACGGCCGTATCGCTCACAAAGCAGTTTTGCCTTCTGCGCTCCTGCGGAGTTTTTGCCGACCTTGTTTTTCTGACCGATGAGGGCGGCGAATACCGTCGTCCGATTTACGGATGCGTTCGGGATATTCTCGCTTCTCACGGTCTTGAGGCACTCATGGGAACGCATGGCGGAATACGCATTCTCCCTGTTTCGGCGCAAGCGGATATACTGGCCGCCGCTTCTGTCATCATCGGTGCAGAAAGCTCCGAGCGCAGAACGGACTGTAGCTATCAATTTCCCTTTTCAGAGCCGAGAAAACCCGACTGCATACCGAAATTCAACTACGACGGCGAAAACAGCTTCGTATTTTATGTAAACCGTGCACTTCCGCCGAAGGTCTGGTCAAACATTTTGACCAACGGCTCCTTCGGCTATTACGCCACGGACTGCGGCATGGGAAATATGTGGCTTAAAAACTCCCGTGAAATGCGCGTTAACCGCTGGGTAAACGACCCCTATGCCGTGCACGGACCGGAGACGCTTGAATATATTACGCCCAACGGTAGATACAGCATTTTTGCCGCCTCCGACGGTGTCCCATGCCGCGTTCACTACGGCTTTGGCTATGCGGTTTGGGAAAAAAGCTTCGGCTCAACGGGCATAAGATGTACGGCATTTGTGCCCTGCGGCGTGGACGCAAGATTGCTTATTATTGAGGTCTGCGGCTCGGTTACGGGTCAAATCGCATGGAAAACAGAGCTTCAGCTTTCCGACAGTGAGGACGACTACCTTGCGGTCAATTCGGATTATGTTAACTCCATGTTCATTGCCTCAAGCAGTCGTTTCGCATTACCGGAGCTTAAATTCAAAGCTTTGTGTTCCGCGCCGATACTCGGCTGGACCTGCGACCTTTTCTCTTGGCTGCGAGGCGATTACGACGGCAAGACGGCTGAGCTTTCCGCTCCGATATTCGGTGCTGTGTTCAACTGCCAACCGGTGTCCGTTATTGCCTGCGGTTTTTGTGATGACAGCAAGCTAATAGAGTTATGTAAACCGGAAAACGCTTTTAACGCGCTTGATAGCGTCAAGGCGGCATGGCGGCGCGAGGTCACAAAGCTCGGATTTATCGGAAATGTACCTTTTGAGCATTATATGAACGGCTGGGCAGTGTATCAAACACTTGCCTGTCGGCTTATGGGCAGATGCTCTGTCTATCAAAGCGGCGGTGCGACCGGCTTTCGCGACCAGCTTCAGGACGCGGTAAACCTCCTGCTCATCTCACCCGCTTTTGCCCGGCGGCAGATACTCGACTGCTGTGCGCATCAATATATTGAAGGCGATGTCATGCACTGGTGGCACGCACTCCCCGACGGCGACAAGGGCGTTAGAACAAGATGCTCGGACGATATGCTTTGGCTTGTGTGGGCATTGTGCGAGTATGTTGAAAAAACCGGCGACACGGATATATGTTCGGAGCTTGTATATTATGTTAACTCAGCTCCGCTTGAGGCCCATGAGAACGACCGATATGAAGCTCCCCTTCGATCCGAGGCAAGCGCAAGTGTGCTCGACCACGCCAAGGCGGCGGTTGACTGCTGCGCAAACCGTGGTGTCGGAGTGCACGGGCTGCTTTTCTTCGGCAGCGGCGACTGGAACGACGGCATGGACAAAATAGGCGGCGAAAGCGTTTGGCTCAGTTGGTTTTTTTCGCATACGGTGAAACGCTTTGCCGATTTACTTGTAATGTTATGTAAACAAGGCTCGGACCGCTACCGCGCCCTTGCAGCCGCCTGCGGCAATGCCGCGGACAAGGCATGGGACGGAAGCTGGTATCTGCGCGGCTACTGGCCCGACGGCGAGCCGATAGGCGCAAAGGGAAGCGAATGCTGCCGAATCGATTCAATTGTGCAAAGCTGGGCGGCAATGTGCAGCGATGCCTCGAACAGCCGCATCGACATGGCCCTTGACAGTGCCGTTTCCGCGCTTTATGACCGCGAAAGCAAGCTCGTCAAGCTCTTTACCCCACCGTTTTACGGCTGCGTGCGCGACCCTGGCTATGTTCAGAGCTACGGACCGGGCTTCAGGGAAAACGGCGGTCAGTATACACATGCGGCGATTTGGCTTGCAATGGCCTGTCTGCGTAGGGGCAGGTCTAAAGACGGCTATGGTATTTTGTGTGACCTTATTCCCGAAACCCATGATCTTAAACGCTATATGGCTGAGCCTTTTGTTATCCCTGCCGATGTCTACACCTGCCCGGATCATATGGGCGAGGCAGGCTGGACATGGTACACCGGCTCGTCAGCCTGGTATTTCCGTGTTGTGTGCGAGGAGCTTCTGGGGCTCAAGCTGTGGTCGGGTGCGCTGTATATCCGTCCTACTCTTCCCGAGGGCTTCCCTGAATGCAGAGTCAAATGGACAAACGGCAGCGGTAAAGTTTACGATATCGTCATCTCGACCGAGGGTGTTACGCTCGACGGCGAAAAATACGACGGAAAAGGTATACCATATAACTAAAAAGTGTGCTATAATGTGATATTATCAGAACAGTACACTGTGTAGTGAAGGAGGCTTCCGGATGGAAACCGTCAGAACAGAGCTTATTCCCGGCGTATGGCTCACCGCCCTGCGCAGCGACAAGTTTAAAACGGGATGCCTGAGCATCAATCTTCTAACCCAGCTAAAAAGAGAAACTGCGGCATTCAATGCCGTGCTGCCCTTCGTGCTTCGCCGCGGCACAAGATTTCACCCCGATATGCAGACTATCGCCGCCGAGCTTGACTCGCTCTACGGCACGGGAGTTGAGCCCATCGTGCGAAAAATCGGTGAAATTCAGTGCATCGGCTTTTATGCCAGCTTCCCCGATGATAAATACCTGCCCGCCGGCAGCGAAGCTTTTGAAAAGGCCGCCAATCTAAGCTGCGAGATGCTTTTAGCCCCCAATACGAGGGGCGGCCTGTTTCTGCCCGCCTATGTCGAGAGCGAAAAGGAAAAGCTTCTTGAGCTTATCCGCAGCAGAGTAAACGAAAAACGCTCCTATGCGCATTTCCGCCTGCTTGAGCAGATGTGCTGCTATGAGGACTACGCTGTTTCGCGCTTCGGCACGGAGGATACCGCCGAGAGCATTTATTATCAAAAGCTCACGAAATATTACCACAGCCTTATATCCGCAAGCCCCGTTGAAATATTCTACTGCGGCAGCATGGAAGCATCAAAGGTTGCCGATATACTCTCCGACGCACTTTCCGGCATGACAAGGGGCGAGATAAACTACGATATCGGCACGGATATTCGCATGAACGCAGTTGAGGACAAGGTGCGCTCGTTCGTCGATGAGATGTCTGTCACTCAGGGCAAGCTCGTTATGGGCTTCAGGCTCGGCGAGTGCATGGAAGAACCCGACCTTGCCGCTATCTATGTGTTTAATGCGGTTTACGGCAGCGGCGTTACCTCGAAGCTGTTTATGAATGTGCGAGAAAAGCTGTCACTGTGCTATTACGCAAGCTCGACGGTAGACACGCACAAGGGCATTATGCTGGTTTCCTCGGGGGTCGATTTTGACAAGGTCGATGAGGCGAAATCGGAGATACTTGCCCAGCTTGAGGCAGTCAAAAGCGGCGATATTTCAGACGAGGAGCTCGAGGCGGCCCGCCGCAGCGTTGCCTCCGACCTGCTCGCATGTCTTGATTCGCAGGGTGAGCTTGAGGGCTTCTATCTTGCAAACACCATTGACGGGCTTGAGTTTTCACCCGATGAGCTTGCCGCTCTGGTCTGCGATGTAAGCCGCGAGGATGTTATCAAAATTGCAAGCAGCGTTGTGCTTGACGCTGAATATTTCCTGCGAGGAGGCGGCGAAGACGATGAACCGTAAGCATTTTTCAAAAATCGGCGAAACACTTTATACCGCCGAGCTGCCCAACGGCTTAAGGATAAATGTTGTCACAAAGCCCGGCTTTAAGCTCGGTTACGCCGTGTTTGCGACAAATTACGGCGGCGCACACCGCAGGTTTTTCCTGAACAATCAGTGGCACGACACGCCTGCCGGAGTTGCGCATTTTCTTGAGCACAAGATGTTTGATATGCCCGACGGTGACAATGCGCTCAGCACCCTTTCGGCAAACGGGGCGCAGCCCAACGCCTTTACCTCCGGAGGTATGACGGCATATTATTTCGACTGCACCTCGGGCTTTGAGGAAAACCTGCGTATGCTGCTGAACTTTGTGTCCACCCCCTATTTCACCGACGAAACGGTTAATAAGGAGCAGGGCATCATCGGTCAGGAGATAGGTATGGTTGAGGACAGTCCCGGCTATGTTATCTATAACCGTCTGATGCGTATGCTGTATGAGCATAACCCCGTGCGCGACCAAGTCGCCGGCAGCGTTGAGAGCATTGCCGAGATCACCGCCGAAACGCTGTACAACTGCCACAAGGCGTTTTACGCACCGTCAAATATGGTGCTTTGCGTTGCCGCGGACTGCGACCCGGAGAAAATATATGAGATAGCGAAGGAAATTCTGCCCGAGGAAAAGGCGGAGATACCGTCCGCCGACCTCGGCGAAAAGGAGTCGGAGTTCCCCATTGAGTCGTATCACGAGGAGAAGATGGAGCTTTCCGCGCCGCAGTTTCTAATCGGCGCAAAGGTCACTCCGGCAGGCAGAGGCGAGTCTCTGCAGCGGCAGAAGATAGTTGCGCAGCTTGCTCTGCGCACTTTGTTCGGCTCATCGGGCACATTCTACAACCGCCTGTATTCCGAAGGACTTCTTAATCGCGACTACGACTATGAGATCGACTACACCGCAGGCGTTGCCACCGTCATGATAGGCGGTGAGAGCAACGATCCGCAGCGTGTTCTGCGCGAGATAAACTCCGCAATCAGCGGTGTTAAGGAGCACGGTCTTGACCGCGACGCCTTTATGCGTGCAAAAAAAGCCTCGTTCGGCGCAAGACTGCGCGGACTCGAGGACTTTGACAACATCTGCATTTCTATGGTGACGGGGCTTTTCGGCGGCTACTGCTCGCTTGACAGCTTCGATGTGCTCGAAAGCATAGATATCGCTGAGTGCGAGGACTTTTTGACCGCCTTTATGGCGCCCGACAGGCTCGCCATGAGCGTGCTGACTCCTATAAGCAAGGTATAATTATGAATCTTTTAACTGCAACAATGCTCAGATCGGCGCAGATAAGCTTTCCGATGCTCGGAGATTGGAGCATCGATCCACCGTACAGCTTTAATCTTTTCGGTCTGGAGATATACTTTTACGGCGTTATTATTGCCCTCGGCTTTATTCTTGCCGCGCTCTACTGCGCAAAACGGGCAAAGGAGTTTGGGCTTAGCTCCGATGAGCTGTATGAGCTTGTCATTTGGCTCATTCCCACCTGTATAATCGGTGCAAGACTATACTATGTTCTGTTCAAGCTTGACTACTTCATCGCAAATCCGGACAGAATATTTGCGCTGCGTGACGGCGGACTTGCCATCTACGGCGGCATAATCGCCGGAATAATCGTCGGCATAATATGGTGTCGGGCAAAGAGAATTCGGGTGTTCGCCGTTGCCGACCTAACCGCCTTCGGCCTATTGATAGGCCAGTCAGTCGGCCGCTGGGGAAACTTCATAAACCGCGAGGCCTTCGGCGCACAGACGGAGATTTTCTGCCGCATGGGACTTACAGTCCCAGGCTTTGAGACGCTGTATGTACATCCGACATTTTTGTACGAAAGCCTGTGGAATTTACTCGGACTTATCGTGCTGCACATATGGTCCAAAAAGGGCAAGCGCAAATATGACGGGCAGGTTTTCTGGCTGTACATACTCTGGTACGGTCTTGGCAGAGCGTGGATAGAGGGTCTGCGCACGGACAGTCTTTACATCGGCTCGACCGATATAAGAGTGTCGCAGCTGCTGGCAATAGTCAGCGCAGTTGTTTCGCTCGCGATACTCATAATTAACGCAAGAAAGCAGCACAATCCCGAAGATATGTTCGTTAACGCAAGGAAGGGAGAAGATAATGGCTGATTACAAAAGCATAATAAAGGGCACTATAAGCGCCGTCGGTAAGAAGGCAAAGGACTATGTCGAAAGCGGTGCGCTCAAGGACGCCTATGACCGCAGCTCGACCACCGCAAGGTGCTACGCAAGCATCGCCAAGCTCAATCTCCAGATAAACGGCGAGCTTGAGGAGCAGAAGAAGGTTTTTATCGAGATAGGCAGGCAATACTACGACCAGAACCGAGACTGCGCCGAGGGCAAATTTGCGACCCTGTTTCAGGAGCTTCAGGCAATAGACGACCGCATAGAAGTGATGCGCACCGAGCTCGAAGCCGCCAAGGCTGCCGTCGAGGCTTCAAAGGGATACAAGGGTACATACCCCGAAATTGCCTATTATATTGATGCGGAGGATACCGACAATGAATGATGTTTTAAAATGCTTAACTAAGCGCAGAAGCGTCAGAAGATACACGCAGGAGCAGGTAGCCCCCGAGAAGCTCAAGGCAATACTCAAGGCAGGGCTTTATGCTCCCAGCGGCATGAACAGACAGTCGACCGTTATGCTCGTTATTCAGGACAAAGAGGTCATTTCGGAGCTTTCACGCCTCAATGCCGAGATAATGGGCCGTGACTTCGACCCGTTTTACGGTGCGCCGACCGTGGTGGTTGTGCTTGCCGACAAGAATGTTATGACCTATGTTGAGGACGGGAGTCTCGTGATGGGCAATCTGATGAACGCCGCATTTTCCGTCGGAGTTGACTCCTGCTGGATACACCGCGCCCGTCAGGTTTTCGACACCGAATACGGCAGACAGCTCCTGCGCCGGCACGGCATAAGCGACAACTATGTCGGTATAGGCAACTGCATACTCGGCTATCGGGACTGTGAGCTGCCCGACGCCTCCGAGAGAAGAGATAACCGTATATACAATATATAAATAATTAGGGCACTGCAGCGATCGCAGTGCCTTAATCATTTATAAAACATCATATTCATATCGCACTTGTGGTCAATGCCGGGGACTTTGCCGTCAAAACTGTATTGCCACAGCGTATGTGCATAGTAAAAAAACGGGTGATTGCCGAGACTCGTGCACCAAAATGTATAGTCCGTGAGCCGGGCGAGCTCATAGCCGTAGTAGCCGGTATCGGGGTAAACATACACACCGGCGGCATACCCCGCCTGCTCGATCGTTTGACAGAATGCCGCTGCGCAATCGGTCATCGTTGCGCCGTCAAGCCCGTTCGTTCTCGCCTCGGTGTCGGCAACGCGCTCCCAATCACAGAACACCGGCAGGTCAAGCTGTGAATCGCCGATAAGCTCAAGCGTATACCGTGCCTCCTCGCGTGCTTCCTCGGTGCTTATTGCCTGTGAGAAAAAATACACTCCGACCTTTAATCCGACTTTCTTTGCTCCCGCGAGGTTTGCGGCAAAGTTATCGTCGGTGTACATTTCGCCTTCTTCACCGTAGTATCTGCCGCCTGCCCTTACGATCGCAAAGCGGATGCCGCTGTCGTACACCTTCTGCCAGTCTATCTCACCCTGATACTGCGAAACATCAATTCCGGTCATCGCCTTAAACTGCGTTCCGGTGTAAACGGGTCTGCCGTCGGAGTCGGTTTTAAACTCCTCGGCCTTGAGCGTATTTGGCGCAACTCCCTCCTCGGGGGTTATCCAGACATAGTCCTCGCCGTTAAAAACCTCGACCTGTCCGTAATGGGGATCGTTTCTGATGCTTAAATTATGCTCATAGGCCTTTACGACAAGCAGCACCAGTGCGGTAACGGCGATGGCAAGCAGTATAAGCTGTATGGTTTTTATACTTTCTTTTTTCTTTCTTTGCTTAGTATTCACGCCATGCTCCTTTCAACATGGCCCTATTCTAACACAAATCGACAGCTAAGTAAACCGCTTCAATCTTCCAGCGACTCGATCAGAGCTCTTCCGCCGTAGCGCAGGCATTTTTTCAGTCTGCGTCTGCCGCGCTTTATCGTGCGGCTCACACTGGATATGCTCAGCCCCAGCTCATCGGCGATATCCTGCATACGCATCTGTTCGAGGTAGTACATATACACGAGCTGCCTCTGACGCTTGGTAAGCTCGCGGTCTATCGCCCTTTTGACCGATGCCGCCATACCGCCGTCCTTGCTCGACCCGACCATCTTCACAAAGTGGCGCAAAGCGGCATATTCCTCTTCCTTAGCAAACATATTCAGCTTTTTTTCGTTCATTTTTCTCATCTCCGTAGTAATTTTCAAGGTAATTTGAAGTTGCAATGGCATCTCTGGCCATATTAGAGAGCATATGTATCTTTCGTCGGAGACGGAGCTTGTCCATCTCGCACATTTTTTCTTTTTTGAGCTTTTCGCCCAATTCCTCTGCCCGCACACGGCAAAGCTCGCCGCTTTTTCTGTATTCTCCGGATAATTCCGCAATAGTCATTTTTATCTCCTCCGGTATGTAAAAATATTTGCTGATTTTGAAATTTTCTTGTTGACAAACTCATGCCGGTTTGCTATTATATTCAAGCCGGTATCGTGCTGGTGTAGCTCAGTTGGTAGAGCAGCTGATTTGTAATCAGCAGGTCGGGGGTTCGAGTCCGTCCACCAGCTCCATCGAGAGCTTGCATGATGCTGATTTTTATATGGGGGAATTCCCGAGTGGCCAAAGGGGACAGACTGTAAATCTGCTGGCAATGCCTTCGATGGTTCGAATCCATCTTCCCCCACCAAAAATCCTGCACGAAAGTGTGGGATTTTTACTTTTTCACTCTCCACTAATCCG